>JAGWGW010000018.1 GCA_028867135.1 Microcaldota archaeon | reverse complement strand
CAAGGACGTGGGGCTTTCAACCCCGCAACTCGGGTTCAAATCCCGATGGGAGCACGTAAATAAGTCAAAAGACGAAGCCGCAGGACCCCTTTTAAAACCTGAAAATCTACCCTTTGATGCGAATATATATGGCAATAGAAGGAACAAAAACAGCGAGAGTCACCATGCCAACAAAAGAGTTTGAGGATGCTGTAAACCGGCTATTAAAAGGAGAGCTCAAGCTGCGTAACGTCGCTTCGGAACTAGGCATAAAGGAGAAGCTTGCTGCACAGATAAGGAGGAAGTACCTAAACAGGAAATACGGTATAGATCTGAGAGCACTCGACAAGCTCGACAACGCAAAGTTCATGGATTTCGACGAAGCGGCAAGGAAGCACACCTCACAGATAGTGGGCACCACTGGCTCTCTGCCGATAAGCTTCATAGAGATACCTCCTGGTCTGATAAGCGGTGGCTATACCGACATCAACGAAGGACGGCCAATGTTCCTATCTACAACAGAGAAGGGCGTCGTTGAGACGACACAGAGAGGTCTTTCAGTGATTATAGCGGCCAACGAAGCGGCAACGAACGGCGGTGCAGTTGAGATACATCATATAGGGGATGGGATGACAAGGAGCGTCACGCTAAGCACAGGCAGCCAGAGCGCAGTAAAGAAGATAAAAGAGTTCGTGGAGAGCGACGAAGGATTTGGCTATCTCAAATCCGTATTCGAGCACGGCAAGAGCCACACGAAACTTAAGAGTATAATGTCCATACCCCAGGATACAGAGATAACACTTAGGTACATCGCCGATACTGGTGCAGCTATGGGCATGAACGGCACAACATCAGGCGCAGCCGATGCTACCAGGGCCCTCGCCGACATACTTATGGCCTCAAACGAGGCATCTGCACTCCTTGCCCAGCAGCTCGGGATAGGCATAAAGGTAGACAATGCGGACATAGTGGCTCAGAGCGGAAACCTCTGCACGGACAAGAAGGTATCAAGCATAAACATGCTACTTGGAAGGGGCGTATCCATGACCGTCGGCGTGGACATACCTGAGAACATCATCATATCAAAGCTTAAGACAACCCCGGCAAAACTGTACCAGATAAACTATGAGAAGAACTATAGGAATGCGAGCATTGGAGGCGTCATGGGCAATAATTCTGCCGTAGCAAACATAGCTGCAGCAGTATATCCTATCTACGGCCAGGACGTAGCCCAGATAGTCGGGACGACGCACACGATGGACGACATCGAAATCCTGGCTAATGGAGCGCTGAGATTCAGGCTGATAATACCAGTGCTTGAGGTAGGCACAGTGGGCGGAGGCACGTCCATGGAACTCGCAAAAGCTATGCTTAAGGCAAGCGGCTTCTATGATCCAACAGACGATGCAGGGATAACGAGGCTAAAGCTCGCAGAAGCATTCGCAACTCTTTTCCTTGCATATGAACTGAGCACGCTTGCGGCGCAGAGAACCGAGAGCCTCACAGGCATACATGAGCAGGCAAGGCAATCCGCATCCGATGCAATAAGGGACTCGAAGAGAGACTAATCAAGCGACTATGTACAGCACAAGGTTGCCGAAAAGAATGGATATCACGATCCCTATCAGCATAAACAGCGCGAACGGCACAGAATTCCTGTAAACCGGAATCTTCCTTTTGGCGTTCTTGATCCTCTTTATTATGCTGTTAGTGGCGAGCCTGCCGAATTCAGGGTCCTTCTTCTTGAAGAACGCGATATCGCCTTGCCTCATCAGATTTACCGCGATCATGTCGCCATCTGTCATGCTTCTTGGATATATGAAAGATACCATGCCAAGGTAGATCTCCTTTTCGTACAGCAGCATTATCGACGACGGAATGGCTATGAGCAGCACCAGCGCAACGGCAACAGCACTCAGGCTGGCGAATTCATAAAGAACAGCCAACATGATCAGGTAAGCTACAAGCAGCGCGGCTGCTTTGACAACCCTGTGCTTATTAAAGCCGTAATCGGCGCTCACGCGCTTCCTCTCGCCGAGCAACAGATAGTATACAGGTATGAAGAGGGTTGCAGCATATCCTGCAGCGATCAGCACCGAAAATATGAAAGGCAGCTGCATCTGGCCCAGGCCGGACAGCAGCGGAACCGGCTGCATCGGGAACACCAGGGAAACAAAGATGAACTCGAAGACGTCTCCTGCGCCGAGGAAGCCAGCTTTGTACATAAGATATCCGAACCATCCTATGCCTACGGCTATAAGCGCCCCGAACTCTATGGTCCTAATGTCGTACGTCAAGGCCACTGCTGCGCCTATAACAATTGTCGCATAGACGAATATGTTGGGCACATCCCGCTTGTTGAAAACGTCAAAAAGTGCGTAAATTACGGCTATCGCCAGCAATATGGATATCCTTATCATTTCAGGAATCAACAAACCACAGAAGCATTTTGCATAGTGTTTATTTATAGTTTATCTTAGGCAGGTTCGCGAGGAGTTGGCAAGCAAACTAGCACATCGCCCTGTATATGGTTATGTTCCTCTCGAAGTATCGGTCAAATGTTGAGAATACCTCGCTGAAGTTCGCGTTTTCAAACGGTTTCCTGTCGTTCTGGTTCCCAGACTCAAGGTAGATATAGGATATGTTGTAATCCCTTATCGCTTTGCAGTCCCCATTACTGAATATCCTGTTCTGGAGGTCCAGCAAGCCGCTTATCGGCAGCGAGTGTATCTCCAGGTCGACATAGGGCGCTTCTGATAGAATGGTCTGCCTCGCAGCAACTGTAGATACGGGCTGGTTCTGCAGGTTGTTATAGTTGCTGACAGCGAAAATTGCGTTTTGTGGAGTGTAGGCACTTATGAACTGCGCGGCGTCAAGCTCCTGCTGCGTAAGAAGCCAGTAGCCGCTGTACATGATTGTAGAATTTATGTATATTATTATCGAATTCCCGCTGATCAGTACCACCATCAGGCACGCGAGCGCCTTAGGGAGCCTGCCCCTCATCCTCCATACTTTGTCAATTAGCAACCCACCAAGGACTGCGAAGAGGAGGAAGACGTACAGTGTTATCCTGTCGTTGTCAGTCCAGACCGGCTGCGTGGAAAAGACCATTGCAAAGACCAGCATGGCTAAAAACGGGATGGAGAAAATCCTCTGTTTCCTGTTCCCGATGAGCAACAACGCGAGCACAGCGAGGATGAACGCGATCCCGAATACCTCTGCAAGGAAGGCAAGGTTCGCAAGCATCGTGTTGATTATAGTCAAGACTATGTTCTGCCCACCGAATATCCTGGAGGAATATACGAAATGGTACCAACCGGGAGGCAGCTTCTGCAAGCTTATGTAATAAAGCTCTATAGAACCAAAAGCGACTGCAGGGACCACCGCAATTCCCGATTTCCTCAGTATTTTTTTGCCGCCTTTTTCTAGCATTAGGTAAATAGCAGAGAACAGTATGACAAAGAGGAGCACTATGCCTGTGGGAGGATGGACCATAGGCATCAGCCCAACAACCGAACCAAGAAGCAGGAAATCCCCCGCTGTCGTATCCCTCTTTTCGAAAGCAATATCGTATACCATGTATATTGCAAGAAGGCCGAGAGCTAAGCCAAGCAGGAAATCCCTTTGGGGCATAAGTATGGGGTTGAGTATCGGTATCCACAGTGTCACGAAGCCTCCGCTGAGCGAAAGTACGGCGCCAAGCCTCGTCTGCGCAGACATGCCGTTGTCTGCCAGCGCGGTGCCGGGCTGCGGCAAAAAGCTAGACAAGCCCAGGTGCGGGGCAACCAGATACGCAGTAAGCGCCACGGCGTAGTTTGTGCCGAACCAGAATATCAGGAGCGCTGAAGCCGTGGCCACCCTGCTCCCGGTCATCTTGTATGCCAGCATTCCGGACAGGTACACCGCCGAAAAAAGCAGCAATATGTCAGGGACCATGTTCGCGTAAAACATGCTGAAGCCGAGCTTGAGCAGCAGGCTGCTGTAGAGGTCGAAAACGAACGGAAATATGTTGGTCGTGTTTATGCTGAAAAGGTAAGGGGGCAGCGGCTTGTGGTACAGAAGGGAGTTGCCTATGCCGAAATGATACAGGAGGTCTGAGCACGCAGCGTTATTCCTGCAATACAGCGCGCCGCCGCTTTCATACATCGACGTAAACCAGAAGACGAAGAGGATGGAAAACACAATCAATATGGGCCAGAGCACTCCCCTCGGCAACATTGATTTTCTTCCAGACCAAATGCTTGCAACATTCTTGCCAACAGCGGCATACGCTACCGCAAAAGATGCCAGGACAACAAGCAGCGTAATATAAGTGTCGGTTATGCCCGATGCGAAATAGATTGCGATGAGAGCATACGAGAATACGGTTATCCCTACCGGGATCCCCACAGCAAGCCTGAAATACGGATTGCCAGCGAATCCGAACCTTGACGCTATAGATATTCCGAGAGCCAGCGAGCCCAGCACCACAAGCAGAGCAATCAGGAACATGAAACCCAGATTATACTACTAAACACAATATTTTAAGATGAGACTACAAGTTGCCTTAGAGAAGATTTATATATCTGATTAATGCACATTATGTTCGGAAAGGTATCTATGGCTAAAATTGGCGACAGTTTAATCAGATACGTCTGCATGCCAATCTCATTGATAGTCATAGCTATGAAGACAACAAATAATGTCTTCATAGACCATGTCGCTGCGTAAGAGCAAAAAAGTCTGTTTTTTGTTCTGGTGCTCTTATGCAAGCGTTAACTAAATTTATGGATAATTCTGAAAGCCTTAGGATAAGCGACAGCGACATGGAAATCATCTATGCAATCGGCCTGAACGAATATCCTACTGCTACCGAGTTCGTGGTTGCGTTTTCATACAGGTACAGCAAGAGCGCCAGCGGGGTTTGGTATGCACTCAAGAAATTGAAGAAGGGTGGGATTGTGGACTTCACCGAGAAGGGTGAGGGGCAGAAGCCATTGGGTCTTACAGAGAAGGGTATGCAGGTGCTGAGGAGCGAGATGACGACCATAGCTCCAAAGCAGCAGGCAAGGCAGCTGGTCAATGCCAAAAGCAGCAAAATGGTGATATATGGCTAGCCTTTGCTGTTGTTCTTGTGGATAAGGAGCTCGTCCATAGAGCCTGCCTTCAGCGCACTGACAATTCCATCAAGCTGACGTTTCAGCGTATCTTTGGTATAATCATTGAATAGGGCGATGTCAGCATCCATCGTGTCTATGGCCTTCTCAGTGTCATGCTCAATCTGTTCCTTGGTAGGATAGCTCCCATACCTCTTCTTGTAGACCTCCATCCTCTTTCCCGGATCCGTGTCTATCCTTATTACCAGCATTTCAGGAAACCTGTCCCTAAAAGCCCTAAGCTCTTCAGGGTCCCTGAAGCCTTCCACAACAAAGGCCGTTGCCTTTTCTCCCGCAATCTTCCGTATCAGGACCTTGGCCCAGACCTGCCTGTCAATCTGCCGCATCATGTTGCCCAACCTTTGCCAGACGGTCCTGTCATTCGCAAGGCCCTCGTCAAACAGCTCCGCTGCTACCTCTTTTATCTTGGCCGAGAAGGACGGCACCTTATACACCTCGATATGAAATTCAGATTTCAGCGAACGTATTAGCTCATCAGCATATAGCCCTTTTCCAGAGGCGAACTTGCCTATGAATGCAAAAGGCGGCACATCTGCAACACTCTTCGCATCCGGCTTTTCAGCATCATGCACCATCAGATCATCTAGTAGGCAATCTTGCCTTTCTCAATGCAGCCCAGCAGATAGTTGACGCTCTTCTTCAGCTCTGCAAAAGAGCCAGTATTGAGTATTATATAATCGGCGTGCTTCAACGCCCCGCCGATTCCTTCCCTCATGTTCGTCTTCTCTCTGTAGACAAACTCCTTGTAGGTTATGACATGCTTCGGGTCCCTCCTCCTCAGCCTCTCGAAGCGCAGCTTCTTCGGGGCCGCAAGAGCTATTATCACCATGTTCTTGAAGTATCTCTTCAGGTATGCGAACTCGTCCATGTTCCTCATCCCCGATATGAGCACGTCCTGCCCCTTCTTGACCTTGATGCGCTTCGCCAGTTCCACCGCAAAAACGCCCATGCCCTGCAACTTCCTCGAACTCATTGCGAAATCCTCAAGGCTCTTCACGTTCACCTCTATCCCCCTCTCAGTCATCATCTCCTTTATCGCACTGCTCATCTCGAAGACCTTGAAGCCCTTCTCCTGCAGCATCCTCGCAACCTCGGTCTTTCCAGAGCCCGGCATTCCGGTCAAGCAAATAATCATATAATCAGCGTATCCTGCTCCCTATCTCTACATCCCTGTAGGGCACAAGTATTGATATGCTGCTTTCATCTCCTGCAGCAAGGAGCATGCCCTGCGACTCTATCCCCGCAATCATCTTCGGTTCGAGGTTGACAACGCATGCGACCTTCCTTCCAAGGAGCTCCTCCTGCGAATATAGGGCCCGTATGCCTGCTATTATCGTCCTCTTCCCTATCTCCGCTCCGAAGTCGACCACAAGTTTGTACATCGGCTTCCTGGCAGCTGAGTGCTCCTCGATTCCCACGATCTTACCTATCCTTATGTCTATGGCCGCGAAATCGTTTATTGATACCATAAGCAACAAAGATTAATGAGCAGCGGCAATTTATAAAATATGCGAGCTTTCATAGGCATCGATATTCCAGAGGACATAAAGGATGCGATACTCAAGGCGTCTGAAGACTTCGCAGGCAGCGGCATTACGCTTGTAAAGAGGGACGCACTGCACATAACCATCCGCTTCCTCGGAGAGATTCAAGAGTCTAAGACCGAACTGTTGTGCAACATCATAAAATCGGTCAAGCCCGGGCCTTTCGGCATATCGGTGAGCGGGATTGGCACCTTCGGCGGAAGGCAGCCCCACGTCGTATACCTAAAGATCGGCGCGGGAAACAGCGAGATAAGTTCCATCTACAATTCTATTTCAGGAAAACTCGGAGAAGCCGGACTGCTGATCGAAGAAGGCAGGGCCTATGTGCCGCACGTGACGATAGCGCGAGTGAAGCGTGGCGCAGATACAAGGAAACTCAACGAAACACTGGATAGATATGTCACAATCGATTTCGGCTCCTTTGGCAACCCCCTCATATTCCTGAAGAAGGGCGTGCTGACGGGCGATGGCCCTGTCTACACCACCCTATTTTCCAGGAGCCTTTGAGCCCAGTTGCTGCCTGAACATCTCGTAGGTCTGCAGGTTCCTCAGCTCTCCAGGCCTGTATATCCTGTTGAGCAGCAGGAGATTGTAAGAGGCTCCAGTGCCCAGATCTATCACAATATGCCTCGTGTCTGCGCCGAACATATCGACCTCCAGAAGGCTGCATTTCAGCGCTCTCCTTATGTGCATGAGCGCACCAGCCTGCTCAGCATGCCCATCCTGCATGCCTATGGCCCTGGCCTCTATGTTCTTCCTAGGCAGCCTTTTCAAAGGCGCAAGGGCAGCGTCCAGCTCCTTCTGGGGCAGCGTATCAGATAATCTCATAGCAACGCATGATCTAGAATTCACATCATACAGCGACACAAAGAGGTCGTATGTGAGGTCCTTAACTGTTATGTACCTGCCGAATTCACTGTACTCCCTGTATATCATGCCCTTCCCGATATCTACAGACTTAGGGAGTACCTGCACCAATGAGCTGTTCCAGCGCTGCCCTGTCCTAAGCTCGATACGCTTGCTCCCGAGCGCATCCTCGACATAGCCCATGTAGGACTGCCAGAGGTCCATCAATACAATTTGTTATCCTGTGTATATAAAACTGGCTGCATCCGCTACTTCACAAAGAGCGATATTATTGTAAGGGCACCAAGCACAAGTGTTATGGCCCCGAACATCACGAGGTTCCTCCCAGTCTTCATGTTCCTCGTGAATTCCGGCCCCAATTGCGCGCCGACCATCGCCCCGGCGCACAGCGACAGCGGGACCACGATGAGCAGCGCCCCGTTGATGTAGTTGTATAGGAAGAACCCCAGAAGGTTGATGATCGCCACCGTGAAGATCGTTATGCCTACAGAGTTCCTGATCCCGTTGCCGGAGATGATCTGGCCCATTGTGAGCACGGGCCCGTAACCGCCTCCGCTTATGGTCTTGTTGAAGCTGCTCACAAGGCTGAGGACGCCGGCCTTGGCCCAGGTGAACCTGAAGCGGAGCTTGGCAAGCGCAAGTATGCCCATGGACATCACCAGCAGTCCTATGTACGTGCTCACATACAGCTTCGGCAGCCTGACCCCCGCCAGCACCCCCATCACGGCCCCTGCAACCCCGGCCGCCACAAACAACACCGCCAGCCTGAAGTCATTTCCCTTGGTATCTGTCAGGTCCATGTTCCTGAACCTGTGGTGCTTTATGGACCCTATGCCTGCTGCCACGAACTGCGATATGAGTATAGAGGGCACTACCACCTTGGGCGCCAAGCCGAGCAGCAGCAGGACAGGCGTGCCCACAGTACCGTATCCCATGCCCATCGAAGTGTCAAGGAACGCAAGCAGGAACCCTATGGAGGCAAGGGCAAGGACCCAGTACGTCCCGCCGCCCAAATGGTAGACGGAATAGGCCATCAGCACCGCAGCAAGCGCAATGCTCGAACCGAAAACCAGCTTGTGCATAATACCCAACCAATGTATTATAATGTAAGCACATTATAATATAAATCTTCCTGGGGCATGCATGGATATGGCTGGAATCCACAGGCCCTGCGGTCGTCAAAGGAGCCCTCCCTGATGGCTGTAAACCCAAACTTTAAATATGTTCTTGTGGATAAGTATCTACCATCATCTGCAGCCTTATTTTGCTGGTTATCATGAAGATTAGCGTAATCGAAAGCAACAAGAGTTCGCTTAGGTTCAAGCTTAGCGATGCGAGCTATACGACCGCCAACGCGCTGAGGAGGGCGATGATCAACAGCGTCCCGTGCCTGGCCATAGACAGCGTCACCTTCTACGAGAACTCAAGCACGATGATGGACGAGTATGTCGCGCACAGGGTTGGCCAGATACCAATCGTCACGCCAAAGGACTATTCAGAGGGCGACGAGGTCGTGTTCTCGCTCACTGCGGAAGGGCCCGGCACAGTGTACTCGAAAGCGCTTGAGAGCAGCGACAAGAACGTGGATGTGGCTAACGAGAAGATACCGATAATGAAGCTGGCTGAGAACCAGAAGCTCCGCTTTGACTGCAAGGCTGTCATGAAGAACGCATCCAACTCGTCGAAGTTCCAGCCAGGACTGGCGACCTACAAAATGAACGCTGAAAAGGAGTTTGAATTCTACATAGAGGCCTTTGGACAGATGCCACCCACGGAAATCCTTGGCAGGGCAGTAAATATAATAAGCAACAATGTCAAGGAGGTATACAAGCAGATGAAGAAATAAAGCGGGGGTGGCAGAGCTTGGCCAAATGCGCAGGATTGAGGTTCCTGTAGCTTTAGGGCTTGCGTGAGTTCAAATCTCACCCCCCGCATCAGAAGTGCATGTAAATGTCAAGCATTAAGGAAAACGACAAGGTAAACGAATGGCTCGCAGCCCTAGAGGAGCTTGGCAGGGAGCCGAAGAAGCAGAAGATGGCAGCGAAGCTCCACGCTCTGGTCGGAATGCCCAAGAGGCGCAGGGTGAAGGTGAACCTCAACAAGCTCGACAGGGTCTCGAAGGACGGCGAGAGCATAATAGTGCCAGGCAAGGTCCTCGGGGAGGGCAGGCTCACGAAGAAGATAAGGATAAGCGCGGTCGACTATTCGGAAAGCGCAATAGAGAAGCTCAAGGAGTCGAAGTCGAGCACGGTAAAGATAAGGGACATTGTAAAGGGCGAGGCCAAGATAATTGTATAGGGTTATTCATGTCTGATTACGTAATAGATGGAAAGGAGAAGGTGCTTGGAAGGACTGCAAGCCAGGTAGCCAAGCTGCTCCTGCAAGGAAACAACGTGGTGGTGCTAAACTCCGAAAGCATGCTCATAACGGGCCACAAGCGCAACATAGTCGAGAAGTACAAGCGGCTCGTCGAGCTCAAGGACAAGGCCAACCCGGAGCATTCCCCATACTGGTCCAGAAGGCCCGACCTTTTCGTCAAGAGGGTCGTAAGGGGCATGCTTCCATACAAGAAGCCAAGAGGCAAGGAAGCATTCAAGAAGCTGCGCGTTTACATATCAGTCCCGGAATCGTTCCAGAACGCAAAGATACACAAGACTGACTCGAAGAAGGCGAACGACATATTCGAGAATGTCATATCTGTGAAGGAGCTGACGACGAACCTGGGATACAAGGGTACATGATCATGGCCGACAAAGGACTGGAGAACCTTGACAAGGAGCTTGAGGCCGTGCTGCCTCAGAAAGCAGTCCAGAAGAGGGAGGCCAGGAAGGCCACCCCCAAGAAGAAGGGCAAGGTCGCGAAGGCCAAGCAGAAGATACTGCTCTCAATGGCAAGGAGGAAGAACGCGGTTGCAAGAGCGTCGCTCAAGTCCGGAACGGGAAGAATAAGGGTAAACGGAATAGACATCAACCTGATAAAGCCCAGGGAGATGAGGGAACTCATCCTTGAGCCTATCCATCTGTCGGACTCTGCGCAGCAGATAGTGAGCGAATCCGATATACAGATAGAGATGCGAGGCGGCGGGGTCATCGGCCAGGCGCAGGCAGCGAGGACCGCGCTCGCAAAGGCGCTTTCATTGTCTAACGAGGGTTTGAGAAAAGTATATCTAGATTACGACAGAAGCTTAATAGTGGACGATTACAGAAAGGTCGAGCCCAAGAAGTTCAAAGGACCAAAAGCAAGGGCAAGGTTCCAGAAGTCGTACAGATGATGGTTTTACCATGATGATACCAGTAAGATGTTTCTCGTGCGGGCAGGTCGTTGCGGACAAGTGGGAGGAGTTCAACACAAGAACCAAGACGAACAAGGAAGATCCCGCGAAGGTGCTCGACAGCATGGGAATAAAGAGATACTGCTGCAGGAGGATGCTCATAAGCCACAAGGACCTCATCGACGAAGTGGTCAACTACAGCAGGAAGTGAGCTTATGGCAAGGATTAAAACGTTAACGCTGTCAATAATTAGCGCGGGGTCGTCTGCTAGTCTGGTTAGGCTCTGTGCTTAGGGAGCACATGACCCGAGTTCAAAATATCTTAACTATGAAAATCTCGGCGACCCCGAACTGGTGTAACTATGGCAAACGAACTGTTGATTGATCAGGCTGTCTACCTAGAGGCAGGCATACACATAGGCACCAAGATAAAGACCCCAGGAATGAAGCAGTTCATCTACAAGATAAGGGAAGACGGACTGTATCTTCTCGACCTCCCTACAATAGACAACAAGATAAGGCTGGCCGCGAAGATGCTCGCAAAGTACGAGCCCAAGGACATAGCCGTAACGGCTTCAAGGATATACGCAATCGCTTCGGCATCGAAGTTCTGCGAGATAACCAAGACAAAGCTCATAAGCGGAAGGGTCATGCCAGGAGTGTTCACGAACCCGAACAGGGAGGATTTCACAGAACCGAGCGCGGTCCTGATCAGCGACTCAAGGAACGAGAGGCAGGCAGTCAAGGAGGCGAGCAAGACGAACATACCCATACTGGCTCTCTGCGATACCGACAACTGGATAAAATTCGTGGACCTTGTCATACCGTGCAACAACAAGGGAAGGAGGGCGCTGGCGCTCATATACTATCTTCTAGCAAGGGAATTCCAGAAGGAGAAAGGGTTAATAAAAACAAACGAGGAATTCGAGTACAAGCTCCAGGACTTTGAGGCTAAGATGGAGCTCAAGGCGAAGTAGTTGCAAAAGGCAGTCAAATCACAGTCAGCAATGGAGTACCTGATGACATATGGATGGGCGATACTCGCAATCGCCATCGTCATGGTATCGCTCTATTCCCTCGGGATATTCAACCTAGGAAGCCTGCAGCCCACCGCAACTCCCGGTTCCTGCCAAGTATTGAGGACAGGAGGCCAAACAAGCCTTGCAGGGCAGTGCAGCAACCTTCTCCCGAAATACGTCGTAACAGTTGCCAGGGCCAACAGCCAGTACATAAAGGCCACCACAACCACAGGCCTGCCTTTAGGCGCAAAGCCATTTACGATGTCGGTATGGGTCAAGACCCCAACATCCGGGGCAAACATGGTCATTGCCCAGTTCGGAACCGCGACAACATACGGGTCCGCGCATATCTGGGATGACAACGGGAACCACGTCAATGTGGGCTTCTATGGCGACAACTACATAAGCTCTTCGACTGTCAACGATGGGAAGTGGCATAACATAGTGTTTGTCTACAACGGAAGCACGACCTCCGTCATAGGATACGTAGACAATGTCCAGTTTACAGGCACAGTGTCAGCAGCTGGAAACATCCAATCGGGGAATGTGCTTATAGGATACGACGATAGCGGACTCAATGACTATTGGAACGGACAGATCGCCAACCTTCAGATATACAACATCTCATTCGATGCCACGCAGGTCAAAGCCCTTTATACCGAGGGCATAGGCGGAAGTCCTATCAACCCCCAGAATATTGTAGGCTGGTGGCCGCTAAACGGCAATGACAATGACTACTCAGGGAACGACAACCAAGGGGTTGCCAATGGCGCAATAGTCTGGACTGCAAGCTGGCAGGCCGGCTATACCGCCCCAACCTCATGAGCGCTTATATACCCATAAATATTTTGTGATTGCATCTAAATCATGAAGCCGCTCAAGCTGCAGTCATCAGTAGACTTCATGGCCTCGTACGGCATAGGGATAATAATCATAATCATAGCCGTACTGGTCATATACAGGATAGCGATCTCCAACGTCTCCCTGACGACACCATACTGCACCCCCAATCCCGGTTTCGGCTGCGAATACTACTCGATAAACAATAGCGGCGGCGTACTCGCGTTGAGGCTGTCTCAGGCTATCGGCTCGCAGATAACGATAAACGGAGTGTCGTGCTCGACGACCCAGAACGACACAGGAACGGGGCCCAAGTACGGAAACGTGGGCACAACAAACAACGCCATATTCTATCCGACAGGCAAGCAGCCAGGGGGGAGGATAATGTACAGCGACAACTACACGATACTGTACGCTTATTGCTACGATTCCTCAGGGATAACGAAATACCCAAAGGGCACGCCTTTCACAGGCTATGTCTGGGTAAATTACACGATACAGAACTATGTGCCGCAGACGCAGAGGGTGCTGATAGTCTCTACGGTATTCACGTGACTACGGCTCGATCTTCCTGAATAGGTACTCGCCCTTCTTTATCTTTCCATTGAATGTGCCGAACTTGGCGTCCTTGAGCGTACCATGCCCCACTCCAAGCTGCAGATTCAGCTTTTCAGAAGTGTCAGGCATGAAAGGTGATATCAGAATCGATATTATCCTCAATGATTCAAGGAGGTTGTATAGAACATTGGACAGCTCTTTGCCCTTCAGCTCCCAAGGCTTCTTGTCGTTCACGTATTTGTTGCACGCCTTTATGTAGCGCCATACGGTCTCAATAGCCCCAGAGAGATTGAGGGCTTGCATATCATCGACTATCTTCTCCATTTCGAGGCTTGCCTCCAGCTCAGGCTCTCCCCCTATGCTGCCATCGAACTTTTCCGCAATGCTCAGCACCCTGTATGCAAGATTGCCCAGGTCTGCGGCCAGCTCGTTGTTCAGCCTAAGCCCGAGCGCCTTTTCCGAGAAGTCGCCGTCGTCTCCCAGAGGTATCTCCCTGACAAGAAAATACCTTAGCGCATCTACGGAATACTTGCCTGACATGGCTATGGGATCAACGACATTGCCAACAGACTTGCTCATCTTCTGACCGTCGACAGTCCACCACCCGTGCGCGAAGACCTTCTTCGGGGGCTCCAAGCCCGCAGAGAAAAGCATGGCCGGCCATATTACCGAGTGGAACCAGTTTATCTCCTTGCCGACCATGTGCACGTCAGCCGGCCAGAACAGCTCCTCCTTCTCCGAGTGCCAGCCTAGCGCGCTCAGGTAGTTTATCAGCGCCTCCACCCATACGTATATGCTGTGCCTCCTGTCTATGGGGAACGGTATGCCCCACTTGACGGATTTCCTCGTTATGCTGAGATCCTTCAAGCCGCCCTTTACTCTGTTTATTATCTCAGTCGATCTGAAATTAGGGGAGAGGAACTCCCTGTTGTTATCGTAGTATTCCAGCAGCCGGTTCTGATACTTGCTCAGCCTGAAGAAGTAGCTCTCCTCCTTTAGCCTCTGTACCTCCCTCCCGCAAACAGGGCACCTTCCGTCCTTGAGCTGCAGGTCCGTGAAGAAGGTCTCATCAGGCACGCAGTACCAGCCCTCATATTCTCCCTTGTACAGGTCGCCGTTCTTGCCCATCGCCTCGATGAACTTGAAGACAACGTCCTCATGCCTCTTCTCCGTTGTGCGTATGAAGTCGTCGTTGGATATGTTTAGCGATTTCCAGCAGCTCTTGTATGTCCCTGCAAGTTTTTCCACAAAGGCCTTCACATCCTCCCTCTTCTCCTCAGCAGCCTTGACTATCTTCTCCCCGTGTTCATCAGTTCCCGTGAGGAAGAAGACGTCGTCGCCCCTGAGCCTGTGCCATCTTGCTATGATGTCCGATACTATTACAGTATACGCATGCCCGAGATGGGCTTTATCATTCACGTAGAAGATGGGCGTTGTTATGTAGAATTTCTCCTTTTTTGCCGTCAATTTATCATCTATAAAACAGCACTTCCACTGCTAAACTTGCATAGCATATATTCTTATACTGGGAGGATTTTTATATTAAGGCACAGAGAGCGGCAGGGGATATTCGCCGCTTCGCTAGTTGATGTTCATGGATGATGTCCAGGCAAACGATATTACCGACAAGTTCATAGAGTTCTACAACACCTACTACACGGACCAGATAAACGACCTCTATGTGGCGTATCCCAAGAAGCGCAGCGCACAAATGGACATAAAGAACCTCCAGAAGTTCGATGCCGATCTTGCCGCCCAGCTTGCAGAAAACCCCGACCTGATCCTTCCTCTGGCAAACGAGGCCCTTGCAAAGCTGAACCCGAAGCCCAAGCAAGACCCGCTCTACGCAAGGTTCTACGGACTAGGCGTAAACATACCGCTCATCCAGGAGGTGGGCTCGGAATACATAGGCAAGCTGCTCACCATCGATTCGCTAGTTGTCAAGAGGTCCGAAATAATACCAAAGGTCAACATCGCCATGTTTCAGTGCCCATTCTGCGATACGATAACAAAGGTAAAGATAGACAAGGAGAACGTCATAGAAAGGTGCCCGCAATGTGGAAGGGGACCCCTCAGGCAGCTCAACAAGGAGTCCAAATTCATCAACATGCAGAGGATAGCGGTCCAGGACCCGCTTGAAAGGCTGAGGGGCAACACGCCGACATGGCAGCTTGAGGTCTGGCTCGAGGACGACCTTGTAAACACGACAATACCTGGAGACAGGATCGAGATAACCGGCATCCTGAGGATAAGGCCCAGGAGGACATTCAGGGGCAAGGAGGACAAGGTCCTGTACACGATGTTCTTCGATGCAACATCGCTAAAGTCAAAGCAGAAGGAGTTCGCAGAGATAGAGATTAGCCCAGAAGAGGAGAAGACGATAAGGGAAATGGGCAAGGATCCCCACATATTCGAGAAGATAGCAAAGTCGATAGCACCATCCATATACGGATACGACGAGATAAAGAGGGCCCTGGCCCTTCAGCTCTTCGGCGGCACGCCGGACAAAAAGCTTATCGATGGGGGCCTGATAAGAAGCGACATCCACCTGCTGCTCATAGGAGACCCTGGCAGCGCAAAGACCAGGATGCTTCAGGCGGTCACGGCCATAGTGCCGAAAGGTATCTACATAAGCGGCAAGTCAACCACATCCGCTGGGCTTACAGCCGCAGCAGAGAGGGACGATTTCTCCGAAGGAGGATGGACGCTCAAGGCAGGGGCGCTCGTCCTGGGCTCTGGCGGCGAGGTAAGCATAGACGAATTCGACAAGATAAGCGAGGACGACAAGTCCGCGCTTCTTGAGGCCCTCGAATCGCAGACAATCAGCATAGCGAAGGCAGGAATAGTGGCGAAGTTTTCTGCAAAGACATCGGTGCTCGCAGCAGCAAACCCCAAATTCGGGAGGTTCGACCCGAATTCTTATCCGGCCGACCAGTTCAACATACCTCCGGCGCTGCTTTCAAGATTCGATTTGATATTTCCGATCAAGGACACGCTTGACGAAGAGGTCGACAAGAAAATCGCAAGGCATATCATAGTCCAGCACGAGGCTTCAGGAGCCGAACTGCTTGGGATAACAGATCACGAAAGGGTCGAGGAACCGCCCCTGAATTCGGAGATACTCAGGAAGTACATTGCTTATGCAAGAAGGCACATAAGGCCGAGGCTGGGTCCCGAAGCAAGCAAGAGGATCCAGGACTACTACATAGAGCTTAGGAAGCTGTCGATGAAGCAGGGCGCCACGATAATAACGCCCAGGCAGATAGAGGGCCTCATAAGGCTTGCAGAGTCGAGCACCAAGTCAAGGCTGTCGGAAATCATAGAGCTCAAGGACGCCGAGATCGCAATAGCGCTGTTCGAATACATGCTCAATACGCTTGCAGTGGACAGGAGCGGGAGAAGGGACATCGACTCGATCCTGACAGGGATGCCGAGGGAGAAGGTAACCAAGCTCAATACAATCAGCAACATAATAAAGAAGCTCGAGACTGACAAGGGCAGCGCGAAGATAGTCGAGATACTCGAAGAGGCGGAAAAGCAGGGAATAGACAGGGAAGCAACCACCAAGTACATATACGAGCTCGAGAGGAGCGGAGACCTATACAGTCCAAAGGCGGGCACCTACAAGAGCGTAAGGCGTGACGAGGAGTAGCCTGGTGGTTTTCTGGAAAGGAGGATAGAGAGCAGGCAGACGCTTACGATAATCACCTTATTCCTTGTTGCGCAGTTCTCAGGCCTGCTCCTTGCAGTGCTGGCCGCTTCGTCAAGCCAGATATACATATATCCACTGACACAAGGGCAGACAACAGGCTTCCTGCCGTTCTTCGTCATCTACCTTGCAGCTTTCTCGCTTCTGATAATAGTCGTATTCAGGTTCCTGAAAAAGGAGCTGCTGATGAGGCTCTTCGGATGGTTCTTCAGGTTCCTGGAATGGGCGCTCATACTCATAGGCACGACCACAGCCGTATCCATAATCCTCAGCTACCTATTTCCTGAAAGCGGAACGGCATCTACTGTCTTGGCTGCCGCGTTCGGCGTTTTCCTGATAATACTGAAAAGCTTCAGGCCAAGGACGAGGAACATCGCAACCCTCGTATCCAGTACCGGCTTCGGCGTGCTTCTCGGCTTCTACGGCTTTTCATATGCGTATGTTTTCGCCGCGCTGATAGCAGTCTATGACTACATATCAGTCTTCGTGACAAAGCACATGATAACGATAGCAGAGCAGGTATCCAGCCAGAACCTTGCGTTCATGATCAGCTCCTCGGAGGTCGAGGTCGTGCCATCCAGCTTCCTCAAGAAGAGCGATAGGGCCGAACTCAAGAAAAGCGCCATGGGGGCCAAGGATCCTTATATCAAGAAGCTGCTCAAGGGCAACAAGCTTCCGGTGCTGTCGCGCGCGGCGCTAGGCAATGGCGACATAATAATACCCATCATGCTAGCCGTAGGCGCCTATGTATCCTATCTCAATTACTACCTTCCTGTCATAATTATAATCTGTGCAGGCCTGGGGATGGTTGCGACCATGATGGTACTGAAAAGGTACAAGGTGCCCCTGCCGGCCATACCTCCGCTCTTCGCATTCATCAACCTGGGCTTGGCTGCAGGATACATCGTAATGAACCCCGGCAGCACAAAGTTGATATTATCTTTCTTCCTCATATTCGTATCGTTAAACGCGGTACTTCTGCTAACGCTCAATAGGATAAGGAGGAAACAAGGTGTCTGAATGCCAAACGAGATAAGATGCGCGCACATATTGGTCAAATCAGAGGCAGAGGCGAAGTCCATACTGGAGAGGGTAAACAAGGGCGAGAGCTTCGCGAAGCTCGCTGAACAGTACTCATCTGACGGAAGCAGGAAGAGGGGAGGCGACCTCGGAAGGTTCCCCAGGGGCGTGATGGTCAGGGAATTCGAGAATGCGGCCTTCTCCCTTGAAAAGGGCCAGGTGTCAGGGATAGTCAAGACGCAGTTTGGCTACCATATAATCAAAAGGTTGGAATGAGATAGACTTGATCGCATGGCAAAATGGAAAATAAGCCAGGGCATGCCAATCCTCAATAAGGAGATGGAGGACGCCGTCCTTGACGCCCTCAGGAACGACAAGTATGTCAACGGCGAGAACGTTACGAAGCTCGAGGAGGAGTTTGCAAGGTACATTGGCACAGAGCACGCAATAGCCGTGTCCTCAGGCACAAACGCGCTTGCATTCATATTCATGGCGGCAGGAATAAAGGGCAGGAAGTGCACGACATCTCCGCAGTCCTTCATAGCAAGCGCCAATTCGATACTTCATGCTGGCGGCACGCCGGTCTTCGCTGACATAGACAAGGATACGTATTGCATAAGCACAGCGGAGGTCGAAAAGCAGCTTAACAACGGCGCAAGCGCGGTGCTCCCAGTCGACATTTTCGGGTACCCTGCAGATTTCGACAGCATCAATGAGATTGCAGGAAGGAAGAACGCATACGTGATCGAGGATGCGTGCCAGGCGCACGGGGCAATCTATAAGGGAAAGAGGGCAGGAAGCCTTGCTCTTGCGGCTGCATTCTCCTTCTATCCGAGCAAGAACATGACTGTGCTAGGGGACGGGGGCATGGTGACCACAGATGATGACGGCATCGCAAACAAGGTAAGGAAGCTGCGCGACGCAGGAAGGAAGTCGCACTACGAGCACGACATGATAGGATATACAGCAAGGCTCAACACGGTAAACGCCGCGATAGGCAGGGTGCAGCTGAGGAACCTGGACAAATGGAATGCTAAGCGAACCGGGATAGCCGCAGAATACGGTTCAAGGCTGAAGAACGTAAACGGGATAAAGCTGCCGCAGCTGGGCAGCAACGGCATCAAACCAGTATTCCATCAATACGTGATATGCACAAAGGACAGGGACAGACTTAAGGAGCATCTCGAGAAGAACGGCATACAGTGCGGGATACACTATCCCATACCTATACACCTCCAGCCGATATACAGGGAGATGTTCAAGCACAAAGAGGGGGAATATCCGACAAGCGAGAGCTTTTCCAGAGAATGCCTAAGCCTGCCGATGCACATAAACCTGACAAAGGACGACGCAAAGCTTATATGCGAACAAATAGAGGGTTTCTATGGCAGTTAGCATGGATGGCAAGACAAGGATCGCGGTTATAGGAGCCGGCTACTGGGGCAGCAAGCTGTCAAGGGAATACACCGCATTGCAGAAAGCAAGGAAGGACTTCGAGCTCGCGTATGTCGTTGACGTTTCAAAGGAGAGGCTCGACTCGATCTCCAAGGACCTCGACAAGAAAACGAAGCTCGAGACGGACTACAAGAAGGTCCTATCGGACAAAAGCGTAAGCGCAGTGCACATCGCCCTGCCCAACGAGCTTCACTACAGGATAGGCAGGGACGCGCTGGAATCAGGGAAGAACGTCCTTATAGAGAAGCCGATGGCCCTTACCTCGAGCGACGCCTACAAGCTGTCAAGGCTCGCAGAGGAGAAGGGGCTCGTGCTACAGGTGGGGCACATCTTCAGGTTCAACAACGCGCTTCGCGTTGTAAGGCAGCTGATAAGCGAGGGAGCCATAGGAAAGGTATTCTATGCGAACGTTTCGTGGGCAGCGTACTATGAAAAGCCTCCAAGTATGAGCAACATAGTATTCGATCTCGCACCGCACCCGATAGACATACTAAACTTTTTGCTCGACGAATGGCCGATGACAATAGATGCGATAGGGCATTCGTACAAGTTCCCAGGCCAGAAGGCCGAGGACATGGCATTCATCAACCTCGGGTTCCCAGACAACGTCATAGCCAATGTCTATGTCAGCTGGATACACCACAGCACGAAGGACAGGTCGCTAAAGATAGTAGGAGAGAAGGGCTCCATATCCTGCGACACGCTCAGCCAGGAGGTCCACCTCTACGATGGAAGAGGCGACATAAAGATAAGGCTGAAAGATAAAGAGGCCGCAACACTCATTGACAAAGACGGCAAGGTCATAAGGAACAACACCATGCAGGACATACAGTCGCATTTCATAGACGCGGTGCAGAAGAGGAGCCCGCAGTTCAATAGCGCAATGGTGGGCGCAGCAACAGTCCAGGTGCTTGAAAGGATAAACAGGGCCATGGAGGATTGGACAGCAAGGGGGTCCAACGGCAACAACGCAGCCAGGGGCGCCTACCAGAAGAACGCATTCTCCATAATAAAAGATGTGCAAATAGGCGACGGCACGGTCGTCAGGGACCATGTCAACCTGTACAAGTGCACGATAGGCAGGAACTGCAAGATAGAGTCATTTGTATACATAGAGGAGGGCGTAACGATAGGTGACAACTGCAAAATAAAGCCGAATGTATACATACCCAGCGGAGTCGAGATTGGGAGCAACGTGTTCATTGGACCAAGTGTGACCTTCACGAACGACAAGTATCCAAAAGCAAGCGGCGAATGGAAGCTCCTTAAAACGACAATAGGAGACGGAGCCTCGATAGGAGCGCACTCGGTGATACTACCAGGGATAAGAATAGGCAAGGGCAGCATGGTCGGCGCAGGGTCCGTTGTTACAAAGGACGTGCCAGACAAGACTGTGGTCTACGGCAACCCGGCAAGACCGATAGATAAGCATG
>JAGWGW010000017.1 GCA_028867135.1 Microcaldota archaeon | reverse complement strand
TTCCGCCGGGATTGGCACATTACTAGAGCTAGTCCGCTCAGCGGCATTGATCAAGGCTTGCTTATGACCAACTCCTTGCCCCTCTTGTTCGACAACCTCTTTTGCGTAGCGCATTGGAGCGGCTAGACGATTTTGCACAAACTGTAGCCCGGCTGTACTTTCCGCAGCAAGTCCGTCATTGAAGATTTCGAACGGAGAGTGCCCGCCTTGTACGAGATCATTGCCGACTGCTCCCGCACCAGAGAACAATGCCTTGAGAGGCGAGCGCATAGGCGATGGCATCAAGGAGTACCGTGTACCATTAGGTGTCCCAACAGAAAGGAAATAAGACGGATTCAACGGATTCAGGACGAACTTCTTGCTCGTTGGATCAAGATATCCTGCCTGTTCAGCTGCCTGAACATCCCCGCCAAAAGCAAGAACAGTTCCGCCAACAGCAATCGATGACATCATAACAGCAGCATTGCGCCAATACTGTCTGGCAAATGTTCCTCTCAGGCTACCAGGAGCGGAGAAGAGATCACGGATGTTATTAACAACTGCCCTAGTAATAGTTGGTGTGTTAATAATACCACCAAGCACTTGCTTCTCTCCGGTGCTCAATGTACTCTCACTAAACCCAGCAACCTGATTACCGTGCCGTGCTGCTTCCTCAACAGCCTTTGCAAACGCCGGATTAGCATCAAGCATTCGCTTCTGTTCAGTCAGTCGGCCAGAGCGCATTACTTCTTCAAAGTTATCCGGAATAAGTTTAGGATTCTTAATCATCCAGTCTCGCAACCGGCCCCAACTCATCTGGTGTTGCACCCAGGGGACAATCCAGTTAAACATCCATTCCCGGTTAGCCTTGCCAAGTGCTCCCGCGACAGGGATCTTATCAAGGCCTGTTGCCTGCCGTTCAGCGTATTCCAAAGGATTTAACGTCGCCTCTAGTTCTGCCCGCGCGACACCACGAGGATTACCGCTGAAATCGATAAGCGACCCCTTCAGAGCAAGTAGCTGTTGATTAGAACCAATATTCTGGATCTGATGCCTCCGGAACTCAGGAGCACTTTCATTAATCTTTGGTATATACGTACCTCGGATCTCTGTGTACAGAGTCTTAGGCAACAGCTTAGCATTGTCTGCAAGCAATGCAGCGTTCATATACATGGCATGGAAAGGCCCAAACGAGAACTGAATAGCACGGATAAACTTAGAGGGCAAGATGAGTGTTCTCCCAATGTCCCCTAGACCGCGTGATGTAACACTTCTTAAAGACTCAGATACTATTCCCTTGCGGGCTAACACCACTCTTCCTCTTCGATCTGGAAGGCCACTGATTCCTTCGATCTTGATGTAGCCTTCGGTGCCTTCAGCTCCGGGCTTGGCAAGAATCATTGCTTTTCCTTTACCGTCAAAGTTACCAAGCATCCTAAACTCTTGAGTAATACGAGGAAGAATCCTTGCATTAGCCGCTGACTCAAGGAAGTATTGGACAGCATGACCAGGATCAGTCACACGATTACCATCTAGGTAATAACGCTCGAAAGAGCCTGCACTACGACTCTTTTGGAAGCGTGCCGCATCTACTGCAAGATCACCATCCCGACTAACAGTCACCCGAGGGAAGTAGCGAGGATTGCCCTTAGCATCGAGGTCGTCCTTGCTAATACCGTGCTTAACACCAGCCTGCTGATTACGCAACTGTGCATCCCCAATTATTGCCTCTGCTTTCCGTAACCACTTAATCTGCTCAGGGGACAATCTGTATAGTTCGGGGTGCAAATAAGCACTGTGCATAAGTGCATCAAAATCTTTCTCTTTAATCGCTTGTTTATAGAACGCTTCAATATCAGAGGTAAACGTGGGATTACCCCGTGAAGCAGCAGCACCGGGGATCAGTTCAGGTATAGCCATAGAGCTACCATCACGGATAGCTTGATCCAGCGCATAGTAATCGTCTCGTAGTTGTGACCCCTTAATAAACGCTTCGCTATGGTCGGCGGCAAAGAGACGAGAAACTTTGAGCTTACGCTGGACAATTGCCTTAGGGTCAAACTCGCCACCTAAAAGTCTTACTACGTGGCGGACAAGTTTCTGGAATCCGGTCATTTCAACTGGAATCGGAAGACTAGTATTAGATGACCCATCAGAAAGAGTTGTAGTGATCGATGGCGGTGCAGTACCAGAACCTCTCACTTTCATGGTTACAATAGTCCGCTCGGCAGGGATAGTCTCTGTTCTCCCATCGCTATATTCTACTGTTACAGTGCGGTTTGTCTTATTGACCGCCACAACTGATCCGATATCACCGCTATCAACTGCCCTAGCGCGCTCGCCAATTCTAGGCAATTTAGGCAGTTCCTTCATTTGCTGCTGTATAAGGCTCGTATACCCCATTGTCTCCCCTTCTTCATCAAGGTATGAGGGATGAGCAATAGGAGTACTTTCTCCTGACGTTAGCACGTGCATAGCCGTTGTCATAGTGTCTGGTGTAGGCTCTGTAGGAGTAGTCTCTGCGGCTATTTCATCAGGAGTCTTCGTTAGATCACTGACTGTAATTGGAGTTGTTGCTGCCTTCTCTTGCTGAGAAGCAATGCTCTCAATAGCCTGCCCGCGCTTTACTAGCTCTTCATGCGCGACAGGGTCGCCTGACCGTGCCTGTTCTTCAAGCACATGATCTGGAACTGTAGGCTTAACTGTAGCTGGCTCTGTAGCTGTAACCGGCTCTGTAACCGGCGGCTTTACTGCCTCTTCGGCTGTTGGTACGGACTCTGCCACCGGCTCTACTTGCGGCTTTACTGGCTCCTCTTCACCCTTGCCAAGGCGCAAACTCCCCCTCTCACCCGTAGCAACTAGCGGTTGTGGTGGTGTAACAGGAGTGCTGGCTGAAACTTGTTGATGCTGATTTACAAGATCAAGCGCCTCATCTGCCGTAATCTCTCTACCCTGACCGTCATAGAAGACAGTCCCCGGCTGACGGGCTCGATAATAGACAGCCTCAGGCGTTATCAAATCCCCGGTGATCGTACTATCTGGCCCCTTTAACGCGGCCACACGAGTTTTCAACCAGTTAAATAGTGCTGTCCCTACACCTTGGCGTGGCGTAATCGCTCGAATGTCTACAAGATGAGCGCCATCTGGAGTTTCTCGCCAGTCTAATTTATCGCCTGCCAGGGTTACGGCAACGTGTTTACCAAGAGTCTGATCGACCTTGGTTTGAGGCAGTTCTGTGATACCTGCTTGACGCTCTTGAATATTCTTAGCAGCTTGACCGACAAGTTCAGCGTGAGTATCTGGCTGTGACTGTGCAACATGTTCACTGGTGATTGCAACTGAGCCGTCAGGCAACGTGATCCCATCGACACCGGCCCCAGCGAAGATCGATCTGATTTCCTCTGGAGTCTTACCAGCAGCTTGCAAAGCGGTCAGCACATCGTTATAGCTACCGCGAACACTATCTGTCGGCAGTCCTGCCTCAGCAAGAGACCGTTCAAGGGCTGGCTGAGTAAATGCATCAACCGGACTTGCATGGTCAACAATCTCTGCCGCAGGATGCAAGGTAGAGGTAGTAGGCGCTCCCTCTTCAGTAACTGCTCCTTCTGTAGGCCCTCGTTTAAACACATGACCAGCAACAGAGCCTAATACTTGAGGGCCAATTGTCTCAAGTGCTTGCGTAATTGCTTGCTTACCAGTGAGCTTGCCTTCCTTCCAGTCTTGAAGGATCTCTTTACCCATAACTCCTGACTGTAGACCAAAGAGAGCGTCAAGGACGCCGGGAGCAATTCCCATTGCCGCAGCAGCCGGAGCAAGAGGCAGATACGGAACGCTGCCGATAGCCAAGTGTGCCGGTACACTAATGTAACCCGGCAACTGGTTCAGATATTCACCAAGCGTCCCAGGGCCACGCTCCCACTTAAGACCAAGAGGCCCCCCTGTCGATACGTTCCCCGTTGGAAGAGCTTCAATTGCCTGTGCATAGAATCCAGGGACAGATTCTAGTCCAGTACCCAACTGCTTCAATGATGTCAGTGGATTCTGTTTAAACAGATTACCGTTCAGAACCAGGTCTTCCGCAGTCCCGATCTTATGCAGTGTATTCAGCAATCCGCCGATAGCCCCCGAAGGCTGTGCAGGATTTTGCTTTGCCACCTGCTCAACAGGCTGTGTCATTGTCTGTGCTTCAAGGGCAATCTGTTCTGGCGACATCCCGCGCGCCTTCATTGCTGCCAGGATCTGCTGCTGCTGAGGAGTAAGAGTGGGGGTAGCAGTAGGTGTAGTAGTAGCGGGAACAGAAGGGGCCGCTGTAGTCGGCACAGTATTATCTGTAGCAGCATTCGCAGCGGCAGTATTATCGGCACCAACAAGCGGTATTTCCTCTAACGTATCAGGCGATTGTGGCTGTGGAGCCTGTGCTGCTGCTGCTGTAATCTGTTGTGTACCCGCTGCGTTTGCCGCATCCTGTGCCGCAAACTGCTGGTATAGATCCATAAACTGATTAGATACCTGCTGCTGCATAACAGCAGTTGGATCAGCAGATGGCTGTATAGGCTGATTCAGGATATCAAGTGCTGTCTGTAGACTGGTAAGCTGTGGTGCTGCTTGAGCTTGCGTCTGTGCTTGCTGAGCATACGGGTCTAATGTGGGGTCATTCAGGATAGACATATCCGTTTCGCCCGCATTAGCAGGTGCAGTTGTAGCGGCAGGATCAAGCCCGTAGGCCATAGAGGAATCCCTCCTCTACTTCGTCTTCTTTGGCCGGAGTCCCTTTAGTGTCTCAGCAAAACGAGCCCTTTGGCCAACCTTACCGCCACGGGATGCCGCTGCCTCCAACTTACTCTCAGGAATCGACTCATCCTCAGGCACGCCAAGATCACGATGAAGCTGTCCGGGCCGCTTGATAGCCTTCTGGATGAAGAACTTGCCGCCCTTCTTGTACTTACGCAGGCGAGAGAGCAGACTACCGCCAAGTGCCATTGGAGGGGGCGGCATCATTGCACCCTGACTGGCCATATTAGCCGCCAAGATATCATTTTGAGAAGGGGCCTGCTGCTTAGTCTTATCCTTCTCCTTCGTGAAGGTCATCTTGCCGCCCTTCTTGAACCCTGAGATATCAAGATGACCCTGTTCCTTTGAGGCCGGAACATGAGGGTCAGCCCTGTTTACAGTCGTGTTCTTCTTCAGAGCAGGCTTACCATCACCAGTCTTGTCAACAGCAAGGACACCTCCGTGCTTAAAGTGTTCGACACCTTTAGGCTGGCCGGTCTTACCCTTGGCAGGCGGAAGACCGCCTCGAACACGAGCCACATTCTGATCACGATCCGGCCCGGTCTTCCCGGACACAGGACGCGGCTTCACATGAGTGCTCTTGCCAGCAGATTTCTCCACAGCCGGAGCACCGCCCTTACCCTTACCACTACCGCCTTCCGGGCCTGCCTTAAGCGTAGAGAAGGCTGACTTGTCCTCATCTTCATCTTCATCAGCAACCCCAACAGGGGGCTTACTCTGTCCCTTAGAAGTTGCCTGCTTAGTAGACTGCCCCTGATCACTGGCATTACGGTCAACAATATGCTTCTTGCCATCAACATAGACTTCAGTAATCGGGCGCGGCTGATAAGTGTCATCAAGGATCAGACCAAAGCCGCCACTACGCATACCGGGGACTGGATTACTATCCTTCGGCTCGTGAGCATAGAGGGCGCGCATGTGGGCCTCGGCCTTTGGGCGCGTCTTACTAACGCCCTTGCTTTCGCCAGTAATCTGGTTGATAACCTCATAGCCTTCCTTTGTCTTGCGAATGTCATACGGCATTATAGTGACCTTTCTCTAACTACAATTACTACTAATATTATCCGACAGCACTATGCAGAGCAACAGGTGTACCTGCCTTGATTTGTGCTTTGAGGTCATTAACGTTACCAAGACCAGCCTGCTGAAGCATTGCCAGATATCCAGCCTGTTGCGACGGCAACATTGAACTTAGTTCAGTCGATGACAATAGCTGGCTAGGCATTTTACCAGCATTGAGTTCCTTAAGGGCATCGACATTCACCAGCGTATTACCTGCCGAGAGGGCACCGCCTAGGAGCTTTGCATAACGGGCAATATCATTTGGCCCAGTTGGCATTTCAAATGTCCCAGAATCCTTTACACCAGTCTCCTTAAACGGATTAGTTGCCGCGACTTGCTCTTCACGACTCACCGAAGTACCACCATATGTAGGCAATTCTGCTGTAGCAGATGGGGCACCGACTCGCGTATTCACAGTAGAGCCTGGCATCTGTGGGAATAGCATGTTTGTTCCAGTTGCAGCCTTGACAGGAGGCGGAGAAACCCGCGCTTCCATATCTGCAAGTAGCTTACCGTGTTCGTAAGCCAGTTTTCTTGCCGGATCAAGCGGCGTCACTTCAACCCCACCAATACCATTCACCTGTTCTGGCTTGCCATCTTCTGTAATCTCAGCCATAGGAACACCATTATCATTGATAATCCAATGCGGCTTCCCGGCAAATACCACTCCGCCACCTGCCAGACCGGGGGGTGTTTGACCTCCGTGGTAAGCCTTATAGGCATCAATGAGTGCCTGTGCATTGTTAGGCGCTTCTGCTGCCTTTTGCGGTGTAGGAGCAGGTGCATTATTAGCATCTGGCTTAGTGTATGGCGCAGCTTCGAGGTTAAACTGGCCCTTATTAGCCGGGTTAAACGGAGAACCAGGATTCATAATCCCTTGACCTAGACCTTGTATAAGCTGATCGTAGAGACTTTGTTCCTTGAATGGAACACCGACACCGCCTGTCCCCTGTGCAATGTTCTGGGCACCACCGCCATATTGATTGAATGCGGCCAACGCGGCAGGGCCAGCAGTAGGATCAAGACGCAGCTTAGTGAGTTCGGACAGTAGATTTTCACCTAGCGAACCCTGAGTCTTATAAAGGTCATTCAGGTTCTTCTGTGAAGCATCGTAGTACGGTAGATAGCCAAAACCGCCGCCAATTGTAACATCACCAGACGGAATACCATACATATCCACAGAAGGAAGACCATACGCATTTGCCATAGTTTTATCCTAGACTACTAAGTTTACTAATGAGTGCTTGTGCAGTCGGGTCAATGGGAGCTGGGTTAGCAGCCATTGCTGCTGGGTTAATTGTGATTGGTGTAGGCGTTGGCGGACTATAACTCTTCAATCCAATACCTGCCGCAAAAGCCTGTGACGGACTTCCGGGGCCGAAACCAGGGAAGTCAGTAGCTCCCGCAGGGATAGCATAGGGGAGAACCTTCTGTAGTTCGCTCATAGCTTGGGTACGCCGAGCTTCTGCCAGGGAAGACGCCTGCAAGTATGCAGAGATCGCGTCGTGAGCAGCAGTGATACCAGGATTACCCCTACCACTACCACTAGTGTTTGTCTTATAAGCTGTCGTACCTGTCTTCCAGCCACCAATCGTGCCATCAGGATTCGTCATCATGCCATCCCATGTCTGCATCATCACTGTCCCCGGTATAGGCCCAGGCACAAATCTATATCCGTTCTGACGGTCTGTAGCCTCTGTGGAAGTACTAGGATTAGTGGGAGCATTAGGCGAAGGTCCCCCTTCTGATGGCGGCAATTGCGGCCAAGGGAGAGACGATATGTCTGTACTCGCTGGCAGTCTTGCCGGAACCTGTTGAGGCGGTGTAGGTGTTTGTTCCGGTGTTGGAGCAGGAGTTGCCGTCGGACTGTCTTGTCCAGGGACGCAGCGACCCGCTGCGAAATCTGCATAGCTACAATCTGCCATTGAAACTCCTTAAGCTAAATTGCTTATCCACTTGTACTCATTCCCTGTAATCCTACAGGAAGACGGCCTTCAAGATCAAGCTGTAGCTCATGTGGATTATATGTAGCTGGCTTAACAGGTGGTAGCATAATAGGTGTAGGCAGTTTGAGGGCCTTTAGCCGAGCCAGAAGATTCGCTTTTGCTTCCAACGACGGCTGCGTATCAAAGAGCATACGAAGCTGATCTGGGCTCATTCGGACAAGCATATTATCAGTGATAGGGCTCTGGAACGGCAAGTAACCATCGCTCATAAGCCCACGGTCAATGATCCTATCCAAAATCGCTTCGACCTGGGCCTTAACGTGCATAATCCTCGTATTAACCCAATCAGCATTTAGAAATGATAGAGCACCAATATCGTTGGCAGAACTGCCGCCAGACTGGCCGGAGGCGTCCGTTGGCGCGACTTGTGCATCAGTTGTTGCTACGTCTGTCACTGACTCACCGTCCCTATCTCTCCGCCACCTTCGTTAACTCTAGGCCCGTACTCAGCCGTTGTAGGCCCGGCAGGAGACATACCAACACCAGGCAAACGGCCCATCCCCGCAATGGGAGTATTACCAGGAGATTCTGCGCCAGGCATACCACCACCATTCTCATTTCCTCCTTGCTGGACAGCATTCTCTGGCCCAGGCGGAGGCATAATCTTAGCCACAGCCTGCTGGGCAATCATCTGGACAACGATAGGGATTGCCTGCTGCATAACAGCTACAAGCGTTTGTCCTTCAAACACTCTGGCAATTTCATCCGCAACGTTCTCAATATCTGTCTGTTCCATCATAGTCTCGTAGCTTAGCGTAGCATTGCGGTATCGCTGTTCCAAAGCTGACCACTTAGCGAACTTTGTTACAGGAGTTTCTGATCCAATTGTAACAATAAGTGTAAAGTCTATGTCCATAACATCCGGCATGATTGCCCGTACACTTTGTACTGGTGAGACACGGTTCTTCATAATGCCAGACTGTGTTTGTGGGATATCCTTGACATAGACAGGGAGACCGAACTTCTTGACCGCATAGATAGCACACATCAATATCTCTGCTAGAGCTTCAGCACGGGCGTTCTGGTAAGGAACAAGCTGAGTATCTGCCTGAGATACCTGAATAGCAAGTTTGTGTCCACTATCTGCACTTGTCGCATCGCCTGCAAGGACTTCGTTGAAAGTAAAC
Organism: Microcaldota archaeon; assembly: GCA_028867135.1. Taxonomy (GTDB): domain Archaea; phylum Micrarchaeota; class Micrarchaeia; order Micrarchaeales; family CABMGC01; genus JAGWGW01. The sequence continues at coordinate 12,674 of JAGWGW010000017.1, read as the reverse complement.
TTCTGTCCCATTGCAGCCAACATTGCTTCGGCCTTATCGAGGTCAAGGTTAGGAGATTCCTCTCGCTTGACTTCTCCGGGAATCTGCTGGATTGGTTTCCCGTCCTTGACTGTCGGTGTCTTGTCAGCAGATGAAGTTGTGATCTGTGGTGCTGGCTGAGCATCCTCAACTTTAATATACTTCCCTGCCAATGCGGTATCCACAGCGGCACTCATACGGATTGTCCCGAGGATATTCTGTGCTTGAGCCAGTGATATACTCCCCAAAATAGGAGGCTGGAACTCATCAGCGGGATTAACACTGCCAGTAATATCGGCAGGGATTAGGACATACCCTGTACTATAAGGCCCAAATGGGTTATCAAATCCGATAACAATTCCCTTACCGTCTTTCTTGCTGCCAGAGATGTTACTATTACCGCTGCCTTTCAACAGCTTTGGGTGCTCAATATAGATAACAATCTCTGTCCGTGTTCTGATCTCCCAGTAATCGACAAGATTATCGTACTGACCGTCCAAGCCTTCATTGTCTGGGATAGTACGATCTTGAATAGCATCGCCGGTTGCTCCACTTGCCCCAAAGTTAATAAGCCTGTTGTTAATCAATCTGACATTATAGGCACGCAGCGTTTCAAGCAGGACGCTAAGTCGGCGCTTACCGACTTCAACAATCGTATCAATACCATCCCCATCTCGTGTCCAGTAGCAGACAAGAGGATCAGGCGCACTAAGCCGGAATGGCGGTTCAACACGGCGAAGCGCCTCATCTGTAACCTCTTTATAAGCAAGTGCAGCAGCCTCCTCTTCAATGAGACCCGCATCCATATGCTTCGTCTTGACTTCTACATATCTTGCCTTAGCTTTCTTCTGAGCCCGAGAAACAGCACCGACCGGAGTGTTCTCCGTCGTAACCTCTTCATCACCGTTCTCGTCATCACATTCGTCGCAACCCTCTTCCAGAAGCTCCGGATCAAAGTTCTTCAGTGCCTCGTCCGCGTAGTCAGCTACGAAATCCAGTTTCAGGATGCCAAGGCCGTCACGTTGCTGGAAGACGGTTGCCAGCTTATCGGGCTGGATCTTCCCACGATTCATCCACTTATAAAGGGCCTTGAGGGCATCCTTGAGCTGCTGGGCCTTTTGCTTTACTTCGTCGTCTTCATCATAGATAACAATATCAATATCTGGCGGATTAGAGATCAATCTCTTTACCCGACGGTGAGCATCCTGATTAGGCTCCTCAGTCTGGTATGTCAGTAATGCCTTGTTGCCTCCAGCCCGCGTGCTGAGTGGAAGTTGAATAAGGTCACTTTCCATTTTGCGGAGAGTAACCTTGCGACGATTAGCCCACACCTTATCCCTGTCGGTGTATGGCTTCTTGATCTCTTTGATGACCTTCTCTAGTTCAGAGACACTTAAATCTCGTAGTCGCTTAGTAGCCATTAAAACTCCTTTAGCTTCATTCTAGTGTATCTCTTACTGGACTGCTGACACAATGCCATCAACCGTGTCATAGTATCGCATGGCCTTTGGCTGAACCGGAGCGGCAAATAGGTAGCGTAGAAGGTAACGTACTGCGTCGTATGCGTGGTCTTCTCCATTAGTATCTACGTCTTCTACGTTCAGCTTATTCCCCATCAGGGCTGGGACAGTACGAATGAAGTTAGTCAGTCCTTCCATGACATGCAGACGTGGGGGAACGTAAACAGTAATCCCGGATGAAGTCTCAATACCTTGCCAGTCCAAGACCTCACGGAAGAGTGCCGCCCCCTGTATACGCTCGTTATTGCCTTTGATAACATCAGCGATTCCAGCAAACTCTTCCTTCCAGATATCAAGAAGAGACCGTTGCAGATTGCCGTCCTGGTCTCGGCTCTTAGCGGCCATTGATGGGTCAACTATCACCATCTCAATCTTTTCTCCGAATGCCTTCACCTTCTGCGCTGCCATCCGTGCCTGCTCTCTGGCCGGGATATCAGCACCATACTGCTCACGGTAGAGGAAGATGTGATTTGTATCCGGCGGTCTAGCTGCCCAATAGACGGCGTGCGGAGCATGGATACCATAGTCAACTCCGATATAGCGTTGCCAATCAGGCGGGATCTGGAATGGAGGGATTACATGTACTTCCTTCCGCCAGCGCCGGAAGAATTGACCAGAAAAGATTTCCCAATCCCCTAAAGCCTTTGCTCGATACTCTTCATAAGGCAGACCCTTTAGCACGTTCTCATATGTTGGGTCAATCTTCATCAGAGTAGGGTTGTCTTGCAGTTTAGCTGGGATGAACTGACGCAGTAATCCGCCCTCGTTTTCAGGGGCTCGCTTGATTTCCATAGGCTTGAGATAGTCTATGAACCTTTCCTTAACCCAGTTGTGCCCTGTGTTACCTGGGTTAGTAGCTGATCTAATCCTTCTACCGGGCCACCACGGCTTCGTTGAACGGCATCGAGTAATCAGGTAGGAATACTGGAAAGAGGTAAAAGCGGTTAGTTCGTCAAACAGCATTATATCCGCTTCGAAGGTGTCATATGCGTAGACATCGCTTTCCTGCTCACAGAAACGGAACATCAATACGCTTCCGTTCTTAAATACTAGGTCATGATGGCTGGTATATTCCGCTATATAGGACGGGACTTCTGTACGGATGAGTTTGATATGCGTGTCCTCTAGTTCTCGGTAGGTACGCCGGAACAAGACGGCTGTGGCACCAGGATGTTCGAGACAGTAGGAGACAGCCATTGCCCGCAAGGCAAATGACTTCCCTCCACCGGCTGCCCCACCGTATAGGATTTCTTCAGCAGGCGAGGTCATGAAGTCCATTTGCTTGCCTTCATGTATAGGATAGAGGACTTTTCTGGTATCTGGGATCGCCCCCTGACCCTTTGGTGTTAGTTTCCTACCCATCTAGGTCATCGTCCGTGCTATCAGAGGTTTGCTCTTGTTCTTGGTCTTCTCCTGATGGCAAGAGGAACCGATCATTGCTCGCTGCTACAACACCCTCTGAGACTGCCACAGCCATCGGCATCCAGGGGATGATCTCCATAGGCTTACCCTCGCTGCCAGTCAGTTCCACTCGTTGCGGTACCTTCCCGATACTATGTTCGATGAGAAAAGAGAGAGCCCTCTGGTCAGGAAGAGTCCTGTAGACACGGGGAGTAGGTTCACCAGTCTCTTCATCTATAACAATCCCAACAGCCAACGCTCCCAGTGCCAGGTCAATCATTCTGTCTAGCAGATCAGGCAGAACCTTCCGAATACGCTGTTCAGCATCCGGGATTGACATTACCTGTTGTTTAAACTTCCTTTTCGTTAGCTCTTGCTGTCTCCCCATTCTTCCTCCTCTGTAGCTTATCGCGCTTCATCTCTAGAAGCATGAGGAGGTAACGGTAGTGGGCAAGCACCTCCTGCTTGCTAGCCATACAGTCAGCTAGCTGCTTCTTCAGTTCCTCTACTTCGGCAGATCGAGAAGAGGAAGACCTAAACCATCGCCAGAACATCCCATCTCTTCCTCTTCCTTTCCTGCAAGTAATTGAGCAACTGTATAAGTATAAATGTATATAGGAAGGCCCGCAAGCAGGCTGGGAGGTACAGCCGAGGGAATGGCTTGCGGGCCAGAGGCATAAGCAGTTTAGCAATTATGGTAGCAATAGCAAGTGGTAAGGGGAGGAGATTGTATCATATAGTTTTTATCAAGTCATTTGATCGACATGCTCGCGTAGAGTAAAAGGAGTGGGCTATATCAGAGATGATATCAATTTTATCAAGTCATTTGATCGACATGCTCGCGTATAATAAGATAAGGGGTCTTAGAATCACCGGGCGGTGATTAGCTCTAGAACTAGACCTAGATGACCTCATGTCCTACCCTAACTTTAACCGCTGAGAAAACTGGGAATGTCGATCATTTGACTTGATAAAATTGATATCATCCCCACCGAACGGACGTTCTACTTCTCAGACGGTATCGGGAAGATGACCCCCTCCGCCTTTGTGGAAGGCCGAGACAGCTTCTGGGTCTTCACCTAGACGATAATCATCCCTGACCTCCTGAAGCATATCAATCCCTTCTCCTGTCATGATGGCCTGCTTGACACGCTCTTGCTCGTCATCACTGAGCCAGTACCCATTCCTTGACGTACAGAGGCGATAGGGGGGCTTGAGGATAGGATTCTCCCGCCGGGACAGCTCTCGCTCGTCATCCATAAGGACAGCACGGACAAGGCAGACTTTCTTGCGGTTCCAGAAGTCGATGGTCGCTGCGGGGCAAGGGCCACCTCCATGAACAGCGCAATGCTCATCATGTGCCGTGCGGCGTTTGGTGGCAGCCTTAGCATTAGGGGCTGGTGTACGAGAGACGTAGGAGATACCGTCGTCATTTACTTTCAGCATTCCCTTACCCTCACTGCCCATCTCACGTTCGTAGTAGGCACGTGAGTGATAACGGTGAGCACATCTACCAGAGCAGAACTTACGTGGTACTCCGGGATTCTTACTAGCAGGGACTATATTGTTGCACTTAGGGTTAGCACATATCTTTAGCATTATTACCTCCTATATTGTTAGCTACTAGCTGTAGTTACTATTAATAATTATTGGTAATTATATAACTAGTAGTTAGACTACTGCTTACACTCTGCGGGCCGTCCTAGTCTCTCCTTTCGCTAGCTATATACTATCAGACTACTTGATAATATAGCATCTGCCTTCCTGGCTGTCAAGGGCGATAGCGTGGGGGCATAGTGGGCGGAAACCTGGAAGGAGCCGTTTTGTATAACTATATAAGATTCAAAGGGGGAGCAAGTATTATAACTACTGCTATCGCTATAGCGATAGCTCCCGCTCTCCTACTCCTATAACTACTCTCATAAGCAGCGATTCTAGATTCGAAAACTGGGAAAAATTGCGCGATGGGGTATATGGCCAGAATCGGACGCGCGCGCGTTTAGGCGGCGGCCCCCCCTGCCGAGCTAGATCGCATCGGAGCCATAATCCGTCAAGTCTAGATTCGAATCGGAGTAGAACGGATGTTCGATCAGGATGATCGTTTTTGTCCGTGGGGTGCGCCGTATAAACGATCCAGATTGTGGGGTGCGCCGTTTATACCGAACGCGGCGAACGCGGCGAATGCGATACGATGGGCGATGGCGAACCGCAACCGAACGCGATAGCGAACGCGATACCGAACGCGGCGAATGCGATGGCGATGGCGATGGCGATGCACCCTGTTGGGAGACAACGCGCGATCCACTCCTCTTGCACCCCTCGAATGCACCTCCGGAATGGCGCGGAATGGCCATTGCGCCGAACCGCGAACCGGCATACCCCGGAAGCCTCGCCGCATGACTTCCTCTCCGGCGCAACCGGCTTCCGTTCTGGTGTCGGCTTCAACGGACACCCGGTATAAACGGGACACCCGGTATAAACGATCCAGATTGCGCCTGTGAACGCGGTTGCGAACATATGTGCTTATCACGCTGTCTATACGAACGCAACCGGGGTATAAACAGGTTTGATAGCGTATGCGAGCTAAACCTATTGACTTCGGCTAGACCCGGGCCGATACTGGTGGTAGGCACGGACAACACGCCGGATTCGTGCATCGGCGTCCTAGCTTCAAACCGCGAACTGCGCTCGAACGTCGGCTAGCCGCTTGAAGAGGGGTGATTAGCAGGGCAAGCCGCATGATGCGCGCCTGACTCCTAGGACGCGATGGCGATCCTAGGTCTCGTGTTACGGTAGTGACTGCCTATTGATACCGTACCACGCTCAATCTCATTGACTCTAGCCGGTTGACTTGTCTCGGCTATCAGATAGGTAGTGACTCACGAACAGGCGATTCGGTTTAAACCCTGATCGCCCGTTCGTGCCAACACTGTAAGCGGCGCAATACCCTACGCGATCAACCCGGCAATCCGGCGCACCCCGGTAACGCGCATCCCCCTACGAACGTCTTACCTACGGCCCGTCTAAACGGATCTGGTGAGTCTCTGCGAGGTGAGCAATCCCTTACAGTGTTGACACGAACGCTCAAGCGTGAGAGCGTGGTAGCAGGAGAGAGACACAATGCGATCACAGGATTCGATGCTGAATCCGTAGGGGAGAGTGAGTAGGAGAGTAAAGGAGAAATGTCAGAAACGTGCAAGTGTGGCGGAACGATCATCCGCAAAGTCTACGCAGATGGCCGGAACATTGCCTACGACACGGCAATTAACCCCGATACGGGCAGTGCCTTCCCGTACCGGCGACACAAGTGTACGGCACCGATGAATCCCGCTACCGATATCCCCGGTACCGATGGCATGGCGACTATGCCGACCGTGTTAACCGGCCTAGCCGATCCAGCATGGCAAGAGAGTCTTACGACGCGCGCGCAATGGCAAAGCGGCGCAACATCCGGGCATGGGCGCATTCCCGCCGTCGATCCAGCGTACAGGGTTAACACGCTGCATGCACGGGCAATCAATGAGACGCTGCGGCGTCTAGACGCTACGGGCGAGCCTGTCAACATCGGATTGCATGGCCCGGCCGGTAGTGGCAAAACGACGCTGGTAGCGCAGATTGCCGCGCATCGTGGCACGCCGTTGTACGTCCTAGAGATGGCGGCTATCCAGACGGCAGATGAATGCTACGGCACTCAAACGCTTGAGCGTAGCGATGATGGCGGAACGCGCCTTGTATTCTGCGAATCGGAGCTAGTGCGAGGTGTTGAGACTCCGGGTGCTGTAGTGCTGATCAACGATCTAGCTCTGTTACAGTCTAGCCGAGCGCAAAACGGTTTAAACGAATTGCTCGATCCTTCTACGAGGCGCACCTACCTAGCTTCCGCCGACCGAGAAATCGCCGTTGCACCCGGAGTTATCATCGCCGCAACATGGAACGTGGGGAGTGAATACACGGGTGCATCGATCATCAGCGAACAATTGCTAGACCGCTTCCGCAGCGGGTTGCTCCTGTATGTCGATCACCCGCCGCTTACCACGCTTACGGCCTTAATTCAGGCCCGCGCGGGGTGTAGCGATGCTATCGCCGACCGATTGGCCAACGTGGCAACGTGGTTGCGACACGATGATGATCCGATCAACGTTAGCACTCGCGCATTGCCTAGCGCCGCACAACTAATCGCAGCAGGGATGCCCCTAGGCGAGGCGATTCGGGTTACATTGCTCGGTGACTTGTCTACCGAAGATGCTACGCGCGCGTTCGGGATCATCAACGTCAACGTAGGGCGAGTCTACCCTAAAGACGATCCTTCATTGTGGATTGCGCCTGTTGAGCCGGGTGCGATGGTACCATTCCGTCTCGATTCGTTAGGGATGAAGAGGTAAGAGGTGAGGCATGAGTAAGCAAGAGCAAGAGCAAGAGCAAGCGCAAGGATGCGTGTACCATCATTCAGATGGATGGCGCATGGCGCGCTACGATGATCTAGTCCGTGAGACGGCATACGTCACACGAGCGGCAAGCGATTATCTAGGTAGTGCGGCGGATGATCGGTCGTATACCGTTATGTGGCAACCGTTGGCCGATACGGTTGGCCAAACGATCCCGGAGAGTAAGCGTGTGGTACTGTCACCAGCACTTATCCCCGCATGTGCGCCGTTCACAGGTGAAGCCGTGGATCGGATTGTTGCCGTAGCGGCACACGAGGCGGGGCATGTGCGTATGATGCGAGGCTCAACGCACCCGAGCATTTCGGGGCATATCGGGCATCCGGGCCGGTTCATAATGGCAAGCAACATCATTCAGGATCTGATCATCGACGGCCCGATCTACAGGCGTTCAAACGAAACGCTAGGCGCGCTTACCGCGTCGTTACGCGCTGATCCTTCCGACCGTCAACAGATACTTGACTACTGGTACGGTAAGCCGGAAGGTGATCTGTTGCTCAAGTTCGATCCAGATAGTCTCGATCTAGAGTATGTCGCCATCGCAGCGTTACGCATGTGGGGTGTTGCCCGCTTGCACGGTATCCGGTTAGCAACATTGCCACGTACTCCGAAACATCGGAAGGCGTGGATCGAAACGTTTGCCACGTTCGACGGTGTTGCGGATCTACTTGATTATGACAACCGACAGTTTGATGCTCTTGCGGATTCCATTCCGCCGATGTATCAGACATGGACGGGAATGTTGTGCGAGCTAACGCATGGCGATCACGCTGATGAAGATGTTCCTGACCCTAGCCTTAGCGGCGGTTCAGGTAGCGGCGATGAAGGTGTCGAAGATAGCGACGATTCGGTGCTTCCGGCATTGTGTGGTAGTGGAAGAGGAAGCGGTAGCGGTTGCGAATGTGAGGATTCGCACCTTCCAGATCCCCCCGCGTTTTGGAGTGCCGTTGAACGTGAAATCCGGCAACAGGATGAACGTGTGAGACCTTCGGGGCGCGCCGATCTACGGCCATTCACACGTAAGGCGATTGTCTCACGCATCCGTACCGCATTGATGCGCGCAGCTTCTGAACCAGATCGGAGTAGGAGAGAGGAATCCGGACGCATTGATAAGCGGATGCTCCCACGAGCTATGTCCGGGCGATCAGACACATTCACGCGGTACAATGATGTGCGCGTTGAAGGTAAGATTGTGCTGCTACTGGATACGAGCGGATCAATGACTGGCTCTATCCAACGTTTGCGATCTGTAGCCGCATCGATCTACGTGGCGCTAGAAGGTACGGGCATCACCCGCGCAATCTACGCTTACGGCGATGTTAACACGCATGATTGTGTATGCCTTGCGGATGATCGGCATGTCTCCCCGATGATGGCACAACTATATGCAAACGGCGGAACGCCGACACGTGAAGCGTTCGCCACGGTACGTGCGCGTGAACGCATCGTTCCGGGGATCAATGTGATCGTGCATGTAACCGATGTTGATGGCCCGGTTGATCGGGTTTCATCCGACCGCGAAATAGCACGAACGATAGCAGACGGTTGGCATGTCTGTAACGTATTCTTCGGCAATGTGGGGTACAACGTCACAGGCGTTCAGCGTGAAGTTATCTACACGTTGGACGATCTACCGAAGCTAGTCGAACGCGTCGCGGTCGAGGTTGTACGGCATAGCAATAGGCAATACTGAAACGGAAGCAAGACGCATCATGAACTTGTCTACAGAAGATATTGCCATTATCTCCAAGCAATGCGAGATCCAGCACGCTACCTCTACACAAGAAATAGCGGCTTTTTCTCGCGCGTATGCGGCGGCCAAAGTTTCTAGTATACCAGAAACAGAAGATGATCTTTTGTCTCTAGTGCTAGAGTTTGCGCGCATTATCAACCAGCGAAATGATGAATGGGGGTGGCGGCTAATTCCGGTAGTATTCGCGTCTGGAGATTCTGGCTTAGACTACAAGCTAATTCCCCGCGCGATGCAAAATTGGGCGGAAGCTGTCGTTGAAAACAGACTTACTCCCACCGAAGCATACAAGATTTTCGAAGAGATCCACCCATTCGAAGATGGCAATGGACGTACCGGATACTTGATATGGGCAATGTTGGTCCGCAAAGAAACCGGTAAATGGCCGGTAACTTTGCCACCAGATCATCTATTCAGTGAATAAGGAGAGCACGATGAAACTATCGTTCGCAGCATGGGCGAACAACACAAGCCGTTTACATAAATGGCAATGCGCCTGTACATCGCACATAGTTGACGAGGTGAAGAAACGAACTAGACCCGGCCCTTACCTGATCCGCTTCGCAGGTACGGGTGCAATGATCAGGTGCGAGTATTGCGACACGTTGTTCGTACCCTGTGATGATCCACCGACACGATCCCGCATTCGCGTTCCCGCACCTTGCGTACATTGCGGCAACCCCGAAGCGCACGTGCATCCGGATGTACCAGACGCGCCGGATAGCACCGAGGGCGATGGCCCGTAGGACACACGGCCCTAGGTCGGTCGAAGAGATTGGGGGGATCGTGCCTAGCACGGTTCCCCCTCTCTTTGTGCCTAGCGCGAATGGTCTAGCGCATGACGGGACATGACGAGGGGTAGGCCCCGCTTGCTCCTCGGTGTCGGGTGTCGGTGTCCCGAACGTGCGGAACACACGTGAGATCGCGGAACACACGTGAGATGATGGCGAGGCGATGGCGAGGCGATGGCGATTGACATAACGAGGCAGGGGCGTTTAGATAGCGATGGTGCAAAAAATGGAATGGAGCGTGCGTCGGGCATGGAAGAAAATCCACCGAGTGATCCGGGAGACCAAGTAAAGGCAGATACTAAGGCAAGTTGGTGGCAAAGCAAGTCGAGGTGACAGTCCGAAATGGAAAGACTAGTTTAAACAAAAGCCAGGAATGCCCAGAGAATGTGGAGTAAAGCGCATCCATCGTGGAATAAAAAGTAGTTATGTTTGAACAAAGCTCTTCATCGCTCTTCATCCAGTTCTGTCCAGACTGTCCAGCCGCGCATAACCAAGTTGCAACCAGCGCGTGGTCAAATGCTTCAGGTATAAACACATCTTCAATGAGGCCATGCGGCGGGCCAAGTTTTCCGTTGGGCCGTTACATTGGAAAAGTCTCACGAAAATTGCCCTTCAGAAGGGTTGACTTCGAGGGGCAAGGTGCCGATACTGTCAGTGTGTGAGGAGTGGTAAGCAGGGAAGAGAGAGCCCGAGGCTGCTAATGAAAGCTAAGGGGACAGCAACGCACAATACTACGATACCGACACCCATGATTCCTATGGGCTGTGCGTGTCATTCGTTCGAAGAGGCAGTGTTTGACTACCACTACCCAGCACATGAGGAGGAGATTGCTACGCGTCCGGGTCGGTACATAGTGCTTGTCTGGGCAACTACTCGACCTATATGGTGTGAATATTGCGACAAGAAGTTTGCCCCGATACCTGGCTTTGTCTGTTCCGCTGTTCCGTTTAAATCCCATCTTGTAGGATGGGAATGCGGCTGCAAAGGTAGTGCCTCTAGTTACATTATGTCCGGTGAGAGGGTAAAGTTGCTCGCGCGGTGTGAAAAGTGTGATGAGCTGTATAGAGACTTGGCGACTCCGGTATTATCGTCGGTTCCTACGTATTTCAGTGACGTACATGTCGTATACGGTGGTAACGTCGTATACGGTGGTAACAGCGATGAATGACGTGCAAGGATATTTCCTCGAATGTGTCTGTTGTCCTGTGTGTAAACGCTGTGAGCTATGTGGCGTTCAGGGGAAAGGCAAAGGGAAGGTAAGTTTGTTTAGACGGATGAATGAGCACGAGTTGCTTGTTATGCCTGGTGAGTGTAATCGTTGTGGTAGAGAATACGGGACAGGCTTCCGGGCTGCGGGAGCGCTGAGAGCCGTAGAGTAGAGGAGTAATGAAAGTATGCTAACCTGCTAGTGCGCTAGCTTCTAGCAGTGTTCAGAAGAGGGGTGCGGGTGTCATGGATCATTCCACAGTAGGTGATCGGTGCCGACAGGCCAACAAACCGTAAAGGTGGAGCAAGTCGGATGCTAGGGACAATCTTAGCTAACCTCTTCTGGACACTGCTAGTTCTAGCGATGGTAGCAACTGTGATAGACTGGTATACACCCTGGCGTCGATGAAAGGAAGTTTAAACATGACACGGATACCCGAAGATCAACGCGAACGTTTTCAGCGTCTAGTCCCCCGTGTTATGGAGGCTGTAGAAGAAACAGAGACGAAGAATCTGATGGCTGATCCGCTCTTTACTCCGGGCTTGCTAGAGATTCTGGAACGAGCATCGAATATTGGATCGACGCCTTCACGATTGGCGCATATCCTCGCAGCGTTTGTCGTTGTATTCATGGAGTATCAGAGAGATAGCAAGGTCGCTGAGGTGTTGCTCGCGGAAGTGTTCCCGAAAGAGATTGACCTATAAAGGGGAAGTGACGAGGCAAAGGCAAAGAAGGGGGAATTGCCATGATCTACCATCGAATGCGTCTGCATGAGGTCACAAGACTGCTAAGTGCTATTGACGAAGCAGAACAAGCAGTTGCACAACCGCAAGCTTTTCCGTTTAGGGATATCAGTCTTGTCCTGCGACAGTTGCACGAACAGATCCGGCACCTTCAAGAGTTGGCCGACACGCTTGAGCACGTGATTCAGGAGCGTCACTATGACTGAGAAAGATCATGACCTGGGAAGACTCGCCCGTGAGCTAGGGCTGTTCATGGGGATTGATGACTTTGCCATCACAACTGATGGCTCAGTGATTGCAATAGATAGCTATGGTAATTACGCTTATGTACCTGAATGGATTATGGATCACTACACAGAGTTTCAACGTGAGGGATTGCCTAGAAACCGAGGATATGGTGAGGATATGGTAGTGGATGCGGATACGCCGAAGGCTGGCACCATGACAAACAAGGAGACTTCATGTTGTGTATAACACACACGCAGCACTAGCTCAGGCAGCCGTGAGCGGCAAGCGGTTTAAGACGTATCTGTATTCAGTTGAACCGTACATGTCGATGGACGGCCTTGGAACATCCGTGCGTTATCGTGGTTCACAAGTAGCAGTGGTGTATGGTGATTATGCCACAGTCTCAAGCTGCGGATGGGAGACTCGTACCACGAAGGCTGTGATCAATGCCGTGCTGGAAGCGGCGGATACCTCCGTGCGTATCGTGCAGCGCAAGTTCGACTGGTACCTAGTGGGAACGCACGAATGGGACGGCCCGCAGTTCGCGGCGAGCTTCACACCCTACGACTACCAC
>JAGWGW010000016.1 GCA_028867135.1 Microcaldota archaeon | reverse complement strand
CCCTGCTGCCCTTCCTTGCAAGCTCCCTCCCTTGCTTCTCGTTTATCTCGATATCCTTGAACGACTCGTTTGTCCCGAATAACCGTGACGGATTGTTTGGCATGAAATGCTATCCCATGGTTTCATATAAAAAGCTTGTGAAACGGCTCAGTTTGCGGCCGTGCACACCCTTGAGCCGTTCCGCATGAATTCGGCCACTTCGTCCAGGTCGGTTATCAGACCCGCATCCTTAGCGGTTCTCTGGTAGTCCCATTGCGGCTCGAAGAGGGCCTTCATCTCATCTATCGTAAGTCCTGGGTTCGAGCCTTCGCACAGCCCGACCATGTCGCTCACAAGTATGTCCGACGACGTTGGACCGCCAGGTCTCCCTGACCTTATCACGCTGTTGTCCTTCCCCTTCCTCAGCTCCCAAGAGCCCCTGTTGCTGCTCGTGAATTCAAGCCCTGAATCTATGAAATTAAGATCGAGATGGTTGCCGGACTCGAAGAAAAACCTTGCGACCTTTGTCTTGTGCGCCTGGTCGACTCCTTCAGACACTCTCATGACGGCCTTCGCGTCCTTTGAAAAGAACCTGCCCTGCAGTAGCACCTCGGCCTCTATGCCTGTGGGATTGTCGCTGTCGTACGAGGTGTTCACTGCGTATTTCTTGAAGCCGTGGAGCGTCATGCTGCTCGCAAGCGCGCCCTTGAGGTATATCTCGAAGGGATGTATCCAGTCCATGAACAGGCCGCCGCTCTCGGGCTTGAATAGCCACGAGCTCCTCCTTATCCCTTCCTCGTTTGCCATCTCGAAGAAGGTCGCTGCTGTGCTGACCACCTTCCCCTCAGTTTCGGTGAATTCTTGGAGCAGCCCCGGAAGCCGGAGCACGAGCTGCTTGTGCACGTAGTGGAGATGCAGGTACGCCTTGCCCTGCAGTTCGTTCCTTGTTATGTAATTGAGCACCCTGGAGAATTCCTTCTTGTTGACTCCGAACGTCTTCTCGGTTATCGTTATCTTGTTGGACGAGAGCGATTGGAGGGTCTGTTCAGCATGGAACTGGTTCGGGTTCGAGATGTGGACTATGTCAAGGCCCTTGAAGAACTCGTCAGGTATCGGCGCGCCGGGGACAAGCTTGTAGTACCTGTCGTGCATTATCCCTAGCCTTGTGAGCTGCGCTCCCTTCTTCTCTATGCCGCTTACGCTGGCTGCCTTGTCTATCGCTATCATGTCGGTCTTCTTTATGCCCTCGTACAGCCGCTCGAACCAGTGACCCAGGCCAATAACTCCTAGCTTATACATCGTATCTACTTCTTTGCAGCTTCGTGCCCTCCGAATCCGTGCCTCATTGCCGACAGCAGCCTGTTGCCGAACTTGTATCCGTCTCTGGAGGAGAATCTTACGTAGAGCGATTCGGTTATCGCGCCGAACGGCACGCCGTATTCGACTGCCGTGGTAACTGCATATCTTCCTTCGCCCTTGTCCTCGACCTCGGGGTTATAGCCTGCCAGCTCCCTGTCGCTACCGAGTCCCCTCTCCGTAAGTTCTATCAGATAACCCCTTATCACAGAGCCGTTGTTCCAGAGCCTTGCAGTTTTGGCGAGATCTATGCTCTTGTAGGGGCCGTTGTGCATAAGCTCAAAGCCTTCTGCGATGGATTCCATCATTCCGTATTCTATCGCGTTGTGGATCATCTTGACGAAATGCCCGGAGCCTGACTCACCGGTGTAAAGATAGCCGTTTTTAACGCTGAGATCCTTGAATAGCTGCTCGCATTCGTCGAATGCGCTCCTCTCCCCCCCTGCCATTATCGACATGCCGTTCAACGCGCCGGAAGGGCCTCCGCTGCATCCTGCGTCGAGCACGCTGATTCCCTTCTCCTTCATCATCGCAGCCCTCCTCGCAGAATCCTTGTACATCGAGTTAGATCCGTCTATTATTATGTCGCCGCTTTCAAGCACATCTGCCAGCTCCCTGAATGCGTTGTCGGTCACGTCGCCGGCAGGCAGCATGATCCATACTGTTCTTTTCCTGCCGAGCTTTGTGCCGAAATCTGAGAACGAGGCGGCTTCCTCTGCGCCGCTTTTGAGGACTTCTTCCAGCGGTTCTTTTGACCTGTTGTGCGCAACAACCCTGTAATTGTGCTTGAGAAGGTTGAGCGCTATGTTCCTGCCCATCTTCCCAAGACCGATTATGCCTATCTCTTTGACAACCATCTGCTCCCCAAGAACAGAATAATTATGCAGTTGGTTTTATTAACTCTTTACTATAGTTTTTGGCTATAGAAACTTCCAGATAGGATTCTGGGCTTCCATGTTCAGTAGCCTTGCTATTCTTTCAGCCATGTCAGGATGCGTATCCCTTAGGTGCGATATCGACCTCTTGTATGTAAAAATTCTGTTTGATAAGCGCGCTCTTCCGCCATTTTGCAGCACCTCGTCGCAGAAATAGTCAAGATTCACCTTGTTTGAGTATTGGTTTATCATTGCGAGCGCCACGGCTAAGTTCATTGAGCTTACAATCTTTGCTGCGAAGGCATCGGCCTCAAACTCCGTCTGCCTGCTCTGCCTGCGTTGCTCGATCGAAGAGCCGACTCCGAGGCCCTTTATCATGTGCCAGAGCTCGTGGGCCACTACCGCCTTTATAGCCCACCTGTCTGCAACGGCTATGAACGAATATTTCAGGCTCGCGTAGTTTATGCCGTTCTCCATGTTAGCATATCCTGGCGGACCTTTGGAATGCTCCCTAAGCTCGAAATTTGGAAACGCGATGCCCTGGCTTTCGCAGCTGGGCTCGATATAAAGCTTTACCTCGCTCTTGAACTGTCGGGTCCAGAGGGTCGGTGTTGACCATCTCTCCCTTACGAGGCGCTTCATCTCCGTGACCATGACGGGATCAGGAGCCTGCCACGTTCTCCCGCAGGCCTTGAGCTCCTTTGCCACAGTGCTTATCGTAGCCGCTACTGCCATGGTGATGTCATGTCCCTTTTGGTATTTACACAGAACTATCGGATTGGACAGTTGTCTAATGATTCATTATTTAAGCCTTAATCGCAATTCTACTTCCATGGGAAAGATAGGCGCAATCCTCAGGCTTACAAGAATAGAGCACAGCGTAATGCTCGTGATTGCGGTGATTACGGCAGAGACAATATCGAATGGCATACCGGCATTGCCAACCCTGATTCTCAGCCTTATAACGCCGATATTCATCAGCATGGGCTCCTTCGCCGTAAACGACTATTTTGACATAGACGTTGACAAGGCGAACAGGAAGAGCAGGCCGCTTGTTACAGGGGCGCTGAAGCCCGGGGATGCGTTGCGGATAACTGCTGTTTGCATGGCGATAGGGGTTGGAGCGAGCGCGCTGATAAACATATACTGCTTTGCGATAGCCTTGTTCTTCGCAGTCGTCTCGATACTCTACAGCTACAGGCTGAAGGAGATGCTGGTGCTGGGCAACGCCTATATAGCCTTCTCCATGTCGATACCTTTCATCTTCGGCGCGTACGTGGTTAACGCGCAGCTTCCTGCCGTGGCAGCGACGCTGTTCCTCATAATATTCATAAGCGGCTTCGCGAGGGAGGTGCACGGATCCATAAGGGACTACAAGGGAGACAGGCTCAGGAAGGCGAACACCCTTCCAAAGGCGCTTGGGATAAAGGCATCCGCATGGATTGCGATGCTGCTCTATCTCGTCGCCATCTCCATGAGCGTTTACGTGTACTCGGCATATCGGCCGTTCTTCCACAACGCGGTTTACGCTGTTATGATATTTGTTACGGACATGCTGCTGTTCTATTCGGGAACGGTCTTTCTTGCAAGCAAAAGGCAGAGGGATTACGACAGCATGAGGAACGTTTCCCTCGCTGCGATGCTGGTAGCGCTGCTTGCTTTCCTCATTTCTGCGCTGGTGAATATCCAAGTGCCTTTCTGAGCCTTCCGACCTCCTCCCTTATGTTGAGGAGCAGGCTGGACCTGTTGTTCTCTATGTCAAGGTATATGTGCACGTTCCTTTTCTGGTACTCGTCCTTCTTGCTCCTTGGAAGCACGTGGAAATGCAGATGGTTGACGGTTCTTCCGGAGTACGGCCCTATCTGGGATGTGAAGTCGTACGATTTCTCCTCCTTTGAGTACTGCTCTATCAGCACCGGTATGACCTTCTTCGCGATCGCCTGGAAATCGGCAGTCTCCTCGTCGCTGAATTCCAGCATGTCGAGGATGTGCCTTTTCGGCAGGATGAGGCAGTGGCCCGGCACCACCGGCCTTATGTCGTAGAGCGCGTAGAAGTGCCTGCTCTCGTAGATTATCTGGTGCTCTATCTTCTCCCTTGAGCAGAAAGGATCAGCTCCCATTTCATCTCTTCTTCCCGTTCCTCAGCTTCTTGAGAAGCATTGCGATGAAGAACGTCTGCGATATTATAACGAGAAGCAGCAGGAGCATTATGACCAGCGAGAGCTCGTATATCTTGTTGAACTGGTGCTGCAGCGAAGCGAGCTCGCTGTCCAGCTGGCTTGTGCCTGAAGGCTGCGTGGCGCTGTAGGTCATTGACGACAGCATCTTGTTGTTCGCAGCGCTGATTCCCTGCGACAGCATCAGCGAGCTGTATGAGCTCCGCATGTCGCTGTTCCTCTCATTGCTGTTGCTTGAGAACATCGCCTGCTTCAGGTAGAAGCTGGACTGGAGCGCGAACTGATAAGGCCAGACGCCTACGCTGTACGCGGTCTCGTTGCTTATTGACGAGTTGATCGAGTTGACGGTCGACGCGTTGAAGGCGATGGTCGGCTGGCTCCCCGAGAATACGTTCGCATAGACCGCGCTGTAGAGCGCTGCTCCGTAGTAGCCGTTCGCGTAGAGCTGCTTTGCAGCCCTTGAATAAAGAGTATCCGAGCTGCTCATGTTCGAGAGAGCTGCATATGCCTGCCTCTTGAGCGAAGGGCTGATTGAGACATTTGTGCCGTTCAGCGAAGCCGCAACTGAGTACATCTCGTTGGCAGCCTTGCACCATGCGTATGCCGGCGCAACGCTGTATATCGCCTCTATCGCTGCATCGGAATCGCTGCTTGAATTGACGGTGTTGTTGAGGTCATGTAGCGTTATGTTGGCCCACGACTGCCTCAGCTCCCCTCCCATCACATACTCATAGTTCTGCTGCGTGATCGCCGGAGGCGTCAGCGAACTGCAGTATAACGACACGCTGCTGATCGTTGACACCGCCTTTGAGCCTGTGATGTTGTACGAATTGGCGAAAACGAACGACTTTATGTAGTCGAGGAACGCAAGGTCTGCGGCAGTGTACAGGTAGCCCTTGCTTGCGATGGCCCTGTACTGGTCCAGTTGCGTGAGCAGCTGGCTTTGCAGGTTGCTGCCTGTCCTGATGAATGCGTTTGGCGTTTTGTTCTGGTACAGGGACGCTGCCTGCTGGGCAGTGAAGTTGAGCGTATAGTCGGTTACAGCCCAGAACGCGCTTAGGTTGCAGCCATTGCATGTGGAGTTCACCGTGGGTAGGCTGGCAACTGAATAGTTCCTGAGTATCGAGTACTGCAGATGGGTTATCGGCGTATTGCCTGACACGTAATTCAGCGCCTGCGTAACGTTGCCCGCCTGTTCGATAGGTATTGCGAGCTGCTGCTGCGCCATGTAGTATATTAGGTATTCGATGCTGCCGTTATTGGCGAACGGGACTATGAGATAGCCTAGGTTGCCTTTCTTGACCGCCGTAGCCTTGTCATAGACTCCGCCGACAAGACCCACGGCCCCATCAGCCTCTATGGTGCCGGTGACTGAAAAATTGCTAGGAAGCTGCTTGCCCTGGAGCCCGTACACGGCAAGAAGCGTGAATGCGAGCCCTGCGCTGGGCCCGGACACGTTTATGCCGCTTGCGTTGATCGTGTATGTGAAGTTGTAGTTCCTTTCGTCAATTCCGAGGTATGCGGATGCGTAGGTCGCTGCAGTTTCGGCCGAGATGCGTGTGTCAGAACCCACGCTGCTTGCGCCGTTCACGACAACGCTCCCGGTTCCAGGGGTGACATTCAGTGATATGCCGGTCAGCTCCCCGATGCTCTGGTTAAGTATCACTGCGGGCGCATGCAACGATGTCACGTAGGCACCCGGGATGCCCGCGAGGACCGACAGCGTAAGCGCTAGAAGAACGAACCTCGGATTCATGATAGGAAATGGGCACTAAGCTTTATAATTACATGCCAGATTGTTAGAAATCGCTTATCTGGCTCTGGCGATTCTGCCCCTTCTTTTCCTTTATCTCGTTGGCTATGTCTATTATGCCGAAAACGCCGTCATATCCTGGTACTATGTTGACCCTGTTCTCCCTGACGTTCTCGATCGCTATTCCCGTGTCCCTGTCTATCTCCTTTATCCTTTCGACATCGCCCTTTAGCAGGACGTTGAACTCTGTCCCGAACGCGCCTACCAGCTTATCGTATGCTCTCTGCACGTACGGCGAGCCCGTGCTCTTCTTCAGCACGTGCGCTATGACCTCCTGCAACGGTATCGCGTTGACAAAAGGCACGGAATTCCTTGGCACGTATCCTTCTTCCCTGTCTGCAAGGTCTTCCACCCTGTGCATCACTCCTAGTGTGAGCTTCTTCCTGCATACGGGGCATATGTTGTTGAACTTCTTCGATTCTGATGGGGGCATCGAGACCTTGCAGTTCCTGTGGCCGTCGTAGTGGTACTTGCCTTCTTCAGGATAAAACTCCACTGTCATCTTGAGCCTCTTCTCCTTTATCGCGCTTGTCATCTTGTCATAAGTAATATCGCCGTCAATATCCATGAGGATTGCTTCTCTTCCTATCTTTGGGAGCGAGTGGGCGTCGCTACTTGAGAGCAATGCGTACTTGTCAAGCTTCGATACTCTCCAGATCATCGCAGGGTCTGCGCTTAGTCCTGTCTCGATCGCGTATATGTGCTTTGCCTGGTCCTCATAAGCCTCTTCTATTGAATCGAATCCGGATATCGATCCCAAAACGCCGAACCAGGGGGTCCAGGCGTGAGCCGGAAAGACGAACATGTTTTTGTCGATCTTGAAAATCAGCTCCACGAGCTCCGAGGCGCTCATGTTGAATTGCGGCCTTCCGTCGATGGCGAGGTTTCCGAACCTCTTCAGCTCTTCGTTTAGATGCTCTGCGGCCTCGATGCTTGGGGAGAGTATCACATGGTGTATCTTCTTCACGCTGCCGCTCCTGTCGAACATGCCCCTCGATGTCACCGACTTGTCGTTTGAGAATATTGTAGATACCTCTCCGCTAATAATGAACTTTGTTCCGGTGCCGGAACCCCTGAGCCCGTATATGCCGTTCTCGCCCTCAAGCTTCTCCTTGATATCCTTCATCCATAACGGATGCGTGAAGTCGCCGGTGCCGACTATTCCTATACCCTTTTCTTTTACGGCCTTGTCTATGTTCTCGAGGGTGAGCTGCTCGCTGCACGCGCCCGCGTATTTTGAATGGAAGTGTATGTCGGCTATGTATTCCATGGGTTCACCTGCTTTTGGTCACTCCGTTCCTCGGGCATATCCTGTTTAGCACGCAGGCGCTGCAGATCGGCACCTGCGACTGGCATATCTTCCTGCCGTGGCTCTTGAAAACGTATGCTATGTTCTTCCAGTACCTCCTGTCCACGGTCTTCATGAGGTCCTTTTCGATCTCTTCAGGATCCTTGCTCTTGCTGAGGCCTATCCTTCCTGAAAGCTTTATCACCCACGTGTCTACAGGAATCCCTTCCACAATCCCGTATGCGTTGATCAGTATCGTGTTCGCGGTCTTCCTCCCTATCCCGGGCAGCTCGATCAGTTGCTCCATTTTGTCGGGAACCTTTCCGCCGTATTTTTCCTTTATAACCTTGAACGTCTTGGTGATGTTCCTTGCCTTGTTGCCCGCAAAAGTTATCCTGCCGATGTATTTTATGAGCTCCTCGGGGCCGGTGCCCGCGTAATCGTCTGCGGTCTTGAACCTCCTGAACAGTTCAGGAGTCACTGAATTTATGACCTCGTCCCTAGCCTGAGCCGAGAGTATCGCAGCTGCGACGAGGTCTACGGGAGTCTTGAAGTCGAGGTAGTAATGGGCATCCTTGTATTCCCTTTCAAGGATCCCTATCGCCTCCTTTGCCTTGCCTTCGTTGAGTAGCTCGAATTCCATGGGACTGCCTTTGATAAAGATAATCAGGGCTTCAGCCTTACCCTGTCTCTGGGGAATAGCGACGTCTCGCGTATGTTCTGCATGTTTGTGAGCTTCATCGCGAGCCTTTCAAGGCCTATCGACCATCCCGCGTGCGGAGGCGCTCCCTGCTTGAACGCGTTTATGTAGAAGTCGAAGTTCGCCGGATCCAGCCCCCTTCCCCTTATCGAGTTTATGAGTATCTCAGGTATGTGGATCCTCTGCGCTCCGCTCGCTAGCTCCAGGCCCTTGTAGAGGAGGTCGTAGCTGTTGCATATCCTAGGATCCTTTTCGTTGGGCATGCTGTAGAACGCCCTAACAGCCGAAGGATATTCCTTGAGGATGACAGCGTCTCCAAACAACTTGCATATCATCTCCTCGCTCTCCCTGTTGAGGTCCTCGCCGAACTCGATCTTGATGCCGTTTGCGTTGAGCTTCTTGAGAGCGTTCCTGTACGTCACCTCCTTCACCGCAGGCACCTTCAGATCTACTCCCAGCCTTTCAAGATCCTGGCCGTTCCTCTTTATCACCTCTTTCACTATGCCCTTGAAGGTCTTCTTCAGCATCCTTATCGCATCGTTGTGGTCCGCGAAGCCCATCTCGACATCCATCTGCGTCACCTCGTTGAGATGGTACACCGTATTGTGCTTCTCAGCCCTGAATGCGGGGACTATCATCATTACCTTGTCCATTCCCCCTATGACAGCCAGCTGCTTGTAAAGCTGCGGCGACTGCGCGAGGTACGCCTTCTTCTCGAAATAATCAACGGAGAAAAGGTCAGCTCCGCCTTCCGTGGCGGCTTCGACCAGGGCCGGGGTCCGTATCTCTACGAACCCCTCCTTTGCGAGGGTGTTCCTGAATGCCCAGAGTATTGTCGATTCTATGTTGAAGACCGATGTCGTCTCCAATCTCCTCATGTCTATGTACCTGTAGTCGAGCCTTACGTCGATGTCAGCAGGCACCTTTCCCGTGACCTCGAACGGTATGCTGCTTTGCAGGGGATTGATGTTCGTGAATTCTATCGGCACTATCTCATAGCCTTTCTTCGCCTCGCTGTTCTTCTTGACCCTGCCTTTTACTACGATGACGCTCTCCTTTGGAAGATTCATGGCGCTGAGCGCTTCCTGCTTTGTGTCCCCTTCCTTGCCTACTATCTGCGCTATGCCTGTCCTGTCGCGCAGCAGCACGAAGACTATCTTGCCTATGTTCCTTACCTCATGCACCCATCCTGCCAGCGTTACCTCCTTTCCGTCATCCTCGGGACTGATCTCGCTTACATAATGGCTCCTGTACGTAGTCTGCAGGATAACACCCCCTTTACTTAACGCTGAGAGCATTTATATACTTTAATCGGTAGTTAGTACATCGCATGCCCAGAATATCCGACCTGATGGAGAGGCATATCGTAGGAGTTTCCAAGAATTCCAAGGTGTGCAGCGTCCTAAAGCTGATGCAGTCATCAAGGGTTTCAGTCATGCCGGTCCTGGAAGACGGCCTTCTTGTCGGCATAGTCACAAGGAAGAGGATAGAGGAGTACAGCGAGCCTCATTCTACTGTAGGGGAGGTAATGTCAAAGCCCATATGCGTCGAGGAGAAGGACGGCTACGAAAAAGCGGTAAAGGAGATGCTGGATTACGGCATAAGCAGGGTTCCGGTCGTCAGCAGCAAAAGGGAGATGCATTGCATAGGCATGGTCACCTCCACAGACATCGTGAGGGAGCTGAAGAACTGAGAAAATAACAGGAAGTTCACTTGCTGAGGGTTATCTCTATCGCGCTGACCTTGGATTTCGTGCCGTCCTCGTTTGCTATCTCCTCGGAGCTTATCGCGATGTTCTCGACCTTTACATCGTTGACGAACCTGTTCCTGGATATCTCTGCAACGTCAACTGCCCTAGATATCGCGTTCCCTCTCGCCCTCACCTTCACGCTCCTGGCGCCGTTGTTGAACTGCGTTACAACCGCAAGCACGTAGTTCATCGGCGGCTTCTTCCCGATCAGCACCACGTTCTCCGGTATCGTGCCTGACATTGCCTCGTTGTTGTAGTCCCCTGCCATCTTATCACGGCTTTATTGGAATTGTTTGCTGAAACTTCTAACCCCTAACAAGACAATTTTGCTCTTACATTATATAAATCTTTGTCCGTTTGCGCGAAGTTCCATGGTAAGGTTCTTTATTTGATGCGTAGAAATAGTTGCGTGCAGGGATAGCAAAGCTTGGTCAAATGCGGCAGGTTCAGGGCTTGCTCCCCTAGCGGGTTCGAGAGTTCAAATCTCTCTCCCTGCATATTCTCTCACCAATCGGCGGCTGCATTCTGGTGCTCGCAGGCTTATGGTAAAATAAGCCGGTCAGCGCGTTTGGGCATTCAGGCTTTCCTCTTTTCTCTTGATGCCGATCTTGTTCATCTCGTCCAGTATCGCGTCGTGCGCAGAGTGCCACGTGTCCGGCTCGAGGTTGTATTTCACTGCGATGTCCCAGGCCTTGCCGTATACGCGCATCGCCTCGTACGGATCTCCTGACGAGGCCCGTCTTCTGCCGTGCTCCATGACCTTTCGGTAAACGCTTAGCGCCCTTTGCTTATGCTGCTCATTCTCAGCTTGCTTTGCCTTCTTGGCCTTGAGCGCCTCGTAAGGCTGCCTTATCAGCGACGTGAGCGTTGCCCTGCCATGCTCCCTTGATACATCCAAGTTCCCGTTCTTCTGAGCTATAGCCACACCAATCCCCACTATTGATACGCGTTCAACATATTTAAACTAAGCGAAAAATGCTTCGATGCTGTGCATTCTTCGTTTTTATCAGTCCGGGTTTCCGCCTATGAATCCGGTTTCGGCTTGGTTCTGGTTGGATTTTATGTTGTTCGCTTCAAGTATTACGCACGCCCCAGTCACGGGCGGCGGCTGAGGAAGAGTCCTTGACTGGTTGTAAGCCCAGTAGTCAACGATGTTGGTCTGCGTCAGGTTCATGGGTTCGAACACCGGGCTTAAAGGCCTCTGCGTGAAATTGAGCGCGTTGAGAATATTGTTCGCGGTCCTGTCCCTCACGTTGAGCGGATGAAGATTGAAGGTGTACTCTACGAACCTCATTATCGAGCTAAACGTGTACGTTGTATGGTCGACATACCCGGCCTTTGAGTATGGTGATATTATCAGCATGGGCACCCTCATGCCAGCCCCCTGCGCGTATGTGCCGCCTATGCTTGTGGACGAGTTTATCGAAGGGGGCGCGATCCCATCATACCAGCCTCCATAATCGTCCCATACGATTATTACAACCGTATTGTTCCAGTACCTGCTGGTGCCAAGATAATTGAGGATTCTTGCCGACCACCACATGCCGTATTGGACTTTGGCTGGAGCGTGCTCGGATATCGGTGCGGAAGGTATCACCCACGATACATTCGGAAGGGTGCCGCTGTTTATGTCCGTGAACAGCTGCCCTCTCACAACGAAATGGCTGCTCATGCTGGCATTATAAGATGAATGCCTGCTCAAGAAGGGGTTCCAGTAGTCTATGGTCGTGCCGTTGCCAAAGGCCTGCTGGAACTTGCCTGCAGGTATGACTTGATCGTAATACTTCCAGCTTACTTTAGAATTGCTCATCAGGCTTGTAAGCGTAGGTATTGAGTCGGCTTCGACTGTATAGTTGTATCTTGTTGCATAGCTAGTTGAGCTGTTTATCCAGTCCTTGAATCCTATCAGCGGAGCGAGTGCAGCTATCATGGCCCAGTGGTTCGCGGGGCTGTATCCGACCATCGATTGGAAGGTGTGGTCCGCAAGCACGAAGTGCCTTGCATAGTCCCAATAGTACGGTATGGTTGCACTGTCGTAATAGCCCATGGTGAGGTTGCAGCCGTGCGCGGCGGCTATGAAGCCGTCCATCTTTCCATTGTCCATGGCCTGGAGCGACGGCTTGTACAGGTGCGGCAAGTCCGGCGTAGATGCTTGGTTCGGGGCCAGCCTGAAAGGCTTGACGCACGTTCCATTCTTCTCGTTTGGATATATGGGCACGCATGCGCCGCTCTGGATGCCATAGGCTCCTGGGTAAGTGCCGAAATAATTGTCGAAAGCCCGGTTCTCCTGGAATATGACTATGATGTGCCTTATCGGATTCCCGCCTGTTTTGCCCTGCACAGGATTTGCATTTGAATAGCTCCAATTAGGAGTTTGCGTTGTTGGCTGTTGCGCTGTGCTGATGGACAGGGCTGTTGTTGCACTCCTTGCGGGTGCTGGCGTTTCGATGAGCTTGGGTCGTAGCTTAAGGTGCGTGACCGCTGTTATTGAAAATAGCAGCAGCAAAAGGCAGACTGCAATCATGACCGGCTTCCTAAAGCCTGCCCTGTTTGGAACCCTCAGCGCCATGATATGGTAATGCTCAGAAAGGGTTAAAATATCTTATACCGCATTGAAACTTGAAGGGAGCATTGATATGGCGCGAAAACATAGCCAGGATGGCAACGAATTCCTGAGGATGACCTCTGAACTGTCAGGTGCCTTGGGCTACAACGTTGTTGCGAAGGGCACGCCTTTCGAAGGGCCCCTTTTCCTCTTCGGCGAGGCCTCGCTCTGCATGAACCTGGAATACAATAATGCCGTCGCGCTCCTCTGCAGATCCGCGATGGACTCAGCAATATTCACGGCGGCTGTGATGGATTTCGACGGAAGCAGCGCAGTCATAAACAACGATGTCTACGCAAAGCTGTCCAAAGCCAGCAAGAACCTGAAGTACTACAGCCGATCAATCATAGACGGCATAATAATCAACGACAAGAGGATACTGTCAAAGGAGGAGATGGAGCAGATAGACGAAATGATAAGGAATCCGGGAGACGTGGTTGCCCATTTTGCAGAGAAATTCGACAGGGAGAGGGTAAGGCCCGTTGCAAGAATTGTCGACGACTACGTCAAGAAATATAGGGAAGAGCACCCTGAGATGGGCAAGAACCTTAACGTCGATGTGCACAGCGTGGTCACGGATGCGCGTGATAGGGAGAGGATAGGGAAGCTGCTGTTTGACAGACCCGAAATCTATGAGATGATGACCAGCCACACAAGCGCGCGCAGCATACTGGCCAGCACAGGCGAATATTTAGGACTTGTAATAACTAGATGGCACGGGATCTCCGGTTCGAAATAAGGCAAATGCCGCTTTCCGTCATTGGTTTAGATTAAGGGTTAAAAATCCCTGCATCAGCATTATAAGGATTGGTGCTCATATATTTCTGCGGATAGCTGGTTCGGAGCCAGCCGATGTCAGGGGAAAGTGGTGAAAATCCACTGCTGTGCCGCAACTGTAATCCCATGCGAATGGGTAAGCCAGGTTGCCTGAGTCCAATATGTCCACGAGCATGGTAGGATGCAAGGGAAAGACGAAGACAAGAACAATCGCGTGAAACTGGTCCTTTCGATACTGATAGCGAACTTCATAAGGCTGTTGAGGATAATACCGAACAACGACCCGATAATGTCCATGGCACTCCCATTTTCAAGAAGGAGCTCTGCGCTGACATCGTTCGCCTTCCCGTTCATGACCATGTCCTCATTTGATTTCGTTACGGGATATGTTGGCCCTTGGACAGCGGTCACGGCAATCACATACGGCACCGTAGGAATGGCCTTTCACTATTTCCTCAAAGGCAAGAAGGACGTAGGAATGAAGTTGTATCTTGGATGCGGGATCGTTGGAGTGCTTTTCTTCGATCTGATTACAGGTGTGATAGCGACCCCGCTGCTTTATGGCGGCACTTTTGAGGAATCGTTCATGGGGCAGATACCGTTCACGTTGATGCACCTTGCGACTACGGTTGCATTCATTCTGATCATCACTCCGGTGCTTGACAGGCAGGTTGTGCTAAATGCGAAGCTTGATGACGATAGGGTTTGGGCATTGGTGCTAAGGATTGCTGGAACATGAGATGGCCATTCACTTCTCCCTCCATCTGGTCTTCTTGGCCGCTATTATGAAGATGGCTATCGATACTGCTATAAGCACGATCCAGTCTATTGCAAGGATGGCGCCAGGTACGGCCACGTAACCCGCTGCGTTCTGCGCTATCTGCGCAGCGTATGTCGTCGGCGAGAGGTATGCGATGTAGCGGTACGGCAGGGGTATGTACGTGATGGGGTAGTAGACCGGGGGGATTGTGGCGAGGAACGTCGAGACTATTCCTGAGAAGGCCCAGCTCTGGATCACGTCTGAGCTGAATGTCGAGAGCATGAAGCCCAGGGCTATGGAGAATGCGAACATCAGCGACATTGCGAGGAATATCTCAATCGCGCCCATCAGCGAGGTATGGATGAAGAGCGCTGCAAGGACGATCAGCGTGACCAGCGATGGCAGCGAGTACACGAGCTCCGATATTGCCATGCCCAGTATGTACACAAATGCGGTTGTAGGAGAGCTGACGACCATGTCCTGGATCTTAAGGTCGTTCTTGAGGTGCGATAGGTCGCCCTGCATGCTAACGCCGCTAAGCACCATCGCCATTATGAATCCGCCTTCTATGCCTATGCCAAGAAGGCTTCCGTGGCTGACGAAGAATATCACGAGAAGCATGGACAGCGGCGAGAGGAAGGTATACGATAGCATTATCGGATAGTTCTTCATCGCGTATACCGCGTTGACAAGAACCGACGCAAGCAGCTGGCTACCAATATTCCTCCTCATGCTCCTCACCATTCTCTATGGGCTTCTTTACAAGATAGTAGAATATGTCGTCAAGCGATATCGGGTTCATCGAGAATTTTATCCCCTTCTTTATGAATTGGTCGGATATCGCATAGGCCTCCTTCTGGCTTGTCAGTATCTGCGAATTGCCGTCAAGGCCCCTTATCACCTTGCCGCTCTTGGGCCTTACAGCCGCTTTTTTGCCAGCATCCAGCATCTTTATGCTGTACGGATACTTCACCTTCTTCCTGAGCTCCTCCAATGTGCCGATGCCGAGCAGCTTGCCGTTCTCTATTATCCCTATGTTGTCTGCGAGCCTCTCTGCCTCTTCGAGATAATGGGTTGTCAGGAATATGAACCTGTCTTTCTTGAGCTCGTTGAGCACGTTCCACAGGTCGTTTCTCGATATCGGGTCTAGGCCGGTCGTGGGCTCGTCGAGAAATATCAGCTCTGCTTCTGACGCTATGACGGTTGCCACAAGAACCTTCCTCTTTATGCCTCCCGAAAGGAACCTGTTTGACTTATCGGCGTATTCCTCTATAGCGAGCCTTTTTATCGCCCTGTCAGCGCGCTCGTGGGCCTCGCCCGTGTCAAAGCCCCTCCACAGGAGATATGAGAATATGGTCTCATGAGGGGTCAGCCACGGTGTAGCCCTAGCCTCCTGCGGGACTATCGCTATCCTCTCGCGTATGCCATGCGGATCCTTGATTATGTCCACGCCATTAAGGCTCGCAGCGCCTGACGTAGGCGAAAGCTGCGTGGCCAGTATCCTTATGAGGGTCGTCTTCCCTGCGCCGTTCCTTCCTATAAGCGCGAAGATGCCTTTCGACTCCACGGACATGCTTAGCTTGTTCAGCGCGACCTTTCCTGTCTCGTACCTTTTTGATATATTGCTGCAGACTAGGCCTTGCATATTACCAAAATGAGATTGCACTCAAGTTATTTATTGAGTATCGTCAGCTTGGGTTTCTGCAAATTTATATAGCTATGTTGTAAATTACTGAATCATGAAAGACAGGTTCGATTACAAGGAGGCGGAGCCAAGGCTGTCGAAGTACTGGGAGGAGCACGGCATATACAAGTTCGATGAGAAATCAAAGAAGAAGGTATATGCGATAGATACGCCGCCCCCCACAATCTCGGGACTCATATCCGTTGGGCATGCGTTCTCGTACTCGCAGGCGGATTTCATAGCGAGGTACAAGAGGATGAGGGGCTTTAACGTCTTCTACCCGTTCGGCTTCGACAACAACGGCCTTGCGACCGAGATACTGGTGGAGAAGACGCACAACATAACCGCTGAAAAGGTCGGAAGGGAGAAGTTCATAGAGCTGGTCGAGGCCGAAACGAAGAAGTACGAAGACATGTACAGGATAGTCTGGAGGATGATAGGCCTTTCGGTCGACTGGTCGCTCCTTTACACAACAATAAGCAAGGACACGCAGAAGCTGTCGCAGCTTTCGTTCCTCGAGCTAACGAAGATGGGCAGGACGTACAGGAAGAACACGCCGACGATCTGGTGCCCCAAGGACAAGACTGCTCTTTCGCAGATGGAACTGAAAGATAAAGTGCTCAAGTCGCAGTTCGTGACGATAAGGTTCTCGGATGACGTCGTCATTGCGACTACCAGGCCCGAGATGCTGCCTGCCTGTGTTGCAATATTCGTGAATCCGGATGACAAGAAAAACGCCAGGTTCATAGGAAGGAGGGCGAAGGTGCCCATATTCGGCAACGAGGTCGCGGTCATGCCAGACAGAAGGGTCGATCCCGAGAAAGGAACGGGAATGGTCATGTGCTGCACGTTCGGTGATCTGACTGACATAGAATGGTACAAGGCATACAACCTTGAGCTCAAGATGGTCATAGACGAACGGGGCAGAATGCTCCCCGAGTACTTCAAGGGAAAGAGCATAAGGGAAGCGAGGGAGACGGTAATCAAGGACCTTGAAGACAAGGGTTTTGTTATCGGGAAGAAGGAGATAGAGCATACGGTCAATGTGCATGAGAGATGCAATACCGAGATAGAGTTCCTGGTGAAGCAGCAATGGTACATAAGGTACCTTGACATGAAGGAGAAGCTTGTTGAACTAGGAAGGTCCCTTGACTGGCATCCGGAGCACATGATAACCAGGTATGAGAACTGGGTCAACGGCCTCCAATGGGACTGGTCGATAGCAAGGCAGAGGTTTTACGGCATACCATTTCCGGTCTGGTACTGCAAGAAGTGCGGCGAACCGATATTTGCAGACGAGAAGGACCTCCCTGTAAATCCCTTAAAGGACAAACCAAAAGCAAAGTGCCCGAAGTGCGGATCAAGCGAATATATCCCTGAAGAGGATGTGTTTGATACATGGGCGACATCATCGCTTACGCCTTTGCTTAACGCGAGATGGGGGCTCGACAAGAAGTACATGCAGGTATTTCCCATGGATTTGAGGCCGCAGGCCCATGACATAATCTCGTTCTGGCTTTTCACGACGATTGTAAAGTCGTACCTGCATACTGGAAAGCTCCCCTGGAAGACCGCACTCATATCCGGGCATGGCCTGGACCCGAAGGGAATGCCGATGCATAAGTCAGCAGGAAACGTCATAGAGCCAAGGATAGCGATAGAAAAATTCGGGGCGGACCCGTTGAGGTACTGGGCTAGCCTTCCTAAGATAGGCGACGATGCGTCGTACCAGGAGAAGGACCTGATGACAGGCGCAAGGTTCGTCAACAAGCTGTGGAACGTCGCAAAGTTCGTGGACATGAACAAGGACACAGGAGAAAGCGAATCGACAAGCAACATAATAGACAAGTGGATAATCTCAAGATTAATGATGACGATAAACGACGCGAGCGCTATGTTCGAGAATTACAACTCTGCAGGGGCGAAGAGGGTAACTGACGAGTTCTTCTGGTTCTTCGCAGATAATTACCTCGAATTCATAAAGTACAGGACATACGGAAAGGACAAGGAGGCCAACTATGCGCTCAACTACGTCTTTAGGAATATCGTGAAGCTCTTCGCACCGTTTGTACCGTACATAACGGATGAGATATACCTTGCCATTTACAGCGAGAAAGAGAAAAAGGCCTCAATACACGTATCGAACTGGCCTGAATTCGATGAGAAGCTGTACGACAAGGATGCGTTTGAGAAGGGCGAAGAGCTCTACAAGATAATAACTTTCATAAGACAGTGGAAGCACGAGAATAAGCTGGCGCTCAATGCGCCGCTCCAGAAGCTCACGATCAGCAAGAAGCTTGATGGGGGAATCGAGGACATAAAGGGAGCGATGAATATAGGGCAGATAGAGACAGGAAAGGGAACAATAGAGATACCTGGCACCGATGCCAAGATGAGCATAAAGATATGAGTCATTGCAGCCTTCTTGCGGCGAACTCCTCGAATCTTGCAGCTCTCTTCAGAAGAAAGCTCTTCTCCCTTGACTCTCCAAGTCCCGAGGCCATGTACTTCAGCACTTCGCTGATGTTGTTGAGGCTGCGCGCAGCCATCTTCGCGTATTCCCTCTCCCTCCAGACGTCGCCGCTCTTATGGGCCGCATTCCCCCTCAATATGCCCCTGATAGCGAACATCGGGTCCGGTTTGAGGAACTGCCTTGCCTCAAGCGTTAGGGCCGGTGTAGCCATGCTACTAATAAAGATTTGGCGGTATAAAAGGATTTTGTAATGGTACAGAAGGCAAAACAGCCTTTGATAAGCTTAATAAAGATTCCCAGCTATGGTATTATTTACTATCTGATCCTTCGGATAGCTCCTATAGTTTAAGGAACACTTAGTGAATTTGATGGCAAGGATGCACACGGGAAAGCACGGGAAGTCGAAGTCCAGGAAGCCTGCGGTAGAGATTGGCACGCTTCCCGAGGGCTTGAAGCTCAGCAGCGACGAGATAAAGGGGATAATAGTCGAATACGCAAAGAAGGGCATGCCGCACGCTTTGATAGGCCAGAAGCTCAAGGAGGAGCACAATGTGCCTTACATAAGGCAGGTGCTCGGCGCAAGGCTCAGCACGGTCATAAAGGGGAACAGGCTCGAGGGAGCTTTCCCGCAGGACATGCTGGGGCTCATGAAGAAGGCTGTCGTCCTTAGAAGGCATCTCCAGAAGAACCACGGGGACCAGCACAACAGGATGAGCCTGATAAGGACAGAGGCCAAGATCTGGAGGCTTTCAAAATACTACAAGAGAGAAGGAGTGCTCCCGCTAGAATGGAAGTACGAGCCGGATAAGATCGCGCTCATCATAAAAGGTAGCTGATTATGGCAGAGAAGAAGGCAGAGAAATGGAAGAACAAGGTATGGTTCAACGTCTACCCGCCGAAGATGTTCGGCGAGTCGAACATAGGCGAGATACCTGCAGATGATGAGAAGAATCTGATCGGGAGGGTCATCAAGGTAAACATGTCCTGGATAACCCACAAGCCTGAGCACTCTTTTGTCGTTGTAGGGTTAAGGGTGGTGAACGTGAACGGCGAGATGGCCAACACGGAGATCAACTACATAGAGCAGACGTACAGTTACATGCACTCGCTTGTCAAGAGGCATTCCAGCGTGGTGTATACTGTGGACAGGCTCAAGGACAAGAACAACAGGGGCTTTGTGCTCAAGCTCGTTGCAGTGACTGCGGGCAAGATAACGACGCCAAAGAAAGCGGGCATAAGGACTGCGATATCGCAGTTCGTGAATGACTATGCATCCTCAAGGAATGTAGAGGAGATAATGGCCGACATACTCGAGAACAAGATGCAGGACCAGGCGATGATGAAGCTCGACCACATAGCGCTCATCAACAAGCTCGAGCTGAAGAAGATAGAGCTCTGAAGATGCGTATCTGGCGCAGCAACTCGTTTCCTTTATAAATTCATAGCGAGAAAACCCATCAATTCATTGGTGGGATAAAAGCGAATGAGGAGATAAAATGGAAATAAATGCATATTTGATTGGTCATCGTGAAACACCAAGTGTAGATGTGAAAGAAAAAGGAGCATTGGAAAGGCTGAAAGTGCTGTCCAATGCAAAAGTGCAAAGACAAAAAACTGAAAATAAGGATACTACCGCAGGACTTGCGGGAAGTCACGCCTCTGGAGACATTGTAAGACCTTCGCACATGAAGGCGGAAGTCGCTGAAAGAGGAACTAAACGCCATGAGATAGGGGCTGGAAACCAACGACCTTCAGTCGTTGGAGGATGTCACATATCAGTCCATTTCCAAGCAGATAGATTCTGATGGCCGGCAGAGAGCGCAAGAGCAGGGTGCTGGCAAACTCGGAGATGCCTCCGATGCCTGTTCACGGAACCACCCGCACCGAACTTGCTATCTTCAGGGAGATAATGAGAAGGGATGACAGATGCATCCCCTACTCCAAGTTCATGGAGATCAGCCTTTACGGGGCAGACGGTTATTATGCATCCGGAAGGGCCAGGATAGGAGGGGAGAGCGGCACAAGGAGGGATTTTTCCACATCTCCGGAGGTAAGCATGTACTTTGGCGCTGCTATATCCAGCGGGCTCTCAGGCCTGTGGGACCACATGGGCAGGCCTGGCAGGTTCTCGGTAGTGGAGCTTGGAGCCGGCAACGGAACCCTGGCATTGGACATACTTTCATACGCAACAGCGATAAGGCCAGACTTCTTCAAATCCCTCGATTACACGATAGTCGAGATATCCGGGGGGCTTGCGACCGTGCAGGAGGAGCGCCTGCAAGAATTCAGGGGCAAGATACGCTGGGTAAGCGGCAGCGCTGTGAAAATGCCGGTCTCGAACGTCTGCGGCGCAATCCTTTCCAATGAGCTGATAGACGCCTTTCCTGTCGAGGTGGTCACGACGGTGAAAGGTGAGACGGCGCAGAAGTATGTTGCAATAGAGGATAACAACTGGGTCGAGCAATGGAGGTTGCCTACGCAGGCAGTCCTCAAGCACATAGATAGGCACAACTTGGAGGTCAAGGAAGGAAAGGAAACTGCTGTAAACCTGCTTGCAGAAAGGTTCCAGAGGAGGGCAGATGACGCACTTGAAAGGGGCGCGATACTGACCATCGACTACAAGGACCTCGGCGAGTCGGGCAGCATAACAGCTGTGAGATGCTCGATGGGGGTCGCAAGCAGGAGGATGGGAGGATATGCAATGCAGTACTGGTTTCCTGGAGAGGTGGACATCACATCGGATGTGGATTTCGAAGCGCTGAAAAGGGTAGCGACAGAGGACGGGCTCAAGGTCGCTTTCACAGGCAGCCAGGGCAGGCTCCTAGATTGGTTGGGCCTGTATGACAGGCACCTGGAGATTATGCATGACAGGAAAAGCGGCGGGTACTTCGCAGACTTCGCGTTAAATGAGATGCGCAGGTACGGGCCTACCAGCCTTGAGGAGTTCTCAGACTACAATGCGCTGCTCATGCTGAAGGGCATCGATGATGCCGGCATCGAGTACATGCGCAGGCTAAGGCAAGACCTTAGGACAGAGAGAAGGGACTGATTTCCTACTTCTTGAGTTCCCTGCTGAGCATCTCGAGCAGCACAACTGCATTGTTGTGCTCGTCGTCCGTTGTGGCGTAGAGTAGGGTCACGTCTCCGCCCTTTGCCATGTTGAGTAGCGTTTCGAATGCCTTGTTCTGCTCCAGTTCCTTTGAATATCTCTTCCTGAAGGCTTCCCACTTCTTTGGATCGTGCGAGAACCACAGCCTGAGTTCCTTGCTAGGCGCGACCTCCTTCATCCACAGGTCTATGTTGGCGGTGCTCTTCCTTATTCCTCTAGGCCACAATCCGTCTATGAGTATCCTCTTGCCGTCTGTTATGCTGGCCTTATCGTAGATCCTCTTGATGTTTATCAATTCCGCACCGTTCTTATTTTTCTTTTTAACGCTTAAAAAGACTTTGTTTTGGTTCGAGAAAGGCTCGACGATTACTGGCACGTCCTCTTCGAGGAGCGCGTGCTCCTCCTTCATCTCCATCGGGTAATTCTGGTAGTTTTGGTACATGGGGTCGCCTTGGTTGGAACGGGAACTTGGGCACTGGTCGCCTTGCCTAAATCGGGAAGGATACGCAAACGCATATCCTACTTGTCCTCCAATATACTATGGCTGAACCTCTATTTAAATGTACGAACAGGCTATCGTCCATTGTCGTTCAAAAAGCCGTATGGCGTATGGAATTGTAGGGAACGCCTGTCCTCGCAAGCTTTATAAACTTGCTGCTATAAAAGCTATTTTGCCACAACTTAGACGCTTCGTTTTCTGTTGCGGTAATGAAAATTCCTGTTGGAATTAGATGTAGTCTTGAGCAATGACAAGAGGCTCACGCAATTGCTAATAGCTTTTAAGGCTATACAAACCAAACTCCAGTCGATGCTGCTGGAGGACACTGCTATCAGATTTCGACAGCCATGCAAGTCAGCTCAACGACATGTTGGGCGGCGTACGGCTCAGTAACGCGTGGTCAATCTACCGCAGGGAAGGGAATACTCTCGGGAAACTGAGATTAATTCCATATAGGACAGGACACCTGGAAGGAGTCCTGTGCGAAAAAGTTGTGAAATGGAACATTACTGCCCTGCGATGAGACTGCGTCGGATCAGGCAGATGGCGGGGTAACGGCCCACCATACCTTTGACCCGTAGGGGATATGAGAGTAAGAGCCCCGAGAAGGGCACTGAGACAATGGCCCTAGCGCTACGGCGTGCAGCAGGCGCGCAAACTCCACAA
>JAGWGW010000024.1 GCA_028867135.1 Microcaldota archaeon | reverse complement strand
GAGGCGTGGGGAGACACAAGACGGACAATCCGAAAAGGAACGTAGTGCAGGCTAGGCTAACAGACGGGGAATTTGAAAGCCTGATGGCACTTAAGCAATACATGATTGACGAATACTCGATCCCTGCTAATGATTCCTGGCTGTTTAAGGCCCTGGTCCTAAAGGGGGTCGAGAAGGTCAAAGAGGAAAGGGCAGCCAAACTATGGAAAGAGCTGGATGCTAATCCGGCCCCTACTGCTAAGGAAATGGAGGATGAGGCCGAAGCGGTGATTTCTCGCCATGCATAAAGGCCCGCAGGTCTTGGAGTATAGGAAAACTGCCCTAGTGGACGGGATGCTGCACACGCATTACCACGAATGGGAATACAGCCAGGAGAAATCTGAGACACTAGGGACCGGGCAGCTAGTGTTTGCGTGTCTAAGATGCGACGACACCTTTACCATAAAGGGCGACAGCACCATTTAAGAGAAGCTAGGCTTAGGGGAGAGGGGGGAGATGGAGCCGTCTAAACCGAAGCGGGGGCATAGGCTGTTAGTCGTGCTTCTGATTCTCTCCCTAGCGGTCTATGCTGCTGCTCTGGTTTCTGAGTCTCACCAACAAAGCGGCTCCACTCTCCTATCAGATACGATAGCCAAGATCAACGTCGGCCTAACCGTAACTGCTACCCATGCAGACGGCCAGGTATTCGCTAACAGGTCATTACCGCATGATTTGATACTCGACCAGTTCAACGATTGGTTGGCTAATGAATTAACAAGCGGGACGGGGCTATCGCTTTCTTGCACTAATTGCGGGACAGTAGGCGATTCATCCGCTAATTGTTCTAGCCCTGATTATTGCGGCGCGGTATTATTGATAGGAACATCTGGGACGGCTCCCACCCGAAGCGATACAGCGTTAGGCGCAGCTTACACACCTACCGGCGGGGCCGTCAGGTTTCCTGATACTGCCAAGAACCCTGTTTCCACGACTACTGCTTTACCTGCTGATTGTAACACAGGCACGACAGACAAGATAACAGGGATAAGCGGTTCTCAGACTATAACATCTAGCGTAACAATCCAAGAGGCAGGGCTGGCATTTCATGGAGCAACAGGAACACCCCTTATGTTCCACGATACTTTCACAGGCATAGCGGTAGTATCAGGCGACACGGTAACAGTTACTTACGAATTGGATCTAAGTAATTCCGGTTTCAATAACAATCTATGCTATCTCTTGGCAGGGTTCTTAGCTGGCAACATAGCGAATAACGGCCATGTCCAGATAACACTCACAAATACAGTTTTGGGGACGGCGAATTTCTATACATGGTGCGGCACAAGCGCAGGGAATTACAAGATATTCACTACATCATGCGGCACGACTACGGAAAGCAATTATCTATCAATAGGAACAGGTTCGACAGCCTTCACGACTTCATCAACAGGATTGACGGCGCAGGCAGGGACTTATACCCAGATAACAGGATTGGCTTATGCGTCGCCTACTTCATTTTTCACTACCACTTTCAATATCGGCAGCTCTAACACGATTTCGGAGATGGGCCTGTTCACTAAGCTATCAGGAGCTTATTTCTTGATGTTTGCTTTGACTTTCACAGGAATAGCGCAGACGGCAAACGTTGCGTTTGGGATGACGATAAGGATGGCTGATTAGACGGTGTGCAAAAACGGATTATCGCGGCCCTGTTGGTCCTGGGCCTAATCATCCTAGCTAGGCCACCTATCGCTTTTGCAATCATCCACCACTACTCTAATACCTATCAGATGACCCCTAGATCCCCTGCTACCTGGGACGCAGCCTATTCTATCGCAGTTCTAGGGACGTATAACAGCGTCTTTGGGACGTTATGCTCTGTTTCCTTATCTTCCGGTGGTGGTGCTTCGTCTTGTGTCGGGCTAAATGACGTTGGCACACAGGTATATTTCACCTGGCAATTCAAAAGCACAGCACAGACGGCTAAGTATTGGGGAGGAGCCTATCAAGCTATCGCCCCTTCTGGCAATGGCACTACCTTCAACGAGAATTACGCGCTTTCCAAACCTGATAACAACGAATCAATCCCCACCATATCAAGCGGCGGCAGCCTATTCCAAGCCCTGATTGATTCTCTAACGACAATATCAAGCGGCGGGAGCTATTATCAGGCGATCCAGGAAGCCTGCTATCCCCAACTGTTCATAGCAGGGCAGGGGGGCCGAAGCTCGGGGTTCATCTATGAGCCTACGGTCCAACCCTATCTCTATGCCAACCACACGGCAGGGACGGTTTACCAAGACAGTAACACCCATGCAGGCGTTAAGACTACCAATATGACTTCGGCTAGTGGAAACTCAAACCCATCCGTCTTGCCTTCAACGTGCATAACTACCTTAGTGATTCCATGCACAGCCTTCCAACAGCAATGCTGGTGGTATCCGGCCCTGTTCTTGGGCCTGTTCTCTACCTTCGTCATGTTGGTAGTGATGCGTGCCAAACCAGGCACTAGAAGCACCCTGTTCGCGTTCCTGTTCTCCCTGGCCATGGGGAGCTATCTGCTAGTGATGTTAGGGCTTACGTCCTTCGTTATGCCAATGTTAATATTAGCCATGCTAGGTATGTATGCGTGGAGAGTCGGGCGCGATGATTGAGCCGTTGCAGGTAACGGTAACTGCGGCCTGCACAGCCTTCCAATTCCAATGCGAGCTTTACCCGTTCTTTTTCTACATGGTTTTCTTGGTCATGTTCATAATGATAGGGGCCTTAGCCCATGCCACCACTCGTGGCGTATTCTTCCTGCTCTTAACGGGGTTCGCCCTGTCGTCTATGTTTCAGGTCATGCTAGGGCTGATGCCTTTTACCGTCCCTATGCTTTCGCTAATCGTGCTGGCTGCCTATGCGTGGAGAATGTGATATGAAAGCCATAATCCCTGCCTTAGTCTTATTGGCCGTCCTCCTGGCCCCTGCGCCAGCTTTCGCCCTATCCACTACTACCGTCATAGGTTGGAACGTCCCAAACGGGACGAATTTCAATAACGGGCTGCCTGCAATGCTGTTGATCGTCGCTATGATTGCTGTATTCTCTGCTATCCCCCTGGCCTTCAATTACAGGGGAGATACCGTCATAACCCTAGCACTCTTAGGGGCTGTCGTGGGTTCGGCTCTAGGGATGCTAACGTGGAACGCCTCTAATCCAACGGTAGTGCCGTTTGGTATGCTAGTCGTGTCCGGCATTTGCTTCGCACTATGGCTATGGCATGGAGGGAAAGGCTAGATGCGCCTTAACGCTATGGGCCTGATTGCGGGGGCTATCTTCCTCTTGGTTGCCCCTGGCATACTCTATAACAATGCCAGCAATTCCGGCCTGGTCAATGGGGCCAACGGTATCGGGGCATGGGCCTTAACCTGCCCTGGTTGGCCTGATGTTACCTGCCAATCCAACGTAAACGTCGGCTGCCAAGCCAGCTCTGCCCATTGCGCGTTATCGGGCCAAACGGTTTCTTTCCTTAACATAAACTCGCCTTTCACTTCTCTAATCCAGGGCAATGTCTTTGGTCTGTTTACTCAGGTCAATACCAATAACGGCTATCATGGGCCTTTCGACCCGTTAGGCGTTAGCCAATACTATCGGGCTAACTGCGTGATTTCTGATACTGTCGGGAAGGGGCTAAGGCAATGGGTGTTTGACAAATGCACGACGGCGGCGGCAGACGCTTCCAATGCTACCGAGGCCAATTCTCCTAAGTGGGGCAATTGGAATACTCTGCTCAACGGGACAAGCCACAGCATTTACTTCTATCAGCTACCTAACGCCACCTATGTTAGCGGGGCCGTCAATTGGATAGCCCAGATCAACTATACCAATAACGCCTTAGTAACAGGCTATACATGGTATGGGATAGACTTCTATCATCCTTCGGGCGCGTGTTCGCCAGCCACTAATAACGGGTGTTCGGTGTCTAAGGAGATATTCAGCCTAGCGGTTTCGGTCCCGTATGAAGTCGGCGCGTTATCTGGGGGTTCCCTATGTGCCTATGGAGGTAGCTGCTACCATGAAAACGTCTGGGTAACTCTGCTCAATTGGGACTTCGCGCAATGCCTGTCTAGTCATGCGCAATCTTCCAATAACTTCGCAAGCCAGCAATGCGATTACTTCAGGGAGAATTTCCAGAATCTAGGTTCTAGTGCTGGCTCTACATCCAGCTTAG
The DNA here is from genome assembly GCA_028867135.1 of Microcaldota archaeon. GTDB lineage: Archaea > Micrarchaeota > Micrarchaeia > Micrarchaeales > CABMGC01 > JAGWGW01. The sequence continues at coordinate 899 of JAGWGW010000024.1, read as the reverse complement.
GGCTAGGTTGGTTCACGCCGATAATCACGTTCCTAATCGGGCTGGCCCTGTTACTCGTTAGCCTGGGCGTAACTGTCGGGGCCGGAGGTTCGATATTGGGAAGCGGCACCAGCTTTTCCGTCGGTGCAAACAACCCACAGGGTTCTAGGCTAACCCAGGCTATCGGTGTCGGCCTGTTGGTCTGGTCGCCGTTATATTCCGAGTTCTCCCCCTGGTTTACTACTGGGATATTGCCCTATGGCCTGGACGGAACGGCGGGGATAATGTCCCTAGTCTTAACGGGGATGTTCTTCTTCGGGATATGGTGGTTTACCAGGGGTTCGGATTGATCCCAGACGCAATAGGTGAGCATAAGCTAGCCGTCGTCTTGGTTGTCGGTCTTGTTCTAGTCGGTAGTGCTGTCTATCTGCGTTCTACCACCCTGGCCCCACAGCTCAAAGTAGTGCCGTATTCCGGAGGGACGCAATACACTAACTATGGCTCCGGTCCCTATGGCAACGGGACGCAGCCACAGACGGGGGGAGGAAACATCTGCATATACGGAAACTCAGCCCTAAGATGTTAAAGCAAATCATGGCTGTCGGGCTGTTCTCTGCCGCAGCTTACTTTATGGTGGTGGGCCTGAGCCTAGAGTATGCCGTCATGGTTTCAAACTATGGCGATTTCCTTATGAGGCATGGGGAGCCTTTCCTAGTCATGGGCCTAGCAACCATAGTCGGCGTTCAAGCTACGATAACCACCAGGGAGGTGAGCAGATGAGCATATTCGAGAAGTGGGTCTTGTTCTGGGAACGGTTCGACAGGAAATATAGGTTGAGGCAGCCTGCCTAAGTGTGAACGCTGCGGTGGTTGGCTGTCGGAGCTGGTCCGGTGGCCCTACTGCGCTTCTTGCCTAGCCAT
>JAGWGW010000015.1 GCA_028867135.1 Microcaldota archaeon | reverse complement strand
GGGCCCGCAGCTTCTGAATCCTTTAGCACCCTGAGCCCCATGTCCGAGAGCTTGTAGCCTATGCTCGCGAAGAAAAACAGGAAGAAGAGCTTGACGGAGTAGGCTATCGGTCCGTCCATGCCGTTTCCCAGCCCCGCGGAAGGGTTTATGCTGTTGTATATACGGTATCCGAGGAAGAAGGCGAGCGCTATGACAGCAAGTCCTATGACAAAAAGCAGGTATCCGTAGTATTTGTTCATCATACAACACCTTTCTGCTTGAGGTTCTCCATGCTCGCGACTATGTTGGTGAATATCTTGGACCTCAGGTCCTTTGTGCTCTTTTCATAGGTCTTGAGATACACCGTCACGACGTATATGTTCGTGTGGAGGTACTCTATGTTGACATTGTACGTGTTTATCCTGTTCTTCTTCATTGTTATGTCTATTATCCTCTTGAGCTTATCGAAGGGTATCGATATGTCGACGTCGAACTGTATCCTCTTGGTGTAGTCCTTCGCCTTGTGGTAATTCATTATCATTGACTGCGATACCACGCTGTTGGGCATATAGATCGGTATGCCATCGTCGTTTATGAGGGTTGTATACAATACCCCTATTGTCTCTATAGTGCCTGGAAAACCGGGTATGAACTTGTCCCTGGGATAGGTCTGCGGCATGTAGGTGAATGCTGATGAATGGATTATGACGTGGTCGCCAGGTTCGATGGTCTTCGTGGCGAGAAGGTAGAGCCCGGCTATGAAGTTGGCCAGGGTCGACTGCGCAGCGAGGCCGAATACGATGCCGAGGAAGCCTGCGCTGACCAGCAGGCTGGTTATGTTGGCGTTGAAATCCGATACGAGTATGAAGAGTATGCTTATGTAGCCTATTATCCTGAAGAGCTCCGAGAGCGTCTTTGCCTCCGCCTTGTTTACCGTATTCAGGAAGTAGTAGAATATGGCCCTCTTCATCGCTTCGACTATTGCAACTGCTATGATGGTCAGGGCCACCGCGCTCTGCACAGACTTCTGCGGGAGGAAAGACGAGCGCGATGCCACTATGTACAGGCATACGAGTATGACCGTCGCTATAACGGAGACGGCCAGTATAACTTTTGACCGGTTTCCGGCCTTGACGCCATCGAACATAGGTTTCACAGGATTCGTTTTAGTCGCGCTGGTAAACTATATGGTGTTGGGAAGCATTTATAAATTTATATACAAAATAGATAAGTTGGCGTTTAGAGCATATCCTATTTGTCCTTCCCCACCCTCTAAACGCTTCCTACTTTCTGCCTAACACTTAGTATTTAGCATTATGCTGTTATATTGTTAACGTAAACTACCCACGACTAAAGTCGTGGGCTTTCCATAGGTCGATAAGCATGTTGCACAGCAACGTTAGGCAAACCAACTTCATCGGGCAGACAAGGTCGTTTACAAAGACCTTCCCTGTTGGAAATCTGGATAGGAGTATATTTGTTGAGGATATGCCCTTTCCGCTCCAACAGGCATTTCAATGCAATGTTCCTGCTTGCATTTCTATCGGAGTTCATCACGACTCCGCATTCCTTGCACCTGAACAGGGCATAGTTTCTACTATCGTGTCCCTTACCAACAGCACCGCAGTGGTTGCAGAACTTGGATGTATGCCAACTGTCCACAATGTTAAGCGTGATTCCCTTGTCAAAACAGCGGGAAACAAGGATTTCCTTAAACTTGAAGAATGGCATTCTCATAACAGTCTTGTTGAATCTCTTGCCCTTAGGTCTGAATCGTTTGAGATTCTCAATGGAAATATCAGCATCATACTTCAAGGCAAGGTCAGTTATCGCCTTGACCATCTGTCCAATATTGGTCTCGGTAAAGTTGAATTCGGCATTCCTCAATCTTCTCAAAGCGCAGAGGTTATTGGAGGACTGCATCTTAGACCTTCTCTCCATTATCCTCTTTCTCTTAATCCAGATATGTTTGCCAAAGTAGTCCTGATAGAGAACCCTATTCTGAGGAGAGAGGATAGAAACAGCTATGCGTTTTGCATTGAAGTCAATTCCGAGAACATTCTTCCTCTGAGGCAGTTCAATATCTTCTTTGGACAGATAAGCTACAATTTCAAGTCTGGAAGTCAGTCCGTAGGTCTTGCAAGTCCATCCGCTCTCCAGAAGGTCAGAGTATCTCTGGAAGTTCCTGTTCTTAATAACAGGAACAGAGATGGGATTCTTGGAAAACGGGGAGAATTTGATAAACGGCCTGGTCTTTTCAAATGTCTTGCAGTTGCGAGGAACGTTGAATTTGAGGGTAATTCCTTTGGATTTGCCTTTGCTTCTCCATACAGAACGCTCAATGTCGCATACAACCTGCGAATTAAAAGAGGTGCGTTTCTTGCAGGATAAATATACTTTCTTATGGAAATCCATAAACTTAGAGCAGAAATCTCTCTCATCCCAGAGACGGTTGAATTCTGATGTGGCAACAGAAAGTGCCTTTGATAATTCAGAATTCTTCTTGGTAGTAGCGGCAGTTTGTAATAAAATGCTTCTTTGCATACCCTCAACAGTGGATACATACGTCAAGAAGATTAATAGATATATGCTCAAATCCCTCCCACGAATTGATTCGTGGGTTTCCTTCGGGGTGAATTTATGAAGGTCATAGCAGTAAGGCACGGGCAGAGCATAGGCAATGTCAAGGGGATAATACAGGGCCATACCCACGGAACGCTGACCGCAAAAGGCAGGGCGCAGGCGAGGCTTGCTGCAAGGAGGCTGAAGTCGTTCAGGTTCGATGCCATATACTCGAGCGACCTGAGGAGGGCGCGGATGACTGCGATGGAGATCGTCAAGTTCCACAGGTATACCGATACGTTGTACGTAAAGGAGCTCAGGGAGAGGAGCTTCGGGGTCCTTGAGGGCAGGATGGCGAGGGAGATTGCACCGAACGGCACAAGCAAGGAGTTCTGGCACAGGCTGAGACCGCTGAACGGGGAGAGCCACGCGCAGCTCAGGAGGAGATTGGCAGCTTTCATAAGGCTGCTCAAGAAAAGGCACAGGAACGAGACCGTGCTTTTCGTGACCCACGGGGTCGTGATGCAGGCGCTGATGGCGATATCGAAAAATAGGCCTGCGAGCCACATGAAAAGGATACGCACGCCGGGCAACGCGGCCCTGCGTTTTCTCGAATACAAGTGATGGTTTTTATACCAAAGGATGGATAAAGGATTATAAAGTTTGAGTGAGCATTTCTATTGTTCTCGACTTTTTGATTGATACTCATGAAGAAGTTCAAAAGCACCGAAGAGATAAAAATACCTGAAAAGATAGTAGACCAAGTCATAGGCCAGGAGCGCGCGGTCAACATCATAAAGAAGGCGGCAAAGCAGCACAGGAACGTGCTGCTCATAGGCTCCCCCGGGACTGGAAAGACGCTGCTTGCCCAGGCGATAGCCGAGCTGCTGCCCGCTGCTGACCTCGAGGATGTGCTCGCTTACAAGAACCCGAACGACGAGAACAAGCCTTTGATAAAGGTGGTCAAGACCTATCCGACTATAGAGAAGGACAAGCCGCTGGGTGACGGGCAGGGAAGGCAGATAGTCCAGAGGGAGAAGCTCAAGAACAGGCTCGACATGGGCAAGAGCAGGAGCAACATAGCGCCTGCTGTGATCATAATAGTCGTGATACTGTTCGCACTGTCCTTCACGAAGCTATTCAACGGCTACGGGATAGTGCTTCTTAGCGCGCTTATACTTGGTGTCCTCATCTTCGGCTCCATGCTGCTTTTCGTAGGCAGCTTCAGGCGCGCCGGCATACTGCCAGGAATGTTCGAGAGCAACGAACCCAAGTTGATAGTGGACAATACAGGAATGACGCACGCACCGTTTGTCGATGGCACGGGATCGAGAGCCGGAGCGCTGTTCGGTGACGTTAAGCACGATCCACTGCAGTCAGGAGGGTTAGGGACCCCGCCGCACCTCAGGGTCGAGAGCGGAGGCGTGCACAGGGCCAACAAGGGCGTTCTTTTCATAGACGAGGTGGCGAACCTCGAGCCTAGGAGCCAGCAGGAGCTGCTTACGGCTATGCAGGAGAAGAGGTACGTGATAACTGGGCAGAGCGAGATGAGCTCGGGAGCCCTTGTAAGGACCGAGCCTGCGCCGTGCGACTTCCTTCTTGTCGCGGCAGGCAACCTGCAGGACATAAACAAGATGCACCCGGCGCTGAGGTCGAGGATAAGGGGCTACGGATACGAGGTGTACATGGAATCCTCGATGCCGGACAACGAGCACAACCGCGAGAAGATAATCAGGTTCATAGCCCAAGAGGTAAAGAAGGACGGAAAGATACCGCATTTCGATTACGAAGCCTGCATGGCGATCCTGGAAGAGTCCAGGAAAAGGAGCGGCAGGAAGGAGAGGCTGACGCTGATACTGAGAGAGCTTGGAGGCCTCGTAAGGGCAGCGGGGGACATCGCGATAGAGAAGAACAGGAAGCTGGTCACAAAGGAGGACGTCAAGGACGCTATGGTCCTCTCGAAGCCGATAGAGGCGCAGTTCGTCGAGCAATCCTTGGAATACAGGAAGGACTACAAGATATTCAAGACAGGGGGATTTGCAATCGGGAGGGTAAACGGCCTCGCGATAATAGGCTCGGATTACCTATCGTCTGGAGTCGTGCTTCCGATAGTGGCAGAGGTGACCAGGGCGAGCTCTAGGACAGAAGGGAAGCTGATACCGACGGGAAAGCTGGGCACCATAGCCAGGGAGGCTGTCAAGAACATAAGCGCAATAATCAAGAGGCACATGAACAGGGACATGGCAAGCTACGACATACATGTCCAGTTCCTGCAGACATATGAGGGAGTTGAAGGAGACAGCGCATCGATATCAGTTGCTGTGGCTGTCATCTCGGCGCTTGAGGGAATACCTGTAAACCAGGAGGTTGCGATGACCGGCTCGCTCTCTGTGAGAGGGGACGTGCTGCCCGTAGGTGGAATAAGCAACAAGCTCAGCGCTGCGATAGAGGCCGGCATGAGGATTGCGGTCATACCTGAAAGCAATGCGAAGGACGTATACCTTGATAAGGCGGAGCTGAAGAAGATAAGGATAATACCCGTAAAGAACATTGCTGATGTGCTACAGTACGCGCTCAAGAGGTCGAGCAGAAGGGATGGCATGATAAAGAAGCTGCGCAAGTACATAACGAGCGACATAAAGGAGAGGGAGCCTCTGGACATTGAATGATTAAATGGCTGAGAAAAGCGACAAGGCCCCGCCGAAGAAGAGGATAGAGGACCTTGGTAACGAGATTGTAAGGGATGTGAAGGGAGGAAGGAGCCCCAGGTTCGTTACGCTAGCAAGGACGAGATCGAACATAGTCTTCGACCAGAAGGAAGGATACCTCAAGCTCGGCAAGAGCAAGGAAGAAAGAAGCTTCCTCAACGTCGCACAGTCCAAGAGGTTCATGCAGACCATTGCGATAGCAGCGAAGTGCCACAAGTTCGTTACGGAGAATCTCCATACCACGATAAGGGGTCTTTACTACCAGCTCAAGTACTCGCTTGGAGAGGATGTCGACGAGAACATATTCAACGAGCAGGCAGAGTCGAATCCGCTTATAGAGGACCTTGAGGTCGGATTGGGATTGAGCAGGGAAGCCCTTAACCTCAACGCGAACAGGAAGGGGGTCCTTGCAGGCAACATGAAGATAAAGGACAGGTTCGGCGATGAGATGATCCAGATAGACTGCACCAAGCAGGGAAGGAGCGGATGGGCGATACCCAGCGATGTCGACAACGACATTGAGTTCGTTGACATAAAGGCGAAGTACGTGCTTGTCGTGGAGAAGGACGCGCTGTGGCAGCGTCTCAATGAAGACGGATTCTGGAAGAAGGAGAACTGCATACTCATTACGCCGCAGGGCCAGGCGGCAAGAGGAACAAGAAGGCTCATAAGGAAGCTTGCCGACGCAGGCCTTCCCATTTACGTTTTCACGGACTCCGATGCTTGGGGATGGTACATCTACTGGACGATAAAGACGGGAAGCATAAACCTTGCATACATAGGCAGCGAGGTTGCGACTCCTGAAGCGAGATTCATAGGGGTAACAATGTCTGACCTCGACAAGTACAGCTTCCTGAACAAGCTCACCATAAACGCGAACGAGGTGGACATCAAGAGGGCGCAGGAGATGCTCAGCTACGAATGGATAAAGAAGAGCAAGGAATGGGTGACGGAACTGGAGAGGATGATAAAGAGCAAGAAGAAGCTGGAGCAGGACGCTCTCCAAGGCCCAAGACTTACGTTCGTCGGTGAATACATCAACGACAAGATAAAGAACAAGCAGTATCTCCCTTAATTAGTTATTTTGCGAGGCTGCTTGGGCACATGTCCCTTAGCACGCACCTGTAGCATTCCCGGTTTCTTGCCTTGCAGGCATCCCTCCCGAGCTCTATGAAAAGGTTGGATATCATCCTCCAGTCCTTTTGGTCCGTAACCCCCATCAGCCTTCTCTCTATCTTTGCAGGATCCTTGCTCTTTATCAGGAGAACCCTTCTTGCAACCCTCCCGCAATGCGTATCAACAGCTATCCCTTCGTGGATTCCGAAGCCTTCAGCCTGTACCACGTTTGCTACCTTCCTCCCTACGCCTTTCAGTTCCATCAGTTCGTGGAGGGTTCTAGGGACCTTGCCGTTGAACCTCTCAAGTATCATTCTCGAGGACTCTTTCAGGTGCTTGGCCTTCGTCTTGTAATAGTTCATGCCGCTGAGATCCTTCGAAAGCTCCGTTATGTCCGCATTCGCGTAGTCGTCGAAGGTCTTGTACTTTTTGAACAGCCTCACAGTGGCTTTATTCGTCTGCTTGTCAGTGCTCTGCGGCGATAGGAGCACCGCAACGAACAGCTGCGTCATGTCCTGGTGTTCGAGCTGCGTTGTAAGGTCGGCCCCATACCGCTTGGTAAGCCTTTTTAGTATTAACTGCATATACGTTTTCGTGTCTTTCCCTTGCATAAGGGGAAGATTTCAGTTTCATTAATAAATGTGTTTCTATGCGAAATGCCGTTGCGTCTGGCTCGATGTATCCCGCGGATGCGGATGAGCTCAGCGGTACCATATCGGAGCTATTAAACAAGGCAGTTGTGAATCCTAAGGACATAGGAAATGCGGTGGCATACATAGCACCGCATGCAGACTACAAGTATTCCGGATTGGTGGCTGCGCATGCATACAAGGCGCTTTCCCTTAGCAAGGATCTCTTTAAGGTAGATACGTTCGTCATAGTCGGGCCTAACCATAACGGCATAGGCACCAGGATTTCCGTGTCCAAGGACAGCTGGCAGACTCCGCTCGGAGAGGTTGAGATAGACAACGAGTTTGCGGATGAGCTGCTTGCAATGTCCGTGGGCATGTTGGAGGACGAGGAGGGGCACAGGCTTGAGCACTCGATAGAGGTCCAGCTCCCATTCCTGCAAAGTATCGTGAAAAGGCCGAAATGCTGCTTCATAAGCATGCTGGACCAGACTGAGGATGCAAGCAGGGCGGTTGCGCAGGATGTCGATGCCGTAAGGAAAAGGCTCAATAGGGACATAATGTTCATTGCGACATCGGATCTGAACCATGATGAGAGCGCGGATATAGCGATGGAAAAGGATACGCCATTGCTGGAGAAGCTCAGCGCTTTTGATACAAAGGGCTTCTATTCCGAGCTTAACAACAGGAGGGATAGTGCATGCGGATTCGGACCTATGGCTGCCGCTGAACAGTATTCGAAGCAGAGGAAGGCAAGGACCGGAAAGATGCTCAAGTACGCCACATCGGGGGACGTGACCGGAGACAGGAGCTCTGTTGTCGGATACGCCAGCATGGCCTTTGCCTAATAGGTTTTTAAGAACAGAATCCAATCTCTTTTTAGTGATCCTGTGGTTAGGAAAGGGAGGAAGAAACTTTACATAATAGGGATAGACGCTGCTGCGCTATGGATAATCAAGGAGAACTACAAAAAGTACAATCTCAAAGGCTTTGAACAGTTCATCAGGAACGGCACCTTGGAGAACATGAAATCAACGCTTCCGCCAATAACGCCCGTTGCGTGGCCAAGCATATATACAGGGCTGGAGCCGAGGGAGCATGGGATCATGGACTTCTTCTGCATTGACAAGGAGTATACTAAACAGCTGCTCTATTACGATGTTGCCGGCAAGCAGCCTTTCTGGGATGCGCTCTCAGACCATGGGATAAGGAGCCTTGTAATAACGCCTCCTATGGTAGTGAACCTCAACAGGAAGAGGAATGTGGATATGATGACAGGCTGGCCCCTACCGCCCAAATTCAGCTCCGAGGAGCTGCAGAAAGCCGCGAAGAGGTTCGCATTCAAAGGAGAGGAGGATATAGAGCAGGACCTGCAGAACGGCAAGATAGGAATTCCTGAGGCTTTCAGGCGCTATGAGCAGAGCACCGTGAAGAGAGCAAAAATGGCCAGATACCTTATAGAGAACAGGCGGTATGACCTTGTGTTCGTTGCCTTTACAGAGGTGGACAGGATGCAGCACTACACGCTGAACAGAAAGGACTGGAAGGATTATGTGATGCCTTTGTACAAGCACATATCAGATTTCATAGAATGGACCATGGAGCACGCGAGAAAGGAGAAGGAGGATGCAACCATAATGCTTGTTTCAGACCACGGGGCGCAGCCTATAAGGCACAAGTTCATGATCAATGCGTGGTTGGTGAAGAACGGCTATACTGTTCTCAAACCAGGATATGCGAGGGCATTTGAAAGCAAGAAGGCATCGGGGGAATCCAAGCCAGGCATAAAGTACACGATAAGGGAGCAGATAATCAAGAGCAAGGCCAAGAAGCTTGTATACGACAGGATGCCTGCAAGCCTGAGAAGGGGTGTTGCAAAGGCCATGGGGGGCGTTCTTGCCGCAGGCTCAGGAGAGGATTACACAAGAATCCATGATTTCGACATAGATATGGGGAAAACAAGGGCGTTCACATCGGTATCTAACAATCCAGTAGGCCTCATCTGGATAAACGACGCCAGGTTTGCCGACCCGCAGGTGAATGGCAATGAGAAAGAGCAGCTAAAAAAGGAGATTTCGGAAGAGCTGAGGAAGGTAAAGACCCTGGAGGGCAAGAGCCTTGTAGCAAATATCTACGATGGCGCGGAGTACTACAAGAATACCAAGGAGTTCATACCGCCGGACCTGATGGTGGAGGTTGAGAAAGGATACATAGTTGACATCAAGGACTATTCGCCAACCAGGATTTACATAGATCCGGATATAGCAAGGAGCGGAGACCATATTAGGGAGGGGATATTCGGTGCCATTGTGCCTAATGGCAAAAGGATAAAGGTGCAAAAGGACAGGATTAACATCTATAACTTCAGGCAGACAGTACTCAGCTATTTCGGCTTGAAGGAAGGCAGGAAAGGAAGGGCTCCGATGTTCTAGCTATAGCATCTTCCTGTATGCTGCAAGGGTATCCTTTGCTGTCTTCTCCCATGTAAGGCTCCTTGCATAATTCATGGCCTTCTTCTTCCTCCGCTCGTCGTATCCGCCGAGCTTCAGACCTTTTATTATCTCGGCCATGTGTTCCTCGTCCTCTGCCTCGAAGCAGTACTTCCTCGTCTCTTCTGGGATCTTCGCATGTTTGTATATTATGACTGGCAAGCCTCTTGCATATGCCTCGAATATCGGCAGGCAGAGTCCCTCGTAGAGGCTCGGGAAGACGAATGCATCGAAAGAGTCGTATATCTCGACCATCCTCTCCTCCGGGGCAAAGCCCCTGAAGCGTATGTTCCTGTTGCCGCCTGCAAGCTTCCTCAGCATCTCGTATTCGTAGACGGGCTTGCCCCACATGTCGAACTTTATGCTCCTGTCGCTAACCCTGTTGAAAGCGCGTATCGCGAAAGAGACGTTCTTCCTTGTCCTGAAGGCTCCAAGGTATCCGACTATGTAGTTCCTGTTCTCCTTCTTCCTTATCGGTTTGCGGTATCTGTCGTCTACAGCGCCGCCCACCACGAATATCTTTTTCCGATCGAACCCGAGCTTTACAGCATCGTCCCTTGTCAACGTCGACCTTGCCAGGATATAATCTGACTTGAGGGTGAGCCTCAGGCTGTACCTGATTTCGAGCAGCAGCTTTACCCTGCTCTTAAGCGTTGTATTTACATCGGCATCGAGCTCCGGCTGCAGCAACGGCTGGTAATCATGCCCTGTGCTTACATATATCGCCTTCCCCCTGTTCCTCGGGAATATGGGCTTCACGTCTGGATTGTGGAGTATGTCGTAGTCGCCGTAATACTCTGTGGCGCTCTTGAGCACCATGTTCATGAATCCTGAGAGCTCGTTTGATTTCCTTTCATATCCTATCTTCTCGACCTTGAAGCCCTCCTTCTTCTGCATCTTCTTCAGGTGCTTGAGGAGCTCGTACATGTATACGGGTATGCCAAGGCCTGTATTCCTGACAAAGTTGTCCTCAAGACCCATGAGCCCTATTCTCATATCAATACCATCGATCTTAGGCTTCGGTATGCACTATCTTGCTCCCTTCCATCTCGAATCTGAAAGGCTCCTCCTGAAGTCCAGGAAGCGCTTTCCTTATCTTATCGTGCTTGTCAGGATCTGCAAAGAAGAGCATGAAGCCTCCTCCGCCCGCACCTATGACCTTTCCTCCCACTGCGCCTGCGCGCTTTGCAGTTTCGTACCATCTGTCTATTTCGTTGGTGCTTATGCCGCTTGCAAGGTTCTTTTTCAGGCTCCAGTTCTCATCTAGCAATCGTCCTATGTCGTTCCATCTGCCTGAAGACAGGGAATCATATGTCTGGTATGCAAGATTGCGCATCTTATCGTATTCCTGTAGGTGGCTTTCAACCTCCTTCTCCTGCTTGACGTGTATGGAGGTTGAGACTCTCTGGTTGCCCGTGTACAATAATAGCAAATGACGGTTAAGCTCGAGTTTTTGCTTGGAATCTAGAAGTGCAGGTTTTATTGAGACGGTATCGTCACTATTGAATTCCATAAGTTTTATCCCCCCGTAAGCCGCAATATACTGGTCTTGTTTACCGCCAGGTTCCTTCAGGACCTCCCTTTCTATATGCACAGCCTCCTCTGCAAGCTGCTTTGGTGAGATTGTTTCCCCTAACCACCCGTGAAGTGCATTGAGCAACCCTACCAAGAAGGTGCTGCTGGACCCTACGCCAGTGCCCTGCGAAGGTATCTCAGTTATGCTGGTTATCTGTATACCGCTCTTTATGTCAAGCATCTTTAGGGCCTCTCTGACCGTGGGATGCTCTATATCTTCTACGTTCTTTATTGCATTTTCAGTCTTTGAATAGCTTATCCTTAGTTCGTCCCTATGAAAATGTTTGCTGACAGTTACAAAGATGTACTTGTTTATCGCGGCTGAGACTATAGCCCCAGGTCCATGTTTGCGATAGTATTGCGGTAGGTCAGTACCGCCGCCGGTAAATGTTATCCTCAAGGGGGTCTTTGATACTACAAACCTGAAATCTGGCTCGGACATCATATCCACATCATCGGCCTTAGATCATATCCTCGATTATATTTGACATTATGTGCCCTATTGTTATGTGGACTTCTTGTATGATTGAAGTTTTGCTGCTATCCACCTTTATCGCATATTTTGCCTTTTCAGCCAATTTTCCACCAGACTTTCCAGTCATGCCTACGGTTATGCACCCTAGCCTATTTGCTGCTTCTATGGCTCTTACGACATTTTCAGAATTCCCGCTCGTGCTAAGGCCAATTACTATGTCGCCCTCTCTTGCAAATGCCTCTACCTGCCTTTCGAATACCTTTTCGTAACCATAGTCGTTGCCTATCGCTGTTACTGAAGAGGTATTGGTATTCAGCGCGAGGGCCATGAGAGGCCTTCGTTCTTTTTGGAATTTTCCTACAAACTCAGCCGCTATATGCTGCGAATCTGCCGCACTTCCCCCGTTGCCCATAAGGATCAGTTTTTTGCCTTCCAGCATATTCTTTCCTATTCTTGTTGAGAGGTCCAATATCATGTCGATATCGACGGCAGTACGGGCCGCTGCGCCCTCGTTTAAATATTTCTTAATGTCATCTTTATCCAAACAAACACCTCACTACTAAGACTTATCCATTGTTCATTTAAATGCATTTGCAACTACGTGTGATTTGAGCCTTTTGTTGAAGGTCGCTACAGTGCGCATGAATATCCTGTGCGAGATGGGCTTTGGCTCTTCTCCAACAGGTTTTATTATCTCATAGCTTACTTCCACGGTCCTGAAACCTGCCTTCTTTAGAAGGTTCTCGAGCGTCTTTGTCGTGTGCAGGTAGAATACGCTGTCGCTCTTGCCGTATGTCTTGCTGTCGTCATATCCGCCGAAGTACACCTTCCCGAATGTCCCCCAGAATCCCGCGGAATCCGTAGTAAGATAAAGCTCTCCGTTTGGCTTCAGCACCCTGTAGCATTCCTTCAGGAAATGCATCGGTGCATAAAGGTGCGCGATTACTTCTCTGGAATACACCTTGTCGAACGTGTTGTCCTTGTACGGCAGGCGTTCTGTGTTGAAATCGCATCTCTTTACGCTCCTTCTTTTGGGGTTTATGTCCACAAAGTCCGTGCCGTACGTGTCGGAGCCGCTACCTGCGTTTAGGATTCGTTTCAAGTTATGCACCCTTTTACTATGCCCAAGCCTACGAACTCCTTTCCTTGGTATACTACAAATCTTCCAAGTTCTGCAGAAATCTCAAACGGCTCTGCGATAATCGCCTTGCTGAACTTCAGCTCAACATCTGCAGCATTCAAGGTCTTGTCATAGCTAGATTTCATCTTCGATCCAGTTCCGGTATCTATGACATCTTTGATCTTCGCTTCGTCGCAAGCTATCTCGTTCCCGTTGATTTTTATCGATATGGGCTTTACTACGTTCTTTGTAAAGAATATGATGGAACTGACCCTTTTTGTCGGCCTTACGGATACAGTTGCTCCGTATATAACTGAGCCTCTCAGGCTCCCCTTTGGCTCCTTATCGAATGTAAGTGCTACATTCTCTCCTTTCCGTGCTGCTTTCTGCTTCTTGCCCTTTACGAAAATCTCTTTTGTCTTGGCTGTTATGTTGGCAGGGACTATTGACACCTTTTCGCCTGCCTTTATTGTGCCGCTTATGATCTTACCTGTTGTCATGGTTTTCTTGCCGCTGGGAAGCACGCCTTGCACGATTATCCTGAGTTTGCCGTCCGTCTCCTCCTCTTCCCCTACCACTGCATTTTTCATCGCATCCATCAGCGTCGAACCCTTGTACCAAGGCGTCTTCTTCGATATCTTGACAAGGTTGTCGGCATTGTATGCAGATATTGGTATGAAGTATGCCTGTTTCTTGTCAAAACCTATCTTGTGGAGGAATGTTTCTATCTCATTCCGCATATTGTCAAAGACGTCCTTCCTGTAATTTGCATAATCCATCTTGTTTACTGCTATTATTATCTTGTTTATGCCCATCATCTTAGCAAGAAATAGGTGTCTCTTTGTCTGCGGCCTTATTCCCTCATCACTCTTCGCTGAAACAAGCAGTATAGCGAACTTTGCATACGAAGCACCGCTCATCATGTTCTTTATCAGTTCCTCATGCCCAGGGACGTCGATGAACTCGAAACCTATGTCCTTGTAGTTAATCTGCACCCTTGTAGTGTCAATCGTGAGGCCACCTTCCCTTTCCTCCTCGAAACTGTCCAGTATGAATCCAGGCTCGAACTTTCTTCCCAGCTTCTGACTGGTCTTCTTCGCATCGTTTATCCTCTGTTCGCTCGCAGTTCCTGTCTGTATCAGAAGATTGCCTATGAGAGTTGATTTGCCATGGTCCTTGTGGCCGAGTAATGTTATCCGATTAATCAGCATATTATCATTTACTCAAGTATATAATCATATACTCTATTACATATATCCCAGCGCCCTCAATTTCTGCATTACATAGGCCTTCTCTTTATCCTGTTCCCTGCCTGACCTCTCCTCCACCTTCGTGACTGCGAGCTCTCCTATTATCGCATCGATAGTTTTTGCATTGGATCTTATCGGAATAGTACAATGAGTGCATCCGAGGCTTCTGTACCTCAATCCGTTCCGTGAGTAGTATAATGGGTTGATTGGTACTTTCTCTTTCTTTATGAAGTTCCAGATATCAACTTCATTCCAATCCAGCAATGGGTGTATTCTTACATGGCCTTTTGCATCAAGCTTACTCGAATAATCATCCCATATCTCAGCTGGCTGGTCCTTGAAGTTCCACTTGAACTCCTTGTCTCTGGGGCTCATGTACCTCTCCTTTGCCCTTATCCCATGCTCGTCCCTCCTTATCGAGACGATAAGCGCATCGAATCCATAATCCTTCATGACCTTCTTCAATGCGACAGTCTTGTTCTCCCCGCAACATGCGAATCCCGACATTTCGGGCTTTATCTCGCTCTCAGCCACTATCAAGTCAAGCTTCCATTTCTTCGCAAGGTCCTGCCTGAATTTGTATGTCTCTGGAAAATCAATATTATTATCTATGTGGATTACAGGGAAAGGCACCTTCCCAAGAAATGCCTTCCTTGCGAGCGCAAGCATCGTCGTCGAGTCCTTGCCCATGCTCCAGAGAGCCGCGACCTTGTCGAACTTTGTCGTCGCTTCTCTTATTATGTATATTGAGCGTTCCTCTAGTTCCTTCAAATCTTGTTGTATCATCTGCGCACCTATTTGTTCGTGTTCAGGAGGCCCATCAGGTAGATCGTCGTTCCCCTTATGCCCTTTGCTTTCTTCTCGAATACGGGCACTTTTGTCACTACCTTCTCCTTTGAATCGTAAAGTTCTATGTACGAATCCCTCAAGTCTTCAGTTTTCGACAGTTTTCCCTTCTCGTAGAACACCTTGTAGTACTTTATGCTGCTTTTAGGCAGCACAGCACTCAGCTTCTTCCAGTTTGCGTTGCTTGGATTCTTCCAGAGCGCTTCGCTTATCTTGGTCATGTCTATTGCCATGGTATCACGGTGTTCACATATAGCCGAGGGCCTTCAGCTTATTCATTATTGCGCTGTCCCTGCTGTTCCTCTTTCCTGATTTCTCTATTACTAGATCTGCAACGGTCTCCCTGAGCACGAAAGTTGCGTAGTCGGATACCGAAGAGAAGCCCGTGTTCTCTATCTTCTTCTTTATGTTGTCGAATAACGGGCTGGGTATCGTTATGGTCGTATACTTCCTCCTTTCCTGCGTCCTTGTCATATGCCCACCTTATAATGTGATGACATTATGGCACATTAAATATATAAAGCTTCGGCTTTGTAGCTAACCTTTTTATACCAAACCTCATGCCATATCCTGTTATACGCTGATGTAAGTGCATTGTAGAGTGTGTTTGGGGCAGTAGATGTCGAGCATAGCGATAGCAGGCAACCTCGGGGCAACATATAGCGAGAGGCATAGGCGGGAGATAGCAAGTGCCATGCGTGACAAGGGCATTAACGATCCCTATTCTTGGCTTGAGAGCTCGAGGAGCTGGAGGGTAAGGAGATGGATAGCTGAACAGAATGCAATTTCTAGGGAATTCCTTGACAGCATAGGCTCCAGGAGCAGCATCAGGAGCAGGCTGCAGGAGCTGGAGGACATGGATCGCGCCCATGTGCTGCATCCGGCGCAGTTCTTGCTCCAATCGGGGAAGCAGCGATACTTCCAGATGAGGCACAACCCTGGTGACGAGTTCGATGTCCTCTACTATAGGGATGGTATTGACGGTGAGAGCAAGGTTGCGTTCGACTCCAACAGGCTGGGAAGAAAGGGAGAATTGGCGCTGCATTCGTACTTCCCAAATGACGACGGCACCATGCTCGCCTACACGATAAGCCGCGGAGGCAGCGATGTCACGACAATAGGGATCGTGGATCTGGAGGGCGGCTATGTGCTCAGGGACAGGATAGAGAATGTCTCATTTGGCAGCATCCAATGGATGAGGGACAGCACGGGCTTCTTCTATTCAAAATGGCCCGACCCCGCAAATCATAAGGACCCGAGAAGGTTCAACCACGTCTATTTCCATGAATTGGAAAGCCACCAGAGGTATGACACTGGCGTGTTCGGGAAGGGGCTCGGAGCCGGGTATAGCTGCTATGTTGATTCGGATACCGATAGAAGGTATCTAATAATCAATGTTTCCGACAATGTGGACAACGACATATACTACAAAAGGCTATCCAGGAGCTATGAGCCGAGGGCATTGATAACCGGCAAGGAGGCAGGATTTTACATAATCGACATAAGGGATGGCGTAGCGTATGTGCTGACGGATTACGAGGCGCCAAACTTCAGGGTGATAAAATTCGACATCCACAGGCCTTCGGAGAGAAACTGGACAACCGTGATAAAGGAATGCGACGACGTTATTGATTCGGTGTCTATTGAAAGGAGAAGGCTTATCGTCAACTACCTTAAGGATGTGCATTCTGAGATGGACGTCTACACTCTTGGGGGCAGGTTCGTTAATGAGGTGAGGCTGCCTTTCAAGGGACATGTGTCAGATCTTATGATAGACCAGGTCTCAGACTACGGGATCCTGTCTTTGAGCTCGTTCGTGGAGCAGACAAGGTCCTACAAGGTAAACCTGCGGACATACGAGTTAGCAAGAATGAGCGAAGGCAGGTCAAGCATCTATACGGGTAACCTGAGGATGGAGCAGATATTCTACAGGTCCAAGGACGGCACGGTAGTGCCCATGTTCATAGTAGGCAGGAAGGGCGTGGAGCTCGACGGAAAGAACCCCACATTGCTGTACGGCTATGGCGGTTTCCAGCTTAGCAGCGAGCCCAAGTTCGACAGAAGGATAGTTCCTTTCCTCAACGACGGCGGGATATTCGCAGTTGCTAACATACGCGGCGGAGGGGAGTATGGCAGCACCTGGTATGACGAAGGCAGGCACAAGAACAAGCAGAACTCCTTCGACGACTTCCTTGCTGCCGCTGAATGGCTGATTGAGAACGGCTACACAAGCAGCGACAGGCTTGCGATAAGGGGCAGGAGCAACGGAGGGCTGCTCGTAGCAGCAGCAATGGTGCAGAGGCCCGACCTATTCAAGGCTGTTGTCTGTGAGATGCCGGCCATAGACATGTGGAAGTCTGACCTGTACGACATAGGCGCGCTCGTAAAGAAGGAATACGGGGATCCGAGGAATCCGGAAGACCTGGAGTTCATACTCAAGTACTCGCCTTACCACAACATACGGATGGGCGAGAGGTACCCTTCGCTGCTTGTCATAACTGGCGAGAACGACACAAGGGCGCACCCCATGCATGGAAGGAAGTTTGTCGCGAAGATACAGGAAGCCAGCTCGTCTGGAAATCCGGTGCTGATGCTTACGCAGATGGGAGTGGGGCATGGGGGCCAGGATTTTGCGGTGCCGATGAGCAAGAACATGGACTGGCAGGCGGACTGGTGGGCATTTGTGTACAAGGAGCTTGGCATGGATGCGGATATGGCCAGGAGCTCGAATTTCAGCGAGCTCAGGAGGGTTGCCTGACGGCCTTTGTCCTATACGAAAAAGTTATATAATCGAGGAAAGAGAGTCCTATGTCTTTTGAGTGGGAATATGAAGATACTCCAGCTTGACGTGGACAATATCACCTATGAGGCCATAGCCCCTGAAGCAAGCATATACGAGGACATTAAGGAGAAGAAAAATTCCGTAGATACGGCTCTCGTGCTGCTGATAAGCGTGGAGAATGGGGATACGGAGGAGATGGCGGAGAAGGCCATGAAGGATACCGATGAATTCCTCAAGAAGCTGCAGCGGAAGAAGCTCGTCCTGTACCCTTATGCCCACATCAGCAACAACCTTGCCGCGCCAAGAGAAGCAATGCACATAATCAACCACATGTACAAGCAGAAGATACCTGGGGTAGAGGTTGTGAAGGCGCCTTTCGGCTGGACCAAGAAGCTCAGCCTGAACATGAAAGGCCACCCTCTCGCAGAGCAGTCCAGGAGCTACGGCGGATCAGCTGAGCAGAGGATATACAAGAAGGTGAAGCCTGTCAGCGTTAACACCTCGATAGTGAGGAAGAGCGACATCTCAGGGCTTCCCCAGGAGGACCACAGGACTATAGGCGAAAGGCTCGATCTCTTCAGCCTGCAGGAGGTATCCCCTGGGATGGTGTACTGGCATAACAACGGCGTCCTGATCTTCAACGAGCTCGTCTATTTCATAAGGGAGAAGCTGAAGGAGAACGGGTACATGGAGGTCGTGACCCCCGCGATAGCGAACCTTGCATTATGGCATGTCAGCGGCCATATAGACCATTACAGGGACAACATGTTCACCTTCGAGTCCACGGGCGAGCAGCTCGGGCTGAAGCCGATGAACTGCCCCAGCGTCATGATGATATACAAGTCGAGGAAGTGGAGCTACAGGGAGCTGCCGGTAAGGCTTTCGGACTTCGACAAGCTGTACAGGAACGAGATAAGCGGCGCGCTCACTGGACTGTTCAGGGTCAGGGAGATGACCCAGGATGATGCGCATATATTTGTGACCGAGGCCCAGCTTGAGGACGAGATAGCCAACCTCATCAGGCTCGTCAACGAGTTCTACGGCAGGTTCGGGTTGTCCTACAAGGCCATGCTCTCCACGATGCCCGATGATCATCTCGGCGATGAGAAGCTCTGGGAGGAGGCGACACAGCACCTCAAGAATGCACTGAAGAAGAACAGCGTTGAGTACGGGATAAAGGAGAAGGATGGCGCATTCTACGGCCCCAAGATAGACTTCCAGGTCAAGGATTCGATGGGTAGGGAATGGCAGTGCGCCACGATACAGGTCGATTACCAGCTTCCGCAGAGGTTCGGCCTTTCATATGTCGGCGAGGACGGCAAGGAGCATATGCCGATAGTGGTCCACAGGGTGATATACGGATCGCTTGAAAGGTTCATAGCGATACTCATAGAGCACTACAAGGGCAAGTTCCCTACGTGGATAGCGCCGGTGCAGGTTGCAGTCGTGTCGATATCGGAACAGCAGGCCGGTTATGCGAAGGAGGTGTATGGCAGGCTGAAGGCGCATAGGATAAGGGCAGAACTCGATACCAGCGACAAGACCCTCGAATACAAGATAAGGGATGCGAAGATGCACGAGATACCATACACGATAATCATAGGAAGGAAGGAGGCAGAGGCAAAGACGGTATCCGTAAGGAACAGGAACAACGTGCAGAAGAACGCCATAAAGTTCCAGGATTTCATCGATTCCATAAACAATGAGATAACGAACAGGGAGGGCGAGCTGTCGATAGGATAGCCGTGGGTTAGACAATCATCGCATAAGGCGTTCAGTTTTAAATACCACACAGAAGACGCTTATTCTGTTGAGCATGAACATACACAGGCAAGCGCAAGCCTATCTTATCAGGCAGGTGGACAGCGTGAAGTCGCTTGCCAGGGAGAAGTGGGAAGGCGCTGTGTATTCAGGCATAGACAAGCTCACGACCAGGGCCGACAACCATGCTGAAGGATACGCAGGCAAGGCCAACCCCAAAAAAGCGGTAAGGGGCTATAAGATGGCTATCATGCTTGCTACGATGGTTAGGGACAGGGAGGAGGTCGGCAGGCTGAAGGCCAAGCTTGACGATTATTCGGCCAAACCTTGAGCCTGGGCGCTTATTCTATCTTTCCCTGCTCCTTCGTGTAAAGGACTATATCAGCATGCCTTTTGGTCAGCGGATTCGCCCTTATGCCGTAGATTGCCTTTATGTTCCTCTGGACAGCTAGCTCCACGAGCCTCTGGGTTATGACGCCGTCGAGCACTATTGCGTATGCGCCGCTCGTATCCTGCATCTCCGGAAGCAAATCCCTTATAGGTATCTCCTTCATGACATTGCCAGCGTTGTCGTAGAGCCTGCTCCTGAGCGTGCCTGAGAGCTCATCCAGCCCTGTGCCAAGCTGCGTGAATACTATGGCCTTTAGGGGCGGCTCCTTTGCAGGGCTTCCTCCTGACCCTGACTGTATGTAATCAGGCTCTATCTTAGGCACTACGTTGTCCTCTACTGCGCTTATCCCCTGCGATGGCTGCGCTGTAGCAGTCCTTGGTTCAGGGGCTGGCTTCAGCTGTGAAGGCGACGGAGGCTGCGGTGCATGTGATGCTGGGAGCGGCCTGCTGGCTACAGGCTGCGAAGGCGGTGGAGGAGCGTATCTCCTCTGCTCCGCCTGCCTCTGCTGCGCTGCCTTGAATCCGGGATACTGGTCCGCAGGTATCCTTGTCCTCAATGCCTTGATTATCTCCTTCCTGGTAAGGTCCTCCACCTCCTTTCCGTCAGGGGCCCTTGCTATGAAGTCTATGTCAGCGACGTTCATGAAGCCTCTCAGGATCATGTCCCCTCCCCTGTCCCCGTCCAGGAAGAGCGTAGATTCCTTCTCGTTTGCGAGCGTTATTATGCTCCTTGGTATGTTGGATGTCGCCCCTCCAACGGCTATCCCGTTGGCTATGTCGTTCCTGAGAAGATTGAGCACGTCTGCCCTGCCCTCCACTATTATGACCTCGTCGCTCTTCGCGATGTCAGGGCCTGCAGGCAGGTTCTCGGGTCCGTAGTTGACCACCTCGCTAACCCTTACGTCAGCCTGCACCATCTCCGATATCTCCCTGCTGTCAGGTATCTCGGTATTTAGCAGGTTCTTGAGCAGCTCCTTGGCCCTGAGCAGTATCTTCCTCCTTTTCTCGGACCTTGTATCCTCCACCTTGTCAACGCTGAACTGCGCCTCGTAGGGTCCGACCCTGTCGACCGACTCTATCGCAGCGGCAAGTATGCATGTTTCTATCCTGTCCAATGAAGCCGGAAGGAAGAGCTTGCCGAAGGTCTTGCTCTGGCCCTGCGATACCTCTATCTCAATCCTTCCTATCTTTCCGTTCTTCTGCAGCTCCCTAAGGTCCAGGTCGTTGCCAAGAAGGCCCTCTGTCTGCCCGAATACTGCGCCTATTATGTCGGGCTTGTCCACTACCCCATCTATGGTAAACTTCGATTCGACTAGATATTTCACGATCTCCAGATATGATTTTGCCATTGTTCTCACTAATTAAGGTGCAGTGCCTTAGTTAGCGTAGGTGGCATTCACAGCTTCCGAGCTCGCGCTCGGATTCCCTTGATTTCCAGGAATAAGTATGATATGCCATATCCACACCTTAAATGCACTACTGCCAATAATTGATTGGTAAGAAAACTTAATAATGTTATTGTAGGAATTAGATTTGGTGACCAGATGGGATACTATAACAAAGGAGCGAGGACCGAGAGGGAGCTCCTGAACAAGTTCTACGAGAACGGCTATTCTGTATTGAGATCCGCGGGATCGGGCGTGAACGCATTGAGCCCAGATTTAGTCGCAATAAGGAACGGCAACTGCATAGCCACTGAGTGCAAAGCCTGGGAAAAGGGCAGCCTTGCGCTGGATCCTGAGCAGTACATGAAGCTTATTGAATGGGAGAGGAACACCGCCTTCCCAACATATGTAGCGTGGAGGATGAACGGAAGCGGCTGGTATTTCATAAAGCTGGGCGAATTCACCAAAGCGGAGCGCAACTGGAACATAACAAGGAAGAAGGTTGTCGGGATAAACAGAAGATTCGAGGATGTCGCAGGGAAGGCTGTATCCGTAGCAGTTACGCCATCTCTATCGCAATAGGGCAGCTGGCCATGTAGGTTGAGTTGCCGTGCACGTAGAGCCTGTACGGGGTAACTACTATGCCGCTGCCGCTGCTGTAATTTAGGAATATCCCGGGCTCGCCGCGCGCTATGCCAAGGCACCTGGACGCATTTGAGGTCCCGACGGTAATCTGCCCTCCCACCGTTCCTACCGGATATGTGCAGGTGTTGTTCGAGGCGTCTATGAAGAAGAAGTCTATGGTGCTTGCCTTCCTGGTGTGCGCCACAACCTGTATTATGCTGTTCATGCACGGGCTTTCGTCCGCATACTGGCTGTTGTTGTAGTACGTAGCCGTTATCGCGACCCTGTTCGCATTCTGGAAGTTGCTCTTGAAGGTCGAGAATGACACAGGTGCGGAGTTGTACAGAAGGTAGACAGCAGCTGCTATCAGGATTACGGCAACAACGGCAACGAGGGCCGCAGGGTACTTGAACGCGGCCTTCTTGTCGTCATCCTTCTTCCTTGGGTCCTTCTCGGCCATTTTGCATCACTTGAGGAATGCCACGGCCACGCAGTAGTTCATGAAGCTGTCATCCCCCTTGAGCTTTAGCGTGGTCCCGTAGAACGAGTATATGCTGACCGAGGAGGTGTTGGCGCTCTGCATCATTATTATCGGCTTGTTCTTCGATGCATATGAGTTGAGGCAGCTGTCCGTTGTCTGTATGCCGCTGCTTATCGTGCATTTGTCACCTGACAGGTATGCTACGCTTACAGTCTTGTTCATGCCCTTTAGCGCGTTGGATATCTTTGTGACGCAGCCTGACATTGCGCTTGTCTGCGTTCCGTTGACCGCTATTAGTACGCTATTTGAGCTCGCAACCGAGCTCTTGAAAGAGCTTAGCGGAGCGGACGAGTTCGCTGAAGATGCGAGTGCGTGCGTGGCAAAGACGTATATGAGCACTATTACGAGGACAAAAGCGAATAGCATGGTCCAGTTCCTGCTCGACCTGCTGTCAATCCTTATCCTCCTGCTCCTGTTGAGGTTCACGTACAGCACGGCAAGCAGCGCCAGGATCGCTATGCCTATCGCAAGCGATACAAGGGTTGCATACAGCGGAACGGACGAGAGCTTGCTTGCGTAGCTCGCCTGTGAAGGGCCTTCTATTGCCATGACGGCAGGCATGTCGACAGCCCTCGTGAAGCCTACAAGCGGGTTTCCGAACGACGTGGATAGTATAGACTTCGCGTTTGCGTTTATGCTGAGCAGCGCTGCCTTTGCGTATGTAAGGTTCGATATCTTGCCGTTGACCTGCAGGTTCAGCTGCGCCTGCTGGAAGCTCAGCGAGCTTACCTTAGGATCCTGGTTGTTCGGGTTCGCTATCTGCGCCTCGATCAACAGGGCCGTGTTGTTGTCCGCGAGGCCCGCTATACCGCTGTACGTCGAGTTTGCGCTCTTGTACAGCCTTGTCAGGTTCCGCATCTGCGTTCCAAGGGTCTTGTTTGCAGCGGTGAGGTTGACGTCGATGTAGTTGTCCACGGTGCTGTTGTAGTTCGCGGTAAGCGCAGCCAGCGCGCTTGAGATCATGGAGTTGCTGACGTGCGTAAGCAGCGACGCTGAGCCGCTGACCACAATCGAATAGTTTGCAAGCGTGGTGTTTAGCAATGCGTTGAGCTGCGCCTGCTTCTGCGCGTTGAGCAGTGGCGCGACATACGTGTTCTCGTTGTTGGATATGTTCACGGCAATCTTGTTTATCTGGGCTGTTGTAAGCGGCAGGCTGCTTATGGAGCTTATCTCGGTCTGCATGAGCGTGAGAAGGGTGCTGTTGTATGTCAGGAACTCGCAGAAACCTACGGAATTGCAGTACCATGGCCCTGCTGTGACCGTATTAGAGGTCGAAGAGCCGAATCCTTGGCATTGGCTGTAGTCCGCTGTTGCAGGAGGCGGAAATAGCGGGTTCTGCGACATTGTCGTGCTTACGGACGAGACTGTGGAGAACGAGCCCTTTATGCTGACTATCTGCTGGTTGGCGTTTGATGCGTTTATCGTTGACGTGGCTGAATAGAAGGTTGAGAACGCAGCGGTCAGGTTCGATGATTCCGCTTCCAGCTGGATTACGCCCGTGCCCATGGGCCCTGATGCGCCACCTGTCTGCGTAAGCGCCTTCTTGCATATTGGAACGAAGTTGCATGAGGCGCAGTAGTTGGCCAGCGTGCATGTCTGCCCGCTTTCCGGTATTCCTACCTCGTATAGGCATCTGGTCAATGGCCCTGATGATGAGTTCTCGTATTTGTGCATCTGCGCATTCAGCTTGCTCGCGTTGATGCTCTGGAGCGAATTTGCAGTTATGTAGCCTGTTATTATCGCCGCTACCCTGCTTGAATTGAGCACGAAAGAGTAGGTTCCTGTGGCATTGACCAGGAACTGGGGCTGGCCGCTCTTGTATAGGAGCACGTACTGCATGCCATTGTACGTTGTATTGTAGGCCTTCAGCGAGCTTATGGTGTTGCTTGTGATGTTGTAGCTGCGCAGCAGCGCAGTGACGGAGCTTGCATCGTACGCGAACGAGAGGTTCGCAAGGACCAGTATGGCTATGAGTGCGGTTATGCTGCTCCTGCTGTTCATAGACCTCTTGTTATTGATGGCTATTAAAGCTTTAAATACTTTCCACATTCTTTGGGTATTTGAAGACGGGAAATGGAGCTTACGCTAAAAGACCGGAAAAACAAAAAGAAAGAGATGCGAAGCCAAAACGGCTTCGCGAAATTAAACTAAAGTCTCGCTTTACTTGCTTGCAGCTGCCAAGAGTGCCTGTATGAACTCGTTGCCTGCCTGGACAGTCTGGTTTGCAGTGTATCCTGCCACCAGTATCCTGTTGCCTCCGAAGGCCTGCTCAACTACAGAGCTTGTTCCAAAGCTCGAGTCGAGCGATGGGTTCTGCGCAAAGAGCTGTGCAGACACTGAGTTTACATACTTGCTTCCTACGAGGACCAACGTTGCAGCCTGGTTCGCATTGCTGTCAAGCACTACCAGAGGCGTTGTCGCAGTGTTCAATGACACTGGGACTACTGCCTGCGTCACCGAAGGTGTTGCAGTCAGGTTTGCCAATCCAGTTACAGTGCAGCTTGACGATGCTCCAGAGCCTCCAGTGCAGGTCGCATTGACCTTGCCAATTGTTACGTTAGCCAGGTTCGTTGCCTGTCCTACTCCGTAAGG
>JAGWGW010000033.1 GCA_028867135.1 Microcaldota archaeon | reverse complement strand
TGGAGATATCCTACTCCCGTAGCAGCAGCCGCGACCGAGCCCCCCACCAAGACGGCCAGCAGCAGGATGTCAAACCCAGGGAACTTGACCGAGATAATCAGGATGAAATTGACGAAGGCCAGCACGATAGAGAAATAGGAAGCATAGCCATTGCGGAGGTCGAACCAGCGTTCTTTTACCCAAGCAACTTGTCTCTTTGCCATTTCACCACGCGCTTGATTCCTTCTTTGAGTGTTATCTTCGGGCTATAGCCTAGGGCCTTGATCTTCTCTAGCGACACACGCTTGATAGGGGATAAGAAGTGCTCAGGAGGGTCAACCAAATTGATTAACGATTCAGGAGCTCCCACTACTTGGCAGACCATTCTAGCAAGATCCTCAGTCGGGCAGTATTCTTCTGTGCCGATATTGAACGCCTCGTAAGCTATCATATCTCCGTCGAGCAACAAGGACAGCCCATCGGTGAAATCATCATAGTGACACCATGCTCTCAGAGTCCCTTTATGCACCGTCAGGGGTTGGTTCTTCAAGGCTTGCCCGACAAAGTTCGTCAATGCGCTCCTATACTTATTGGGTCTCTCTCCTTCTCCATAGAGCATTATCGGCCTGACCGTAAGGGCCTTCAATCCGTAGTTGTGCGAATAGTGCTTGGCTATGGCCTCACCCGTGACCTTGCTAATCGCATAGATGTTAGTCTGACCCAAGGCATTCAGCATGAAATCTTCTTGCACCTCCGAATAGTCGAAGGCCTCTCCATAGACTTCCGAAGTGCTGAAGTTGATGAGCTTTGAACCGTTCTCTATGCAGGCTTTGGCAATGTTGAGCGTCCCCATGACGTTGGCTCTCAGCACCCTCTCAGGAAATAGTTCGCAGTTGAGCCTTCCGACTTCCGCAGCCATGTGAATCGTCAAATCAGGCTTCACATCCGCATAGGCCCTGTTCACCTCTTCAGGATATACTATGTCGCACTTCACATACTCGTCGTTATCCACAAGGTCGAACCGTTCCAGGCCCGTGACCTCATGCCCCTGCTCTGTCAGCTTCTTGGTCACGTGCCTGCCCACAGTTCCCTTTGCGCCGGTAATCAGAATCCTCAGCTTAGTATCACC
>JAGWGW010000014.1 GCA_028867135.1 Microcaldota archaeon | reverse complement strand
CGGTCATTCTTCTGCTTCTAGCTCTGCGTTCGGCTTTTTCTTCAGCTTCTGGGAGTTTAGCGCTTAAGGGCTGCTGAATTTCCCGCCGTCCTTATGAAAAAACAATGATGAGAGAATGGTTTCTAAAAATATTGTTCATGATCAAAAGACCCGGAGAACCGTAGCGGAGCTGATGAGAGGATATGAGAGGGGCTTCGACGCGAACATTGCAAGGAGGGCAAGTGCCATCACCGAGCCTACAAGAAGGTACGGGGTGGAGGTCGAGTGGCTGTTCGTTGACAGGAGGACAGGGGAGCCGATAGACATAGAGACGAGGAAGAAGGTGGTCTGCGGAATAGCGAATTACGGTGAGGGCTGGGAGGCTGTTGACGCGCACAGGCTCAAGAAGGGCATCAACGGCAACACGGCAACCATAGGCAAGGAGCTCGGGAAGAGCATAATAGAGCTAGCAGATGTTCCCTCCGACAGGCTCAGCGTCATGAAAGCCCACCTTGTGGAGAATGCCAGGGCGATATTCGACGCTGTGGAGCCTTTGAACGTGATGAAGCTGGGGACCGGGCTGCATCCGTATGCGCTTCCCGACGAAAGGCAGCTGATGGAGGATCCTAGGTACAAGGCTTTCGAGCCGATGCTGGGGAAGAACCTTTACCTGCATACCATAACAGCTGCAGTGCACGTGCACGTTGAGGTCGGCAAGGAGGAGGTGGCACGCGTGATGAACATGCTCGCAGCGTACGTGCCTGTGATAGCTGCCATATACGCGAATTCGCCGATATACAAGGGCAGGGACAGCGGCATGTCGAGCAGGAGGGAGTACAACTGGGACCAGCAGTACGGCAAGTACCCTACAATTGTTGGGATCCCGCCGCTTTTCACGGACCTTGAAGACGTGCTGATGAAGAGCATAGACCTGCCGTCGTATGTGACTACGAGGGGAGACGATTATCTGGTATACCAGGACCAGCCGGGAACGCTGAAGCGCTTCATAGAGAACGGCTCGACTAGAGCATACAGCATATACGCTAAGGAGAACAAGGTGCTCACGCCGGCGCTCGAGGACGTGTACACGCACCTGGGCTCCATACGGTGGAACGTTAGAGCCAGGGAGAAGACCGTAGAGCTGAGGATAGTTGACTCGCAGCAGAACGTGGACTCCATAATATCGCTGGTTGCCATAGTGAAAGGCCTTGTGGCGAACATCGAGAAGGCAGAGGGGCTTGCGAAGGGCTATGGGGTCGAGGACAGGAAGAATGCGAGGATGGATGCCTTGAGGAACGGCTTGCGCGCAGAGTACATGGGAGAGGACATCAAGGAAGTTGCAAAGGAGATGCTCGGAATAGCCAAGGAGGGGCTCGCGCTCTCCCACGAAGACGCTTCGTGCCTTGAATACCCCTATTCCATTGTAGGCAGCGGGAGGAACATGGCTGACGTGCACAGGCATGATTATGAAAGGCTGAGCCGCGACAGGTTCCTTGAGAGCCTTGAGTTCTCGCTGCGCGGTTGAGCTTTATAAACAGCGTTTTGTGCAGGCATAGTAATTTATATCTGGCAAAGGGCTATCCTATAACCTGGTTCGGAGGCGCTGGTGGGCGCGTTGAAGACCGGATAAGCTAGAATGCTACTGAGGATGCAAAATCTTATAGGAATAGACATGACGAGCAGAGAGGTCGACAACTGCATATTCTGCAAGATAGTGAGAGGGGATGCCGATTACAGGATGGTAGCCCAAAGCGGTTCGGCGCTCGCGTTCCTCGATGTGCACCCGATAAGCGAGGGCCACACCCTCGTCATACCAAAGAGGCATTACGCTACGATGGACGAGATGCCGAAGGAGGAGTACCTGGCTGTGCAGGGCCTTGTAAAGGATGTGTCGGAACTGCTCAAGGACTCGCTTGGCGCAGATGGGCTCAACATAACATCAGCGAGCGGCAGGGCGGCTGGCCAGGAGGTAGGGCATCTCCACATACATGTAGTCCCAAGATACGAGAACGACGGGATAAGGCTAAGGTTCCACAATCGCGGGTTCAAGAGCTCCCTCGACGAGACGCTGGCAAGGATAAGGGCCCATGTCAGGGATGTAGACGACAGCAGGAGGAGGATATTCACCATGTTCAGGAGAGACGCACACCACCATGGCAGCGAGAGGATGGAAAGCGGCAAGAGAAGGCTCAGCGCATAGCCTTTAGGTCCTTCCTGAGAAGATTCATCGCTATAAGGTTCATGCCAAGCACCTCGGTCGGCTTTTTGGCATGCACGGCCTCCATCTCCTTTATGACCTTCGTGACCCCGTATGGAGGGCATGCCCTGTACTCCCTTTTCATGTAATCCCTGAACGCGGCAACAGCGTCATCAGAGGAGAGGTACTGCCTCAGGTCCGCTACAGTGCCTATGTTCGTGACGTCGCGCACGTCGTTCCTGTTGCCCCTTATCAGCTTGTCTGTCACCATTCCCGAATCCGTGGTCATCTTTTCCTGGAGCACAAGCGTTATCGGACCGTTGCCGTTCGTGCTGTAGAATACGCCTGGCATGGACATTACGGCAAAGTACAGCTCCCTTCCGTCCACAGGCTTGGTGAATAGCAGCTCGCTGTCTATTGTGCAGTTTGTAATGAGCCTTCCGTTGCATGAGTATGTGACAGAGAAGAAGTCCCTTGGGTTCAGCTCCTTCCAGGAATCCTTCCTCAGCAATGCCGTTACAGCAGGGATGTCGCGCGCATGCGCCTCCACCTCTATGAGGTTGCTTGCCCATCTCCTGCTCAGGTACGCCTTTGGCACAGGCAGGGAATAGCCTATCGCTGAACCGCCCACGAATACGTGCTCTATGCTCTTTTCAGACAGCTGCGCGCCTATGCGCCTTATAGTGGGCAGCTGCGCCTTGAGCGGCGACCTTCCCATCGCTGCCTTCCTGTTCGTAACAGCCACGCTCTCGGCATTAAGCATTATGCTTTTCGAGGCCGTGACTGCCACAGACATGATGAAGGATTGGCTATCTGGGTATATAAAAATTCTCTACAACGTGATATTGGTTGTGTTTTGTTTTGGTACTGTGTCGTGTTTTTATACCTGAATGAGCATCTAATTTGGGGATTCCTTTGAGGATAGGGCTGATAAGACCGCATGAGATCGAGTACAACAGGCAGGATCTTGCAGACTTGGAAAGCGCAGCCAAGGCGATGGGGCACGATATCAGCAGCATATTCATAGACAAGCTGGGCATCGATATAAAGAGCGGGAAGATACGCCTGACGCAGATAGTGTCGCGGAACGAGTTCGAGGAGATCGAGGCTGACGGAGCAATACTCAGGCACCTTGGCATAGTCAAGGACTTCGAGCAGTTCAGCAGCAGGGTGTGGTCGGTGAGGGCCATAGAGGAAACCGGCATATACGTAATGAACAACGCGGTAAGCTGGCTGATGGCGAGCGACAAGCTGGCATCGCTCACGCTGCTTGCAAAGAACGGCTTGCCAGTGCCCCGTACCTTTCTCTCAGAAGACATGTACGTGGCGTACAAGGCCGTGCAGGACATGGGTGAGGTCGTCATAAAGCCCTTGAGGGGGGCCATGGGCTTCGGGGTCTTCCGCGTCAATGATCCTGACGTTGCAATGCACATCTTCAGCTACTTCACCAACCTGAGCAAGCCGCTCTACATGCAGGAGTACATAGAGAAGAAGGGCATGGGCGATTACAGGGTCGTGGTGATAGGAGGACAGGTAGCCGGCACCGAATTCAGGAAGGGGAAGGACTGGAAGAGCAACGTTGCGCAGGGCGCAATTCCGATTGCGGTCAAGACAAATGGCGAGATGGCCGAGATAGCCGTAAAGGCAGCAGAGGTCCTGAAGCTTGACTATGCTGGGATAGACATAGCGGAGGGCAAAGACGGCTACAGCATACTCGAGGCGAACCCGACGATGTCGTGGCAGGGCTTCAGGCAAGCGACAAAGATAGACGTTGCGGAGTTGCTAATCAAGCATTTGGCAGAAAAGGTCAGGGGATAGGCGGTGGAATGATTGCGATAGTCGTGGCCATGACGAGGGGCAGGGTCATAGGGCATGGTGGCGCGATCCCTTGGAAGGACGGAGGGGAGCGGAAACTTTTCATGAGGCTCACGAAAGGCAAAACAGTCATCATGG
The DNA here is from genome assembly GCA_028867135.1 of Microcaldota archaeon. GTDB lineage: Archaea > Micrarchaeota > Micrarchaeia > Micrarchaeales > CABMGC01 > JAGWGW01. The sequence continues at coordinate 24,978 of JAGWGW010000014.1, read as the reverse complement.
GCAGGAAGACGTTTGAGTCCATAGGAAAGGCGCTTCCAGGAAGGCGCAACATCGTCATGTCAAGGACTGCGGAAATTGAAGGGGTAGAGGTATGCAGGAGCATCGAAGACGCATTCAAGGCTGTTGGAGGCGGGAACGACGCGTTTGTAATCGGGGGTGCGGAGGTATACAGGCAGGCGATCGGCCGCTCTGACAAGATGTATGTCTCGTACATGAAGTCCAGCTTCGAAGGCAGCGTGCTGTTCCCGGACTTTGACGAGAAGGAATGGGTTGTTGAGAGGAACGATGACTTCCCCGGCTTCCAGCACGTAGTCTACTCGAGAAGAGGCGCTACGCCCTAGCAAAAGGCTTGACGCCTTTCACGTCCTTTATGGGCAGTTTCTTCAGCATCGCCCTGATGGTCTTGGTCCTGCATATTTCGAACAGGGGCACGAGCACGAATGCCCTTTCGTGCATGCGCGGATGGGGAATCACAAGATTCCTTGAATTAAGCTTTGAGCTGTCGAACAGCAGTATGTCCAGATCGATCGTCCTTGGACCGAACCTCTTCTCCATCTTCCTTGTCCTGCCGAGCCTGCCCTCTATGGAATGGAGCGACCTGAGCAGCTTGGCTGCAGGCATGCTAGTCCTTATCTTTACTGCAGCATTCAGGAACCTTGGCTGCCTTAGCACGTACATGGGTTTTGTTTCGTAGACCCTCGATATCGCCAACACCCTGGACCTTTTGGACATCTCGGATATGGCCCTGCTTATATTCTGGAGCCTGTCGCCGACATTTGAACCTATGCCTATGTACGCAACGTGCATTGCATCATGACCTCTCAAGCGCATCTATGACCTCGATTGCGCGGATCGTCTCCTTCACGTCGTGGACCCTCAGCATGTCCACGCCATTGAGCGCACAGTATGAAGCTATCGCAAGGCTCCCCTCCAGCCTTTCTTCTGCAGGGAGCGGTTCTTTTTCTGTGCCGTTTATCCTGCCGATGAAACTCTTCCTGCTAGCGCCTATGAGTATGCGCTTGCCTAGGCTCTTGAAGCTCCCGATGCCCTTCAGTATCTGCAGGTTGTGCCTTGCCGTCTTCCCGAAGCCTATTCCGGGGTCTATTATTATCCTTCTTTTTGCAATTCCGTCATCCTCGCACAGCCTTATCCTTCCTGCAAGGAACCTCTTGACGTCATTTACAACGTTATCGTAATGCGGAGAGGCCTGCATCGTTTTGGGCTCCCCCTGCATATGCATTATCACGCATTCCAGCTTCCTTTCTGCAACAAGCGTGCGCATGCTTTGCTGCCGCATGCCGGTGATGTCGTTTATCATCGCGATCCCATGGTCTGCAGCGAACCTTGCCACATGATAGTTGTACGTGTCGATTGAAATCCTGCTGCAGGTCTTGGACAGCCTCCTGACAACGGGAGCTATCCTCCTTAGCTCCTTTTCCGCGCTTACCTGGCTGCTGCCCGGCCTGGTGCTCTGCCCTCCTATGTCTATGATGTCGGCGCCTTCATCAAGCATCCTCAATGCCATCCTGACGGCCTTTTCTCCCATTGCAGAGGACCCTGCGTAGAAGGAATCGGGAGTTACGTTAACCACTCCCATTATTTCCATTTATATCGACCAGGAATTCGGCGAGCATCTTCGCGACCATTTCCGGATGCGTGTAGTGCGGCGTGTGCTGCCCGTCAGGGACGAGCCTCAGTACGCTGCCCTTTATGTGCTCGTTGAATATTCTCGCGTATTTTGTCATGACAGTCGTGTCGTTCTCCACCCAGATGATGAGAGTGGGGACCTTGATGCTCTCGAGGTTCTTGTCTGTGAGGTGCTCGCCGTCATCGTTTGAAGCGAGGGCGCTCCTTATCACGTGCTCCTTCCTGTTGAGGAGCATCGCCTGCTTGAACATCTCCGCCTTGTATTTGGGCTGGTCCGTATGCATCTCCTTTGAGAACTCCTCAAGGCCTGCAGAGTCCTCGAGTACCAACGCCTTCAGGTTCCCTGACCTTTCGGCGTAAAGCGCGGCGAGCCAACCACCGTAAGAATGCCCGAAGAGTATCGGCTTTCCTATTTTCAGTATCTCGAGGACATCTGTCAGCACTGACAGCTGGGTCCTTACCGAATAGTCCGCTTCAGGATCCTCAGACTTCCCGTGCCCGAGCATGTCCATGAGATAGATGTCGAGGCTGCTGTCCAGATAGCCCACAAGCCTTTTCCATGTCCTGGTCGATGCTGCGAAGCCGTGAAGGAAGAACAGCGGCGCTCCGGCACCCTTATGATGCATGATGTTTATCCTTCCGTGCCTTGTCTGAACTGATAGGCTTTCGAAGTCCTTATCGTAATCCATGAAAACGCGCCAAACCGAATTTGCCGTATAAATATTATATATCCAGCCATAAAGATAAGAATCATGAGGAAAAAGGAGCTGGGGAAGACAGGAGAACAGATACCTGAGCTTGGCATGGGCACGTGGAAGCTCGGGCAGAATGTCGAGCTGGAGATACTGGCCATGAAGGAGGGCTTCAAGAACGGGATGAGGTTCGTGGACACCGCTGAGATGTACCACACTGAGGATATCGTTGGCAGGGCGATAAGCGGGGAGTCCGGCATATTCGTGGCTACAAAGGTATCTCCCAACCATTTTGCCTATGATGACGTAATAAAATCATGCGACAGCAGCCTAAGGAACCTCGGAATCAGGACCATCGACCTGTACCAGCTGCATTGGCCAAATCCGAGGGTGCAGATAAAGGATACCATGAAGGCGATGGAGAAGCTTGTGGAAGACGGGAAGATAAGGCACATAGGGGTGAGCAACTTCTCTGTGGATGAGATGAAGGCCGCACAGGATGCGCTGAAGAGGAACGAGATAGTGTCGAACCAGGTGGAATACAGCGTGCTGGTAAGGGATGTGGAGGATGGCTTGCTTGATTTCTGCCAGAGGGAGAAGGTGACCGTGATAGCCTACAGTCCACTGGCCATGGGCAAGCTGTTCGATGAGAGGCATGCAAAGCTCAATAGGCTGCTGAGGGAAACGGGCAGAGGATACGGAAAGACGGTTTCGCAGGTCGCGCTCAACTGGCTGCTCTGCAAGGATGGAGTCGTAGCGATACCTAAAGCAGCGAGCGTTGAGCATGCTGTGGAGAATGCAGGCTCGTCGGACTTCAGACTGAGCGAGAAGGACATAGAGAGGATAGACCATTTTTTATAGGGTATAAGGCAGAGCCGCTCGCAGCTCCTCTTAGAGGATTTCTCAAGGCCTTTTCGCCTGAGATATCCTCGATTATGGAGAGGATGAACTGCTTGAGGCAGAGGAGGAGGCTGCGTACAAAAGCTTAATTATTTCGCATTGGCATATGTGAGTGAGGGTCATGGCGTCAAAAGCCACCGTGCTTATGTATCTGGGCACATTCCTAGCGGTGCTCTTGTTCGGCACGCTGGGCACATACTACATCGGCAACCACAACGGCTTCAACCAGCCCATAGGCAACCTGCTCAATTCGCTCTATTTCACAGTGATAACCATATCGACCCTCGGATACGGGGACATATACCCTGTTAGCGGAGAGGCCAAGGTCTTTGTAATAGTATTAATAATTACGGGTGTTACTACCTTTCTTAGCACGATCGTGCTGCTAGCTGGTGATATCTTAAACGAAAGGATAGAGGCCCTTACGGGGAGGATGTCTGCATTCGACAAGAGGATGCTTAACAAGCACATAGTGCTTGTAGGCTCGAATACGATTAACCTGGCGCTTGTCGAGAGACTGAGGGAGATTGGCGCAAAGTTCATAGTGGTTAGTTCTGACAAGACCATTGTAGACCGCCTGAGAGAGTCTGGCGTCAAGGCCTTTGTAGCAGACTCCACCTCAGAATCCGACATGAGGGTCTTCAACCTCCACAAGGCGGACGGAGTGATTATCGACAATAGGGACAGCTCCAAGACCGTGTACACGGTCATGGTCGTCAGGGAGCTGGCGCGCGGAGTGAGGATGGTGGTCATAGCCCCGAACAAGGAGACCGAGAGGCACCTGAAGAACCTTGCTGGCGCCAAGGCGACCATACTGAACCCTTCTGAGATCGCTGCGGTTGCAGTCAATGACACTTTGTTCAAGAAAAAATAGCCGTCCTGGTTCTGTGAACCCATGAAGACAAGGATAATCAGGATTAATGCGGACAGGCCGGAGAAAAGGAATGTTGAGAGGGCAGCAGCTGCGATAAGGAATGGCGGGATAGTGGTCTTTCCTACAGAGACAGTTTATGGGATAGGAGCCAATGCGCTCGATGCGAAGGCGTGCAGAAGGATTTTCTCGGTAAAAGGGAGGCAGCGCGACAATCCTTTGATAGTTCATGTGTCAAGCATGAAGATGACAGAGGAGATAGGCGTTATACCGAGCAGATACAGGGAGATTTTGAAGAGGATATGGCCCGCGCCGCTAACCGTTATCGTGAAATCAAAGGACAAGGTACCCAAGGTGGTAACCGCGGGATTGGACACCGTAGCGATAAGGATGCCTGACAACAGGGTTGCGCTGGAGATGATAAGGCGCGCTGGTGTGCCGGTAGCCGCTCCGAGCGCAAACCCGTCGAAGATGCCCTCTTCTACAGCCTTCAGGCATGCACTGAAGTACTTTGACGGCAGGGTGGACATCATAATCAACTCGGAGCAGAGCAAGTTCGGGCTTGAATCTACAGTGCTCGACCTCCGCAACTTCACGATACTCAGGCCTGGGGTTTTCACAACGCATGACATCGAGGTTGCGTTCGGCAGGAAGGCGAGAGTGAATGCGGTTACAAGGGGAGCCGATGGCGCAGCGGCTGCAACGAGCCCTGGCATGAAGTACAGGCATTATGCGCCCAGGACGCCGCTGTTCCTATATACGGGGAGCAGGAGAAAGCTTGCACGGGTCATGGGAAGTTCTAAATCCAGGTACGCATTCATCGGCACCGGCGATTTATGCAGGTCCCTTCCAATCAGCAAAAAGAACGGCATGATCCTGGGAGAAAAGAGCGATATGAAAGGGATAGCGGCGCGCCTTTTCGACGCGCTGATAAGGCTGGATTCGTTGAACGTGGATTTTGCTGTGGCAGAGTCGTTTGAAGACGAGGGCATAGGACTCGCGATCATGAACAGGCTAAGAAAAGCATCAAACCATTCGTATTTCTCTGATGCAAAGGGGCTTTTAATATTGCTTAAGAGATATGGAATTGATATTAATGAGGATAATCAGGTTTAATCCAGTAACTAGCAGCCTCAAGGTGGAGCCGCACAGTTTCGACGACCTCTACCTTCTCGCAATCGTGATATCGAAAGGCGATACCATAGAGGCGAAGAGCACGAGGAGGTTCAGGGGCCATGAGAAGGATGTCGGCGAGCAGAAGGACATAACAGTAAGGATACTTGTGGAGAAATCTGAGATAGACAAGAACGCTTCGAGGGTAAGGTTCACAGGCAAGATACTCGGAGGGCACCCTGAGGAATTCATAAACATGGGTAGCTACCACACTGTGAACATAGGGCCAGGAGACATAGTTGACATACAGAAGAAGGAATGGAAGGATTACGTGATCAAGAGGCTGAAGCAGGCCGTCGCGGACTCGAAGAAGCCGCAGCTGGGCATCGTTGTCCTGGACGACGAGAAGGCGCTCTTCTCATACGTGAAAGGCTACGGGATAGACATTATAAGCGAGATTTACAGCCATCTGAGCAAGAGGCTGAGCGAGAAGGACTATGCGAAGGCGCGCGACAAGTACTTCGACGAGGTGATAAAGCTGGTGAACAGCATGGGGGTCGACATAATCGTGATAGCCGGGCCAGGTTTCATGAAGGACGATGTCAAGAAGTACATAGAGTCCAAGCACATCGAGGTGAACAAGAGGGTCGTCTACGCACCGTCTAGCGACGCTGAAAGGTCGGGGATAAGGGAGGTGATGCAGGGCGAAGTGGTCGCAAAGCTGCTCGCAAACGAGCACGTGAGAAGGGAGTTCGAGTACCTTAACAGGTTCATCATGGAGCTCAGGGCAGGAAGGGCGCATTCTGGGATGGAGAGCGTCGAAATGATGGTAAACGAGGGCAATGCGAGCGCAATACTCGTGAACGACAGCATAATAAACGATGAAAACGCGAAGAGGGTGCTCGACAGCGCGGACAGGCACGGCATAAGGATAGAGATATTCAATTCCGAGGATGACGCGGGCATACAGCTTTCGAACTTCAAGAACATCGTCTGCATATCGAAATAGTGGATATGCGCCCGGTCACATTATTGTTGTGGAGGTGGTTGAAAGCGATGTCGTGGTCGTGGTGCTCAGCTTGCTCGCTGTTGTGGTGAACGTGCCCACGTACGATACCTTTTCATACGTGCACGCTGTCTGGTTCAGCTGCGAGATTGCGGAATTGCAGTACTTGGCCCTTATTATGTAGGAGCCCTGCACCTGGCTGCCCAGGGCCGGAACGTACGGTCCCTGCACTGTGCAGACGGTCCTTGCGCCCGGGTTGAGGAAGCCAGGGGTGCATGCGCCGTTGAAGCTGAGGTTCTTTATGCTCACGGTCATGTTGGTTATGTTGATGGGCACGCTCTGTGCGTTCGTCATGGAGAACGTCATTATCGCGTTGGCCTGCAGCGAGTTCGAATAGTATATGACGAATTCACAGTTTAGCCCTGTAAGGCCGCTGCACTGCTGTGGTATGTACCCGTTTGTGGTATACGCTATGAACGCTATGATCGTTATCGTGACTCCTATTATCACGAACATGAAACCATATATGGTCAGGAACTCTATGGCAGACTGCTGCTTCATCTGTTGCATATAACAAATAAATTAGGTTAAAGGTTATTAAGCTAATCCAATCGTTATTATTACGATAACGATTTTTATGGAGGTGCTGCACGCTAAGAAGAGGCTGGGCCAGGTGTTCCTGGTCAACAGGGATATCGCGGTTGCGGAGGCGGCGCACGCGAGCGGCAAGACCGTGCTCGAGATAGGCCCGGGCCATGGCATACTTACCGAGGAGCTCTGCAAGAGCGCAAGCAGGGTCATAGCAATCGAGAAGGATGAGAGGTTCTGCAGGCTGCTGGAGGGCAGGCTCAAGGCCGAGAACCTCGAGCTCGTGAGGGCTGACTTTATGGACGTGAGGGAGGAGAAAAGAATCAGGGACGTGGATATCGTGATCGCTAACATACCTTACTATCTCTCGAGCAGCGTAGTGGAATGGCTGGCGCAGAACAGGCTTGAGGCCGTGCTCTGCCTGCAGAAGGAGTTCGTCGAGCACATGCTCGCGAAACCGGATACAAGAAGCTACTCCAAGCTCAGCGTGGTCTCGTCGCTGCTGTTCAGGATTGTAAAGATAATGGGCGTCAAGAAGGGATCCTTCAGGCCCATACCGAAGGTCGATTCTGCCGTCATCTACATGCAGCCAAAGAAAACCGACATAACCGAGAAGGAGATGAGGATGCTAGGCCTCATAATGCAGCATAAGAAGAAGCTTGTCAAGAACGCCATATTCGATTCCTCGTCTGCGCTAGGCGTTGGCAGGGATAGGCTTGCCGACGTAGTCAGCAGGATAGGGCTGAAGGAAGAGCGTGTCTTCAAGCTGCCTCCAGAGAGCATACTTGATGTTGCGAAGCAGCTTGCCGCATCATTGGAATGAGTATTTCGCGGGTATTATCTCCTTGAGAAGAAGGCTGTTCTTCACCCTCTTCTTGAACAGCTGCTCTGCAAGCTTCGAGTTCTCCTCGCCGAGCACCGCCTTGTAGTGCATCGGTATGAACTTGCCGGCCTTGATCGCGTGCGCCGCATCTATAGCCTCATTGACGTCCATGGTATAGGTACCGCTCATCGGAAGCAGGGCTATGTCGACCTCCAGCCCGTTCATTTCGGGTATGAAATCGGTATCGCCGGTATGGTAGATGGTGGTGCCGCTTATCTCCAGCACATAGCCCACCCAACCGTTCGCGACTGGGTGCTTGTCGAGCCTATCGCTCACTATGTTGTATGCGGGAAGCGTCCTGAACTTTATGCCATCGACCCCGTAGTCCCTGTTCGGCTCTACCGGGAACACCTCGCCTTTCTTGATCTCCTTTGCGCAGCTTTTTGGCACTATGACAGTCGTGTCTGGCGTGGTTATCTTTTTCAGGTCGTCCTGGTTCAGGTGGTCGAAGTGGGGATGCGTTATGAATATGATGTCGGCCTTGTCCTCAACCCCGTTTAGCATGAACGGGTCTATGTAGATGTTCTTCCCCAAGTCCCTTATCAGGAAGCTCGCGTGCCCTATCCAGTTTAGCGATCCGATTTCCATTCCTATCCCCAATATTATTTATGTTGGTGGTTTTATATATCTTTGAGTGAGTTGTGAACATGCTGATAGTAGGGGGGACTGCGAGCAACAGCATCGACGAAAGGCTTGCTGCGATACTCGGCGCAAAGCTTGCCAAGCTGGAGAAGAAGGACTTTCCAGACGGCGAGTTCAAGATAAGGATCGGCACTGATGTGAAGGGGCAGGATGTAGTCATAGTGCAGTCTTTGTACAATCCGCAGGAGACGCATCTCCTTGAACTTCTATTCGCGATAGACGATATCAAGGGCCTGGGAGCGGCGAGAGTCATAGCCGTGGTGCCGTATCTTGCATATGCAAGGCAGAATAAGAGGTTCCTTGAAGGGGAGGGGATAAGTATAGAGACGGTAGTGAAGCTGCTTAATGCTGTAGGCACTGACGCGCTTGTGACTGTGCGCCCGCACAAGTCCGAGCCTTTGAGCGGGTTCAAGGGCAGGATGGCGATAGTAGAGCCTGTCAGGTCCATGGCGAAGGCTATCAAGACAAAGTGCGCAGATCCGTTCATACTCTCGCCTGACAAGGGCGGCACTGAATTTGCAGAGGCTGTTGCAAAGTCCCTCGGATGCGGCCACGCGAGCCTCGAGAAGGAGAGGGACTACGGCACGGGCGAACTGACCATAAAGAGCCTGATCGATGGGGGTTTCAGGGGCAAGGATATTGTGATTGTGGATGACATGATAAGCGGAGGAGGCACCATAGCAGCCTCTGCGAGGTTCTCTTTGGACAACGGCGCAAAGAGCGTTGGCGCAGCTGCAGTGCACATGCTTATGCTGGATGGCGCCTACCAGAGGATAAATGAGAGCAGGGTTGCGTGGCTTATAGGCATGAACACGATTCCGTACAGGAATGCCGAACTTGTCGATGTGTCGGAGGACATAGCAGAAGCGATCAGGGGGCTCCTGGCTTCGACCTAGAGCGATATGAATGACATGTCCTTCTTGCTGTCGAACTTGAAAGTGCCTATCCTTTCGAACTGGACGATGTCTCCTTCTGCAAGCCTGCCCGCGTGCATTTCGACGTATCCGTTGATTGTGTACATGCTATCCTTGTTGAACTCCTCTCCGCTCAGGAGGTCGTTTATCATAAGCAGCTTTCCTTCCGAGTAGTTGCCCCTTGATACCCATTGGATCGTTGGCATGCCCTCCTTTTTCTCGTCTGTGAACGTTGCGCTGAGTTTTGCGCCATTCTTGACGCCCATCTTTATACTGAATGCGCCCTTGAGCCTCACGGTGTCTCCTTTCTTCAGGGCCCTGGCATCCTCCTTGGCGATGTATACCGTGTTTTCGATGTCATATTCCCTATGGCCCAGATCTCCAGAAGGATGAAGGTCTATCCTCACGTGCTCAAGCCCTTTCGGTATATTTCCTATGCCTACCTCAACAGGCTCCACCACGAAGAAGAGCCTTTTCGCATCCTTGTCCACGAGCTTCCTGTTGATGTTGAGCAGCATCTCTATTGAAACGCTGCTCTCTGCCTTTCCCATGCCGAAGCTAAGCGCGAACTGCCTGATGGCATCGGGCCTCACGCCCCTCCTCCTCAGGGCCCTTATCGTGACCAGCCTTGGATCGTCCCAGCCGCTTACCTGCTTTTCGGCTATCATCCGACGCACGGTCCTTTTGGAGGTGGCGTTGCCTGAGATCTCCAGCCTTGAGAAGCTGGTTATCCTTGGCTTCCTAAGCTCCAGTATGTCGAGCACGATGAAATAAAGCTCATCTCTCATTTCGTACTCCTTGCTGCGCAGCACGTCCGTTATCCCGTTGATCGAATCCATGATGGGCGTGCAGAAGTCGTATGTGGGCCATACCCAGTACTTGGTCCCTTGCCTGTAATGAGGAACCTTCTTTATCCTGAAGAGCGTGGGATCCCTCAGCGTGGTATTCAAGGACTTCATGTCCGAGTTGAGGCGCAGTATCGCTTCGTTGTCGTCGAACTTGTTGTTGAGCATCTCCTGCCAAAGCTCCTGGTTCTTCTTTACGCTCTGCTTCTTGTGCCCGCACGAGACGCCCGCTGCCCTGCCCTTGTTTATCTTTTCGGCCTCGCACGTGCAGACGTACGCCTTCTTCTTCTTTATTGCGACCTCCGCGTATCCGTAGAATTTGGGCAGGTTGTCGCTTGCGTAGTACTCCCCGTCGAACCCGGCTCCTAGCCACTTGAGATCGTCGTGAAAGGCGTCGACGAATTCCTGCCTTTCGTTGTCGGGGTTTGTATCGTCGAAATAGAGCATCGACTTGCCGTTGTACAGCCTTTTTAGCTCCTCCTCTATGAACACCGGCTTTGCATGGCCTATGTGCATGTAACCACCAGGTTCCGGAGGGAACCTTGTGACGAATTTGCCTTCCTCGACTCCCTCTATGAAGAACCTGTGCTTTGCTGAATCTATCGCCTTCTTGACCTCGATTGCTTCGAACTCGTCAGCATATCTCGCAAACGCCTTCTCCAGTTCTGTGGCGCCCATTGCGTTTACCTCGGATACGGCTCTCCTGACCTCGGCAACCAGGCCCTTCATGTCGGACTTCAGCGAGGGGTATGCCGCTATCGCCTTGCTTATGACAGCACCATCAATCGCTTTGCCGTAATCGAGCGCGTTCTTCAGCGCGAACTTGAATATGTTGTCCTTTACGGACTTACCAGAAGCCATAAAACCATCTAGACCCTTACAACACTGAGGTTCCCGTATACCGTGCCGTTCACGGTTATCAGGGTTGAGACCTTTACCTTTATGCCGTTTGCAGCGTTGAGCGGCAGCGTGACGGGCAGAGGATACCTCCTGTCAGAGTCGGGTATGTATACGTTGTACGTGGAGGTCTGCACCTGCGCCTTCATGGCAGATGGCAGCAGGAGCACAGCGGAGCCCGAGAACCTGCTGCAGTTTAGCTGGGCTTGGCTCGCCCTTTGCGAAAGGTAGCTGTAGAGGGCTGAGGCATTGAAGTTTCCAAGGTCAACGGTTATCCTGTTTCCCACGGAATAATAGGTGGACACCGAATTGTTGGCCTCAAGGTCGGAAAGCACAGTGCTGAAGTCGTTTATCGTGCTGTTAGTGTCGTTTTTGCAGGATACTGCTATTGATAGGATGTTGCCGTATCCCGCAACAGAAGCGTTGAGTATGCCGCTAGCGAAGATCGTAGGCGGTACGCTTGTTGTCTTGTTGCGCGAGCTGCTATTGTAGTTGGTCAGCGAGAAGTACGATGTTATGAATATTATCGCTATGAACAGCGTTACGAGCACCTGGAACAGCTTCTTTCTCTCCATATTTTTCATCTACCCATTATCTTTATATGCTTGAACTTTATATAGTTGGTTGCTTATTTAAGAGTGATTAGATGACGTTCAACGACGGGGATTTTGTACGCATAGACTATACCGCAAAGAGGCTGTCTGACAGCGCTGTTGTGTACACAACTGATGAGAAGGCTGCAAAGGATGCTGGCATATACAACAAGGACTCAAGGTACGCTCCGCAGCTTGTCATAGTAGGAAAGGAGAGCGTGATAAAGGGGGTCGAGAAGGAGCTGAGGAAGATGAATGTCAATGATTCAAAGAAGATAGAGGTTGCCCCTGATGAGGCTTTCGGAGAGAGAAGGGATGATCTTGTCACGGTCATGCACCTCTCGGACTTCAGGAAGAGGGACATAAATCCGGAGCCGGGCTTGCAGGTAGACCTTGATGGCGTTGTCGCAATTGTGAAGAGCGTCAACGGAGGCAGAGTAGTGGTAGACGCTAACCATCCGCTTGCAGGCGAGAAGCTCGTGTATGATGTTAAGGTTGTCGAGAAGGTTGAAAGCGAGGAGAAGAAGGTCGCGGCGCTCGCAGAGGCATACGGACTCAAGCCTGACAGCGTTTCAGTTTCAAGTGGCGCAGCCAAAATATCGTTTGGCGACAAAGTGGAGAAGAACGCTGACTATTTCGTTAACAAATCAGCTTTTGTAAGGGCCGCATTCCAGTATCTCCCGAACATTGAGAAGATAACTGTAGACGAAGGATACGTGAAGCAAAAATAAGGAGAGCCTAATCGTTTATGTTCATGGCGTAGGTGCCGTTCACCTTTATGCCAAGCTTCTTTGCTATCTCCGACTTCTCCACGTTGAGTATCACGACGTGTCCGCTCCATTTCGTAGTGAGGTTTGTGGAGCCGCATATCGGGCAGACGTTACCTTGGGATATTATCAGCTTGTCATTCCTGCATGCGGATTCCATTCGTTCACCTTCTCCTCTGACGAGGCCTTGCGCCTCCTTCCCTTGGTTTTGGCTCCTTGAGCCATTCGGGCCTTCCAAGGCCGTCAGGCCTCATCGTAAGCGCTATCTTGGTGTCCTTGAGGTTCGATTTCATGCTTATCGATGACACCTTTGCGTACACGGTGTCGCCCTTCTTCAAGCTTCTCTTCGTGTTCTTTGATGTGAATGTCCCGGACTTCCTGTCGAACGTTATGAAATCGCTGGTTATCTGAGAGAGGTGCACGAGGCCGTCTATCGGTCCGAGCCTTACGAAGCAGCCGAATTCGGCCAGCTCAGACACCTCGCCGACTACAACCTCCTCTATCTCGAGGCTGAACGTGAGCGCATCGAAGGTGACGCTGTGGTGCGTCGACGGATCTCCGGGCATCAAGCGTCCGTCGCTGACGTCCCTTACGTTGAAGACTGCGATTATGACTCCCGTGTCCTTGTCCAGGGTCCTCTCGTACTTGAGCCTCAGTATCTCCTCTGCGGTCTTGTTTATGTCCTTTCCGAAGTACCTTGGAGGTATGCTTATAGTGTCTTCTATTGTGTGTACGTAGTGCAAATATTCACCAAATGCCTTGAGCATGAAAATTGAGTTACCTCAGAGAGCCGTCCCTCGATACGCTTATGGTGCTTATGCCCGCTGCCTTGAGGGCTCTTTTAAGCTTAATATCATTCGAGCAAACAACAGCCCCTAGCTTACTAGCTTCTCTGATGATCCACTTATCCACGTAAGAGCTATTTTTTGCTACTTTAACATTGTCATATCTATTTAATAAAGATATTGCTACAGCGGCATATTTGGCGTATCTCGACCTTCCTGAGGAAAGCTTTTTTAGCTCACCCAGTACACCGTCCGATACCAGTATGCGGCTGTTTGGGAAGCGGTCCCTTATCGACATGAGTATGTCTCTCTTGTTGGACAATGAGAAGATTATGGAGCTGGTATCCAAGATCACGTAATCCATATTTTTAGTGACATCCTCCAACGACTGAAGGCCGTTGGCTTCCAATGGCGTTTTTAGATTGGTCATCGTGAAACGCCAAGTGTAGTTCCTGATTCATTGACGACTGCCTTCATGTGCGAAGGTCTTACATTGTCTCCAGAGGCGTGACTTCCCGAATGTCCTTCGGTAGTTGAATTCAATCCAAGTTTCAGTATGTTCTTTGAAGCATTCAGGTCTCTGTCTATCGACATACTGCATTTAATGCAATTGTATGTCCTTTCCGATAGAGGCATTTCCTGAATGTTTCCGCATCCACTGCACATCTTTGATGTATTCTGGGGGTTCACTCCTACTGCCACACAACCAGCGCTTTCAGCCTTGTAGCGCAGCAATTGGACGAAGTTTCCCCATGAGGATTCGCTGATGGACTTTGCAAGACGGTGATTCCTCACCATGTTTGCGATTTTGAGTTCCTCGTATGCAATGAATGAGTATGAGCGGACAAGATTGTATGAGAGTTTGTGGAGATGGTCTTCCCTGATTCGTGAGATGTGCTCTGAATATCTTGCAAATCTCTGTTTTGCCTTATACCTACTCCTTGAACCTTTTGCCTTTCTGGATATTGATTTTTGCAATCTCTTTAATCTGTTTCTTTCGGGCTTTGAGATGTATTTGTTATGAAGGACTGAGCCGTCTGAAAGAGTGGCGTAGTTCTTGATTCCCAAGTCTATTCCTATGGCTTCTTTTCCGTTTGCGAATGGGAGCGTGCCCTTCTTCTCAACTGTAATAGTGATATACCATTCTCCTGATTTGGTCTTCTTTATTGAGAGTGTCTTTACTTTTCCTTCGATATCCCGGTGGTTCACGAAGTTTACCCTTCCTATCTTTGAAAGGTCGATCCTCTTCTTCTCAATCTTGAATCCTGATTGTGGGTATGTAAGTGATGCAACGAACGATTTGAAGCGAGGGAATCCGACCTTCTGTTTCTTTCCGTCGCGCTTTTCCTTTACTCTTCTGAAGAAGTTTTTATACGCCTTTGAAATCCTGTCAGGGACGTTCTGCAATACCTGTGAATAGACTTCATTGTATTCTGGATTTTCTTTCTTGAACTCTGTAGTCCACTTAATCATACCGTATTTGGTGAAGGTCTTTCCTGTGTCCTTAAAGTGTTGTTGTGCCTTCTGAAGAAGAAGGTTGTAGAGTTCCTTTGAGAGCAGCATCTGACAGTTAAGGATGGACTTCTGCTCCTTTGAAGGATATGCCCTGTATTTATATGCCGTTTTCACGATGACCATAGTTATCGTGCGCTTGACATTTATATAGCTTTTTGCTGTCGCATTCGCTTCCATCCCAGCTCATTCAGAGGTGGGTTTTCCCGCTATGATTTTATAAACATGGAGTTAATATAAAATAGCGATTCTGGAATCTTTATGGACCCTATCTCTATCAATACGTGGGCCTTCAGGGCTGTGCAGGCGCTGGCAAGTCCGCAGCTCAACCAGGCCATGTCTGCGCTGGCTGACAGCTTTTACATAGCAGTGCCGCTGTTGTTCATATACATATTCTTCAGGAACAGGAAGGACGCCTTCCCCTTCCTGGCTGCTGCTGTTGCGCTATACGTGCTGACAGACATAATCAAGTTCATAGTGAAGGAACCGAGGCCCTGCTTAAACCCTGATCTTTCATGGATAAACGTGGTGGGATGCGAAGGCAGCTACTCCTTCCCCTCAAATCATGCGACAACGCTTACCGGCTTGTACTTTTTCGTTAACAATTACAAGTACGTAAGGATCCTGTACATCGTATGGCTGATAGTCATCCTTTTCGGCAGGGTGTATCTGGGAGCGCATTATCTTACCGATGTGATTGCAGGCGTCACGATAGGCTTGATCGCAGGCTATGCCCTTTATTCCATCAGGAAAAGGATAAATGACATTGCCAGGCCGTTTGCGGCAAGAATCGGAATCGAGGTGTGACGCTATGGACTTGGACATGTACGCAGAGGAGTTGCTCTACAGCTACGAGCATCCCCACAACAAGGGGAAGCTGGAGGGGGCCGACGCGGAAATGCATGAGGAGAACATATCATGCGGCGACAAGATAACCGTGTATCTCAAGATAGAGGACGGGAAGGTCAGCGACGTGAAGTTCGAGGGATCCGGCTGCGTCATATCCATGGGCAGCGCAAGCATGCTCACGGAATCAATCAAGGGCAAGAGCGTAGCGGAATTGGAGAGCATGGGAAAGACTGGATTGCTGCAGGTGATAGGCATAGACCCAGGGCCTGTGAGGATGCACTGCGCAACGCTATCCCTTAGAGCGGTAAAGGAAGCGGTCTTCAAGTACGACAAGAAGCCGGTTGACAAGACGACGAAGGAGCTTTGATGGGCTTTGCCATAATGCTATCTTTATTCGTTATTTAGGTATTAAGTCTCGGCAGAATAATATACTCGATTAAATGCATCCTCAATAGCCTCCGGTTCTCCAATTCCCACCATTATTAGTTCATTGTTCTTTGGCATCAATATACCGTTCATGAACTCTATTTCCTCGTTTGATATGTCTGGATGCAGATTATCATTTGTAAATATTAGGACATTTGCATCTTTTAACAGCTTAACATCTACATTTGCGTACCATTCCTTATCTACTACAGCAGCCAAGGCTCTTCCCTTTCCTTGGATGTGATTAGATACCGTATTGCTCCTGTTAGCTATGAAAACACCGGTAACATCAAACAACACAGAAGGCCCTTCATATCTCCTACCTGGAATGTATCTCGGGGCTTTGTTTGCTTGCCGCTGTTGTATAAAGAGGGCTAGGAATATGAATAGAAGGGCATAGAAGTAGTAGCTGTGCAGCTGTGCGCCCAAAAGCACTGTTGAGAACAATATGGTCAGAAGCGGAGTTGCATAGGTTGCACTGCCTGCAAAAAGCGGGTTCAAGACCTTGAGAGCGTAAAAGAACATGAAAGCTCCAATGCTGTAGGTAACCCCGCCTAAGAATAGGAATGAGAGGATTCCATAGGTATTGATGCCAGCAAACGGCGCAGTGCTATTCCCAAATTCCAATAGAATGGAGAACAGCGCAAAAGATGCTAGGTTGAAAAGGAATATCTGTACGTACATGTCGTAATTGTGCGCCCGTATCATGATGTTGGATACAGCTGTAGCTAAAGTTGATATTATTATAAACAGAATGAAAACGGTTGCATGTAGGTTGCCTGATAAAGATAACGTTCCTTGTGTAGACAATACATAGATTCCGATAAAGCCCAGCGCCAAAGCCAGAAATTGGCTCTTTTTTACCCTATTTTTCAAAGCAAACGGCAGCATTAGTGCCATGAATATGGGCCAAAGCTTCAGGATTAAACTTGTAACTATGGGACCGGCGCCCAAAACACCTAATGTTAGAAAGACCTGTGATATAGCATAGTTAAGCAATCCTGCAATGATTATAATTGTCAAGGCTTTTTTATCTGATATAATTTTGAATAGGACGCTTGTCCTTTTTTTAATACATAAAATAGCAAATGACACCACAGAGGCAGTTAGGAAGGTTAGAAAGAGTAGGGGTATGGTGCCTATATTAGATGCTCCAACAGATGAGAGAATGGGAAGAAGAGATAGTTCTATCACTGCTAGAGTTATGAATAAGTACCCTTGGTGCCTCTGCAACATAAATCTTCATTCCTTCTGTTGTTTATAAATAATATACAGATATTCTAGAAAATTTGCTCTGATTTGTCAAAATGTATAATAGTCTTTGCATGATAATTACATCATGACCATATACGGATTCAAAACGCGCAGTATATTGAGAGAATTGAGCGTTGATTCCAGGATTTCTATAACTGATTTAGCGAAAAAGCTAAAGTGTTCACGGATAACTGCTTCAAAGATACTTAACGATACGATAGAGAGATATCAAGTTAAATTCGGCTTAGAAGTCGACGAGGATAAGCTAGGAATAACGCAGAGGCATTTGCTAATCATAAAACTTGAAAAGAAACCAAAGTTAGAAGAATTGATGGGGTTATTTGCTAAGGATGAGTTTGTCAATTGTGCTTTTCTATGTAAAGGGGATTTCGACCTAATAATCCATGCACTTGCTGCTGATCCAATGGACTATATAGTTTGGGAAAGCCTTCTTCCAGGGAAACTTGCAGACTATGGTGTGGAGATATATCCTAGCCAACTTATGTTAACGAATTTTGGATATCTGCCAATAAATTCAACGACGCTTAGTTCAATGGCCAAGAACGTGAGCAGCAAGGACAAGGAAATTATAACGCTTTTGAATACCGACAGTAGAATTGGAATCAGCGAAATGGCATCCAAGTTAAACATCAGCAGGACAACAATTCATTATAGGATGTACACGCTTTTCAAAAATGGCTTTATTAAAAGATTTACTATATCATTGGGTAGACCACCTTTAAATTATATTTTAGCTTACGCTACGAACTACCATTTCAATAAAACGTCTCGTCTTAGATCCATGCAGATGATGGAATACTATAAGCAGTATGATGATGAAATTCCACTACTAAATACTTTCCAGCTCCTTGCTCCCATGAGCGGCAGTTACAGGTTCTTAGGGGTCGCCTTGTTCGATAGTGAATCTGTGGCGATAAGCGATGGCATCAAAGCGCATAAAAGAATATTTAATGAAGAGCGTGTACATCTAAAGTCTGCGAAAATAATAGGCATTGTAAAAGGAGTCTATCCATTTAGGAATCTCGATATTAACAATAATTACAGGAGGTTTACATGGAGTAAGTTGTAAATTGTTATTTACAAAGTGTCAAATTTTATCAAATAAATTGCACAAAATACTAACTATATAAAAACCAGTTACGTCATATGAGTAGATGGATTGGTTGGATGGAAATGACTATTCGGACCCAAATAATTGCTCTTTCTAAGTTGCTACCATTACCCACAGCCACATCCAGGCGTATGGCCCCAACCCATACGCATTATGCTTGCTTCAACTGCAATAAGACATATGAAATACCAGCGGACTTCCTCTGGCATATTCAGACCTGCGATAAACAGTAAAGTAATGGGGTGGAAAAATGAAGGGAAAAAACAATATGGTTACTGTGAAGAAGGCGAACCGGTACAGGTTCTTCTTCATCAAGCCTACCGTCAACAGCAACATCAATGATGTTGTAGAGAAACTGTTAAGGCTGAGGAATATTATTGAAGTACTTATCTCAGAAGATGATTATGGGATCATCGTCAGGGCATGCCAGACAGAGGGAGATGATAGTATACATGACTACATCTCCAAGAACTTCGGGGGGAGGTTTAGTGAAGCTGTATGCCATTATAAATATAGAAAATGATGTTGTTATCTTAATGCAGCCTCCTTTTCAGTTCCTCTATTATGCTGACGTCAGTTGGGTTTATTCCACGTATCCCGGCGAGATGGTATGAGATATAGTCGCCGTAATGGATTAGGTAGAAAAGCTTCTCCACTGTGCTCTTGCCCTTTGGTTTTATTATCCTGAAATTTGTATCCGTTATCTCCTTTGTTACCTGTATTCTCTGCTCTATCCTTTCGTAGTCGCTTCCGAAGGCGAAGAAGTAGAGGTTCTTCTTCCTGTAGGTCTGGGCAAGGGCCATGGTATCGTTGTGGTTCAGTTCTGGAAAACTGTTTGCATATGCAATCACCTTTGCGTTTTCATTGAATTGGTTTTTCCATTTCATAGCCACATTCCTATAAGGACTGGCACCGAATATCACAGGTATCTTCTTCCCGGTAGCTATGCGCTTTGCATGAGCCATGCATCTGCTGTTTTCCCTGTCTAGCTCGTCAAGCAATGCGTATGTTCGCTCTATAATGCCCTCATCCATCATGCCGAAGCTGTTTAGCAGGGGCACGAGCATGTAGCCCCCCGCTGAGCGTGGCTGGAGGCCTAGCGGTATGCTTATGTGTTCGTACCCCATCTTTTCTAGCGCACCTCCAGCGCTTATGGTTATAATTCGGGCTCCCTTTGACTTGGCTTCGTTTATCGCGCTTATGGTTTCCTCAGTGTTCCCCGAATAGCTGATGCCTATGAAGAGGGTGTTATCTGATACGAATTCGGGCGTGTGGTAATCGTCCAGGGTTATGACGGGCTTCTTTGAATACAGCTCCTGGAATATCTTGCCACATATGCCTGAGCCGCCCATGCCTGCTATGACCATGTTGTCGAAGTCTTGAACATTCTCTATTCTCTTATCAAACTTGACCTGTTCCTTCAAGCTCCTTAGCTCTTCTATGAATTCCATGATGATTCCTATTTCTTGTTCAGGAAGGCAAAGCCAAGCGAGAGGTACAGCAGCTTTGCGACAAGGTAGTTGGGTGCGACGATGTCGCCTATTGGGCTGAGCTCACTTATGTCCATACCTATCAGCTCCCTCTTTTCAAGCACTCCCTTGAGTATCGACTTCAGCTCGTAGAAGGATAGACCGTCGGGTTCCGGCGTTCCTGTGCTCGGCATTTCGCTAGGATCCAATACGTCTACGTCTATTGTGATGTAGACCCTGCCTTTGGTCTTCTTTAGCAGGTCCTTCACGACGCCGTCTATGCCCATCTTGTACATGTCCTTTCGGTATATCGTGCTGTCCTTGCATCTCTTGAAGCCGTCCTCGTCGGTGCTCCTGACTCCTATGCTGTAGCAGCTGTCGCATACCTCTCTTGCCCTGGCCATTATGCAGGCGTGGCAGTACTTGCTGTTCATGTACTCAACCCTTGAATCACTGTGCGCATCGAAATGGAGCACAGTGAAGTCCTTGTGCTTCTTCGCGACCGCCCTGACGGAGCCTATGGCTATCGAATGGTCCCCTCCCAGGAGCAGCGGGACCTTGCCGTCGTCGAGAAGTATCGATACTTCTTTCTGTATCTGGTTTGCCATGCCTTCAGGGCCGCTTAGGTCAGGCATCATTTCATCGAGCGTGTATATTCCGATAGTGCTGGCGTCCCCGCCCAGCTCCTCGCTGAACAGCTCTATGTTCCTGCTCGCATCTATTATCGCGTGCGGACCGTCCCTTGCCCCTCCCCTGTACGTCGTTGCGGCATCGTATGGTATCGGAAGCACTGCTACCTTTGCCTTCTTGTAATCAGGATTCTCGATCCCGAAGAGATTGTACGGCGGGTTTGCGTTCAGTATCTTCATCTTACTTCACCATCCTGCTGACTATTACGCGCTCCAGCTTGTCTGCAAGCTTCTCGCGCCTTTGCCTGAACCTGACAATGTTGAGCTCCTTCTTTGATAGCCTTACTCTGAAACTGCCCCCCTTGTGCAGCTTTCCTATTTCAGTGCCATCGCTCCTTAATATTCCGGAGTATTTCGATATCTCTATCTCGAGCTCCTTTGTGGCGTCTATGATTATGGGGTTCTTGTAGGGCCCGTCGACATTGAGAAATGTTAGGCACACGACGTGGGGGCTTAGTATGATCGGCCCTCCCGCGGACTTGTTGTATGCGGTGGAACCTATGACGCCCGTGACAAGGGCGCCGTCGCCGCTCATCACGTATGGGTATATCTCGTAGCGCTTGCCCTTGCTTATCTCGTATATCTTGAAGCTCACCTCGTTGTCTATGTTGTGCAGCAGCGCCTCGTTCACAGCCGTATGTATCTTCCCTTTGTATAGGACCTCTATCTTGTTCTCCAGTTTTTCTATGCTGAACCTCCTTTTCTTGAGATTCTCTATCACGAAGTCGATGTCGCCAAGGCAGAGGTCCGAGTAATAGCCGATGCTTCCCTTCTCGCCGCTTCTGATTGGAAGTATGGGTCCGTCAAAACTCTTTGCCGCACTGACAAATGTCCCGTCGCCGCCTATGGCTACGCATATCTCCCCTTTTGCAGAGACATCGAAGCTGCTTTTGAGCTTCCTTGCCTCAGGATAGTCCTTGTTCGACATTATAGTTATTTTCATTGGTTACGCCTGCTTTCCGCTCTTGCCGTAAAAGAAGTGTATGGATCTTCCCAGTGCAGCCTCCGCAGCTTCCTGCACTGCTTCTGAGAAGGTAGGGTGCGGGTGTATCGAGTCCGCTATGTCCTCGAGAGTCGCACCCATCTCTATCGCGACTACAGCCTCTGCGATCATCGCATTCGCATCATCTGAAACAATCTCGACTCCCTTGACGATGTTGTTGGAGTCGTATGCGATCTTGACGAAGCCTGCCGTCTTGTTCAGCGCTATCGCCCTGCCAAGCGCGGAGAGGGGGAATTTCTTGACGCTTATCCCTTCCCCTTCAATTTTTCCGGCAATTGCTATTTCGGGATCTGAGAATATCACTGCAGGGACAACGGTGTTGTCGTATCCTGATTTCTTGCCAGCCGCTACCTCGGCAGCCACGACTCCCTGCCTCATGGCCTTGTGCGCGAGCATGGGCTCGCCTATCACGTCTCCCACTGCAAGTATGTTCGGATCTGTTGTCTGCAATGTGCCGTCGACCCTTACGAAGCCTTTGTCATCCGTCGATACTTCCGTATTGCCAAGGCCGAGGCCCTGCGTGAAAGGCACGAGCCCTATTGCGACAACTATAATCTCGGCATCGACTGTCTGGCCGTTGTCAAGAGTGAGTGAGTTGCCGGAATGCGATACGGGCTTTGCCCCCGTGTATATCTTTATGCCAAGGTCCTCCATCCTCTTCTTCACGAGGCTTACCGCATCACGGTCGAACTTTGAAAGCACGTCTGATCTTGCTATTATCGATACCTTTGTGCCCATCTTTGCATATAACGTTCCAATCTCGACAGATACGTATCCTGCGCCTATTATCGCCATGCTGCCTGGGATCTTGTTGAGCATAAGCGCATCCTTGTAGTCTATGACGTTGCCGCCGAATTCGAAACCGGTGACTGTTGTCGGGGTTGAGCCTGTCGCGATTATGGCTTTCTTGAAAACAAGCGACGTTCCGTTGGTGAGCTGGAGCGTGTTTGAAGAGAGGAATGTCGCTTCGGCCTTTACAACCTCTACCCCGTTGGACTTGCACAGGAATCCTACCCCGTCCTCAAGCTTCTTCGATACGCCCATCCTCCAGTCGTACATCTTCTGCGCATCTAGGGTGGCGTTGTCAGCCTTTATCCCGAAATTCTCCGAGTGCTTTATGCTGTAGAACGTATCCGCTATGTGTATGAGCGTCTTGGAGGGTATGCACGCGTAATTAAGGCAGTGCCCTCCTAGCTTGTTCTTCTCGACAAGCGAGACGCTGAGACCGAGCTGCGCTGCCCTTATCGCAGCTATGTATCCTCCGACCCCTGCGCCTATCACTGCAAGGTCGACATCCTCAGGAAGAGAGCCCATTACCATAAAGCATCACAGCATCTCCAGAAACTCAGGGTCCTCAAGGTACTTGATCAGCGCGTTGCCGAAAAGTACTGCATCTGCGCCGTCCACCACCCTGTGGTCAAAGACTAGGGAGAACGGAAGTATCTTGCCTATCTTTATTACCTGGTCTTCGGTGATCAGCGGCCAGTCCCGGATCAGGTGAACGCCCAAGATAGCCACCTCTGGAGGGTTGATCATTGGAACGGAGAAGAAGCCCCCTTTAAGGCTTCCTATGTTGGTTATGGTGAATGTGCTGTCCTTCATATCGTCTATCGTTATGGCCTTGTCGACTATCTTCTGGTGGAGCGCCTCTATCTCCCTTGCTATCTCGAGGATCTTCTTTTTGTCAGCATCCTTGATGACTACGACTCTCAATCCGTCATCCCCCTGAGCTGCAAGCCCTATGTTGTAGTATTTCTTGAGGATCACCTCCTGCTTCTCCTTGTCATAGCTCGAGTTGAACCTTGGATACTCCTTGAGCGCTTCTACAGTTGCCTTTATTATGAAAGGGAGGAAGGTCAGTTTCACCTTCAGCTGCTCTGCGTTCGCCTTCTCCTTCTTGACGATGCGATAAAGGTTTGTGGCGTTGATTATGTCCATGTGGGCCGCTGACGGTATCGCTGCTGATAGCTCCATGTTTTTCGCTATCGCCCTCCTGACCTGGGACATGGGCACCCGCTCCTCGTCTCCCTTCAGCTGCCGCTGAGGTTGCACCTGTCCAGCGGCCTGCGCCGCATGCTGCCCTTTCTGCAAATCGCTTTCCAGTATCCTGCCGTTTGGCCCGCTGCCCTTTACCTTCGCCAGGTCTATACCCATTTCCCTTGCAAGCTTTCTTACGTTTGGCGTTGCTATGATCTCGTTTGTGGGAAGCATCTTGGCGTTTGCCGCAGCCGGCTCTACAGGGGCCTTGTGCTCCTGCACGTCGTAATGCAGCTCCTCTTTCTGTATCGGCTCGCCATGCACCTCCTGCTGGGCCTGACCCTCCTTTATGCTCGCGAGCTCTTCAGGGGTTCCTATGTAGGCCATTATGTCGCCTACATGCACGATTGAATCGTCTGGTACCATTATCTTAATCTGGCCCGATATCGGCGTCGGTATGTCCACTATGGCTTTGTCGGTCTCTATGTGCAGTATTGGTTCGTCCTCCTTGACCGTGGCGCCGTTGCTGACTAGCCATTTCTGCACGTGACCCTCTGTTATGCCTTCCCCGACATCTACAAACCTAAGCTCCTTCATAAATCACACCGACATTATCCTGTCTATCGCCTGCGCGACCTTCTTCTCGGTCGGAACGTATGCGTTCTCGTAAGCTGGCAATGGATACGGAAGGCTTGGCGAGGCAACCCTCATAATCGGGGCTTTTAGGTCGAACATGGCCTTCTCGGCTATCCTTGCGGATATCTCTGCCCCAGCGCCGAAGCTGAGAGAAGCTTCGTGGACTATGATTACCCTGCCCGTCTTCTTCGCGCTCTCGATAAATGCCTGCTCGTCCAGAGGATTGATTGTCCTCATGTCGATGACATCAGCGCTCACCTTCTTCTTCTCGACAACGCTCTTGACCACGGGAACCATGGTCCCCCAAGTTATTATAGAAAGGTCATTTCCTTCGGTGATCTTGTTCGCCTTGCCTATAGGAACGGCATAAGCATCTTCTGGCACGTCCTGCTTGAACAGCCTGTAGAGCTTTGTTGGTTCAAGGAATACGACTGGATCATTCATCCTAGCTGCGCTTATCATCAGCCCTTTTGCATCGTAGGGGTTTGAAGGCATGACTACGATGAGTCCGCCTATGTGCGAGTAGTAGGCTTCCGGGCTGTCCGAATGGTGCTCAAGCGTCTTGACGCCGCCGCTTGCCGGAGTCCTTACAACCATCGGCACAGTGAACATGCCCCTGCTTCTGCTCCTCATCCTTGCGGCGTGGTTCAGCAGCTGGCTGAACGAGAGCAGCATGAAGCCTGCGAACTGTATCTCTGGTATCGGGTGGAGGCCTCCCATGGCCATGCCTATAGAAGCGCCTATGATTCCGGACTCGGACAGAGGCGTGTCGAATACCCGTTCCTCGCCGAACTTCGCCTGCAAGCCGTCGGTGACCCTGAAGACCCCTCCGTCTTTGCCTATGTCCTCTCCGAGAAGCACTATGTTGTCGTTCTCCTTCATCGACAG
>JAGWGW010000032.1 GCA_028867135.1 Microcaldota archaeon | reverse complement strand
TCTGACATACCATTCGATAACCGGGCAGCTGTCGTCCCTGGATCTATACATGATATTCTTCGTGCAAAACAGGACATTTGTCCAGATGGGCGCGTGGATGCCCAAGAATTCCACCCCAGAGCAGATGATAGGCATAGCGAGGGCGTATGAGCAGGCACTCGCGCAGGCAGGCGCTTGAGGATGTAAGAATGGCTGATGAAGACGTATTCGGAGTTGAGGAAAAGAAGACAAACTACGTTCCTATAGCTGCAGCTGTAGCCATCATACTTGTGGTTGCGGCTGGCGCGTACTTCTACCTGTCA
Source organism: Microcaldota archaeon (assembly GCA_028867135.1). GTDB lineage: Archaea > Micrarchaeota > Micrarchaeia > Micrarchaeales > CABMGC01 > JAGWGW01. The sequence goes on along the minus strand of JAGWGW010000032.1, from coordinate 883 downwards.
AGCGGCAAGCCGACATCAACGACCTCGACATCAACGATGGCCCCGACAACATCCTTCGCCCCTCCTACGTACTACGCGAACACTTCGGCAAAGTCGGTCAACATAAGCCCTGATAACAGGTACATGCTCAACCTGTCGTACATCGTCAACTCATCGCTCAACTATTCGCAGCTTGTTGCAATCAGGTACCTCACCCCCTTCTATTACGGACCTGGGGCGCTGGCTTCGTATGACAGCGTTGTGGGCAACCCGCAGTTCGAGGAGCTTTCAAACAACGGACTTCCGACGGGGAGCTTTATCGCTGCGCACCCCAATACAATATACGAGGCATGGGCCTACGCAGGAACCTTCAACAGCTCCGGCAATGCCGACGGCATGCTTGGGTACATATACAGGTCGCATGTGGGTCGGTCTGTGCCGTCCGCGATAAGCCCAGGGATAGGCAGCAACTCTGTGCTTCTGAACTACAACTACTCATCAGGCCAGCTCGCATCGCTGAAGCTCTACATGATACTCTTCGTGCAGAACAGCACATTCGTCCAGATAGGCGCGTGGGCGCCATCGAACTCTACCCCTGAGCAGGCGATAGGCATAGCTAGGGCGTACGCGCAGAGATTGGCTTAGGTCCTCGGTTCAGGGCGAACAGCCGATCAGGATACCTCCCAATAACTATAAATATATTAACAGACGTTATCTTGTCTATGCGGAAACTTGTAAAGCTTGATAAAAGGGCCTACAAGTCCCAATCCGCAGTCGAGTACCTCAGCATATACGGCTGGGTGATCATAGCGCTTGCGGTCTTCCTTGCGATCGCATACGTGCTGATATCGGGAAACACCACTCCGACGACATCCTACTGCTACATCTCGCCGGGGCTGACCTG
>JAGWGW010000003.1 GCA_028867135.1 Microcaldota archaeon | reverse complement strand
TCTGACATACCATTCGATAACCGGGCAGCTGTCGTCCCTGGATCTATACATGATATTCTTCGTGCAAAACAGGACATTTGTCCAGATGGGCGCGTGGATGCCCAAGAATTCCACCCCAGAGCAGATGATAGGCATAGCGAGGGCGTATGGGCAGAAAATTGCGCACTTGCAGCAACCAGGCGCATGACTCAGGAAGGCTGCAGCTTGTTGTAGCTCTCTGCAGCTCCGCTCTGCGTCAGCATTATGAATTCCGCGTTCTTCCTCAGCTCCTCCAGGTTGGTAGCTCCGCAGTAGCTCATCCCCGACCTTAGCCCTCCGATAAGCTGCGACACGACCTCCTTCACGCTGCCCCTGTAGGGCACTGAAGACTCGACTCCCTCCGGCACTATCTGCGCGAGCTCGTCAGGATCTATGTCCATGTTATCCAGCTTCCTTCTGGATACGTTGGCTCCCAAAGAGGCCATGCCCCTGTAAGCCTTGTACTTGACCCCGTTCCTCCTTACGAAATACCCAGGGCTCTCGTCAGTTCCTGCAAACAGGCTTCCGAACATCACAGCGCCCGCGCCTGCTGCCAGCGCCTTGGTTATGTCCCCAGAGTCCTTGATGCCTCCATCAGCTATCAACGGGATCTTCTGCTTTGAAGATGCCTCGTAGCAGTCCATTATCGCAGTGAGCTGCGGCATTCCTGCCCCCGTGACAAGCCTCGTGGTGCACGCAGCGCCTGGCCCTATGCCCACCTTTATGCAGTCGGCCCCTGCACTTGCAAGGTCATTTACGGCTTCCTTTGTGGCCACGTTCCCGACTATCAGCGGTATATCGAGCTCCTTCTTGAGCTTCCTCACGGCCTCTATGACGCTGTCCGAATGGCCGTGCGCTACATCAAGGACAACTATGTCCGCCTCTGCGTCTTGCAGCGCCACGGCCCTTTCAATGTAATCCCCTTTTACCCCTGTAGCCCCTCCAACGAGCAGCCTGCCCTTCTTGTCCTTGGCGCTCATCTTGTTCGATACGTGGCTGTGAAGGTCCTTCGAGGTTATAAGCCCTTTCACAACGTTATCCTTGTCGACCAGCGGAAGCTTCTCTATCTTGTGCTTCTTTAGAAGGTCCAGAGCCCCGTTCCTCTCCATGCCAGGATATCCGACAATCAGCCTGCTCCTCGGCGTCATCTCCTCCTTTACCCTCTTCTTGTCATGAAGCGTGAACATTATGTCCCTGTGGGAGAGCACTCCGAGCAATTTGTTCTGCTTGTCCACGACCAGGAACCCAGAGATCTCGTTGCGCGCCATCTGCTCCTTAGCTTCCTCAATCGTGTAATCGGGGCCTATGCTGTACGGATTTTCTATCACGTATCCTTCAGCCCTCTTCACTTTCCTTACCTGGCTGGCCTCCCTCTCTATGTCCATGAACCTGTGAATTATCCCTATGCCGCCTTCTCTCGCAATCGCTATGGCCATCGCGTGCTCGCTCACCGTATCCATGTTTGCGGGTATGAAGGGTATGTTCAGCACTACGCCCTTTGCGATCGTTGTCGTCGTGTCTATCTCCCTTCTGGAAACGCTCCTAGATTTCTTAGGAACAAGCAGCACATCGTTGTAGCTGAGCCCTACCCTAATCTCTTTCCCCATCATGAGCACCTCAAGGAACAGTTACTATATACACTTACCCAACTTTATTAATACTTTACCCGCTCTGCAGCGCGGCTGCAAAACCGCCCTTTCACGATAGAAGCATATTTAAATATCTTTTGAAAGAATAATGTGTGGCACAGAGATGCGCCATCTGAATGCCTTCGCATTCTTCATTTTAAGGAGAGTTATTATGAGCGATTTAAACAGCGACTTGAGGCTGGCGGTCGATACTGGAAAGATCGACATGGGTCACAGGAACGTCCTAAGGGCCATAAACCAGCACAAGGCAAAGGCCATAGTCATAGCCGAGAAGGGCATGAAGGACATGGTAGACGACATCGTGCACATGTCAGGCATAGCAGAATTGAAGATCATAAGGTTCAAGGGCAACTCGATGGAGCTGGGAAGCATCTGCGGCAAGCCATATTCGATCAACAGCCTTGCAATAATCGAGCCTGGAAACTCGAGCATACTCAACGAAGAATACTGACGTGATTTATTTGCCTAAGGGAGAATTCGCAGCAAAGGAGCTCATAAAGAAGAGAAAGAGGCAGCGGATGCTCAACAAGGCGTGGAAGAGGAAGTACTTCCATCTCAAGAAGAAGTTCGATCCTGTAGGAACGGTGCCGATGGCCAAGGCTCTGGTGCTCCAGAAGTTCGTGCTGCAGCAGAAGCAACCCCACTCAGGACTCATCAAGTGCGTCAGGTGCCAGCTGATAAAGAACGGGAAGATAGTAGGCGCGTACGTCCCCTACGACGGAACCATCAACTTCATAGAGGAGCACGACGAGATAACGCTGCAGGGGATGGGAGGATCGCAGAGAGGGCAGATGGGCTCGATTCCAGGTCTCAAGTACAGGGTCATCGCAGTCAACGGAACCGACATATACCAGATAGTCAAGGGGAAGAAGGAGAAGCCTAAGAGATGATCCAAATGGCTGACGCTGAAACTAACGATATGAAGGAGGAGGCTGCAGCCGAGACGCAGCAGGAGGCGCAGCCGGCTTCCCAGGAGCAGGAAGAGAAAAGGACAAGGCGCCAGGTCCAGAAGAAAACAGCGTCGCTGTCTGTCAAGGAGCAGCTGCTTTTCGAGAAGTACAGCATAAACGACGTCAAGGTCAACGACCAGTCGCTTGCCGGCTACATCCTATTCACAAAGAGGGCCTATCCGAACATATTCGGAAGGAGGAAATTCCAGTCATACTACAAGAGCCACATCAGCGTGATAGAAAGGCTGATGAACAAGCTGATGAGAGGCGGAACAGGGAAGAAGATAGGAGGAAGGGTGATAAGGACCGAGGGAAGGCTCCAGGGGAAGAAGCTCAAGGTCATGCATGTCGTCGAGGAGGCATTCGACATAATCAGCAACCAGACGAAGAAGAATCCAGTGCAGGTGTTCGTCGAGGCTCTCGAGAATTCAGCTCCAATAGAAGACACCACAAGGGTAAGGTACGGAGGGATAAGCTACAACGTCGCAGTGGGGATAAGCTCGCAGAGGAGGCTTGACGTCGCGATAAGGAACGTCGCAACCGCATCGCTCATGGGCGCGTTCCAGAACAGGAAAAGCCTTGCCGAGGCGCTCGCCAGCGAGATAATAACCGCTTCGAACAACAGCCCCGACAGCTACGCGATAAAGAAGAGGCAGGAAGCCGAGAGAATAGCGAAGAGGGCAAGGTAGTCATGGTCAGGAAGGAGTTCGTAGCAGATGAAGTTGCGAAGATAATGAGCGACCTCGAGCACGTGAGGAACGTTGCGATCATCGCGCACGTGCACCACGGCAAGACCACGCTTACGGACTCGCTGCTTGCAAGAGCGGGAATAATCTCAAAGTCAGTGGCAGGGGAGGCGCTGTACACCAACTACGAGCAGATAGAGAAAGACAGGAGAATGACGATAAAGTCAGCCAACATATCCCTGGCGTTCAACTACAAGAACCACGACCACATAATAAACCTCATAGACACTCCAGGGCACGTAGATTTCGGAGGCCACGTGACAAGATCGATGAGGGCTGTGGACGGTGTGGTGCTGGTAGTGGACCCGGTCGAGGGCATAATGCCGCAGACGGAGACCGTTCTTAGGCAGGCCCTGAAGGAGAAGGCCAAACCTGTCCTTTTCGTGAACAAGACGGACAGGCTGCTCAACGAGCTCAAGCTCACCCCTGAGCAGACCTTCGATAGGCTGCTGAAGCTCATAAACGACATAAACACGCTTATACTGAGGTTTGCTCCGGAAGAGTACGCAAAGCAATGGACCCTCAGCGTTGAGGACGGAAGCGTGTGCTTCGGGAGCGCGTACAAGAAATGGGCGATCTCTACGCACATAATGAAGAAGTACAAGGTCACGTTCAAGGAGATATTCGCGCTGACAGCCGCAGGAGACGAGAAGCGCCTTCAGGAGGTGGCCCCTATAGACGAGGCCGTGCTCGCCATGGTGATAGAGCACCTGCCTAGCCCTAAGGTCGCGCAGGCATACAGGATACCGAACCTGTGGCACGGGGACAAGAATACCGAAGCTTACAAGTCCATGGTCAACGTTGACCAGGGCGCCAAGCCCATAATCATAATCTTCGGCGTGAGTTATGACCAGCACAGCGGAGAGATAGCAATCGGGAGGGTGTTTGCCGGGACGATAAGGAAGGGGACCGAGGTGCACATATCCGGAGGCGCGAAGCCGCAGAAGATACAGCAGGTAAGCCTCTACATGGGCCCCGACAGGGTGATAATAGACCAGGTAAGCGCGGGCAACATAGCGGGAATAGTCGGGCTTGACAACATTGCGATAGGAGATACGGTCAGCGAGGAGGAGATAGAGCCTTTCGAGCAGATAAGGCACTACTCGCAGCCTGTTGTCACAAAGGCGATAGAAGCAAAGGACACAAGGGACCTCACCAAGCTCATAGAGGCATTGAGAGAGCTGTCAAAGGGGGACCAGACCATTGTCGTGGAGCTCAATCAGGAGACTGGAGAGCACCTTGTCTCGGGAATGGGAGAGCTACATCTCGAAGTAATAGAGACCAAGATAAAGGACGAATTCAAGATACCGATAACCACCAGCGAGCCGATAGTCGTGTACAGGGAGACGATCGAGAAGGGGGTCAAGGATGTTGAAGGAAAGGCGCCAAACAAGCACTCGCGGTTCTACGTAAATGTAGAGCCGCTCGAGCCCGGAGTGCTCGACCTTCTCGAAAGCGGCATGTACAAGGACGGGAAGCCTAAGGGAAAGGCGCACATAGAGGAGTTCATCAAGGCAGGCCTGGCAAGGGACGAGGCCAAGGGGATAGTGGACATATGCAACAGGAGCCTGCTCATAGACGCTACAAAGGGGGTGCAGTACCTAAACGAAGTCATGGAGCTGCTTACCGAGGGATTCGAGGAGGCGATGCGCGACGGCCCTCTTGCGAGGGAGAAGTGCACAGGCATAAAGGTATCGATAACAGACGCCACGATACACGAGGATCCCGTCCACAGGGGCCCTGCGCAGATAATACCTGCGATGAGGAGGCCGATATACGCAGGCATGCTGACTGCGGGAGTGGTCCTGCTGGAGCCGAAGCAGAAGCTCACCGTGAACATACCCCAGGATTACCTTTCAGACATGATAACATTCCTGCAGAGCAGGAGAGGCCAGGTCCTCGACATACAGCAGGAGAACGAGCAGGCGACCTTGGTTGCCAAGATGCCTGTGGCAGAGGTAATCAAGGGGTTCTCTAACGAGATGCGAGGGATAACGCAGGGAAAGGCGATATGGTATCCTGAGTACTTCGGATACGAGAAGCTGCCAAGGGATTTGCAGAACAGCATAGTGATGGAGATAAGGAAGAGGAAGGGACAGCCTCCCGAGCCGCCGAAGCCCGAGCAGTTCATGGACTGACCAGTAAGTCAGCATAAATGTTTCCTTCAGGAAACAATATTTATATATTTATGTTTCCTATAGGAAACAATATGAGAGAGGAGGACTTCAGGCATGTTATTGCAGATTGGTCGAACAAGGAGCTCCCAGCCGTCATAAGCAGGGACGTGCGTGTCGACATAAGTGCGGACAAGGTCATAGTCATTGCAGGCATACGCAGGGCTGGGAAGACGTATCTTGTATTTGATATGATTAAGGAGCTTTTGAAAGATGGAATAGGGAGGAGCAACATCCTATACGTCAATTTCGATGATGAAAGGCTCCGTGGCATGGACGCCAACGACCTCAACACAATGCTTGATGTGTTCAACGAGCTTTCGGCTCCTGATATGAAAAAGAAAGCGTACCTATTCCTAGACGAAATCCAGGAGGTCAAGGACTGGGAAAAATGGGTTAGGAGGATATACGAAACGAAGAAGTACAAGGTTATAATAACGGGTTCATCATCAAAGCTGCTGAGTGCCGAGATAGCAACATCGATGGTCGGCAGGAGCATAAGCTATCTCCTCTACCCCTTCTCTTTTTCCGAATTCCTCGCTGCCAAAAACCTGAAGATTAGAAGCACGACCCTCTATACCGACATAAGTGCGGTTAACAGGTACCTAAAGGAATATCTTGTCTTCGGAGGGTTCCCTGAACTGGCCTTTGATATGTCAGAAGACCTGAAGCTGAGGGTGCTGTCCTCATATTACAATGCCATATTGCATAGGGACATCGTAGACAGGTTCAGGATAAGTGATCCCAACTCGCTTGTTACAGTGTTCAGGTATATAGCAAGTACCTATTCAAAGAGCTTTAGCTCCTCAAAGATGTACAATTACTTCAGGAGCATAGGAATGAAGATAAGCAAGAAAACGCTGAGCAACTTTGTAAAATACGGCGAGAGCGTCTTCCTGTTCAGCCAACTATACCAGCTGTCTAGAGGCTTCAAGAGGTCCTACCAGTCGCGCAAGAAAATGTACCTTACAGATACTGGCATCGCAAAATTGTTCGAGAGCGAGACCCAATACGGAAGGCTGCTGGAGAACATGGTGTATGTTGAACTTCTCAGGAGAAAGGAAGCCAGGCAGTCTGTGGACATAAACTTCGTCGACGACGAGGGCGAGGTCGATTTCATAGTATCCGAAAAAGGCAGGATCATAGACGCAATACAGGTTTCGTATGAACTCAATCAGGAGAATTCAGAGAGGGAGATAAAACCGCTTTTAAGGCTCTGCAAGAGATTCAACTTGAAAGCGGCGAAGATAATAACATTCGATGTGAATAAGGAGGACAATGTGGAAGGCATAAAACTTTCAATACTATCCTTTCCAAGATGGGCGCTCCAAGCGCGGTAAGGTCTTTCAGCAGCACTATCCGAGCAGTTCATAGACGGATATCCATTAATTTAAGCTTTTCCGGCTAATCCTAAATCGATGGGACAAAGGCTTCAGTCAGCGATGGAATACCTCATGACATACGGATGGGCTATACTTGCCATAGCAATAGTCATGGTTTCCTTATATTCTCTAGGCATATTCAATGCAGGGAACTTTAAGCCCACAGCAACTCCCGGCTCATGCCAGATCATAAGGACAGCTGCGCAGACGAGCCTTGCCGGCCAGTGCACGAACATGATCCCCAAATACGTGGCGAATCTCAACGGCAAGAATTCCTACATACCTACCAATGCTCTCATCCTGCCTAATACTACTACATCGTTCTCTTTCTCAGTATGGGTAAAGTTCGCAAGCACCGCGGCCGTTAACCAGGTGGTCCTCGGAGAGGTCGGCATCCTCGGCAGCCAAGGGATATTCGCATTATCAGAGAATAACGGCGCGCTTTATCTAGGCTATGCGGGTTGCGGCAATTCGAACACGGGCACAAATACATTGGCGCCAAATGCGTGGCACAACATCATAGCCAACTGGAGCTCCTCTGGCGGAGTCGGATACATAGTCGTCGACGGCGTACGCGAAGACGTTGGCGGAACATTCACGCTGACATGCGGATCTCCGTCCATTGCAAGCTTCGTGATAGGATCCACATGGAAGGCCGCTACCTACTTCAACGGAAGCATATCCAACGTGCAGCTCTACAATGCATCGTTGACCGCAACCGACATCAAGTCCCTGTATAGGGAAGGAATAGGCGGCACGCCGATCAATACGCAGCATCTCGTCGGCTGGTGGCCTTTGAACGGTGACGCGAACGACTACTCAGGATATTACAGAAACGGAAATGCGATACAGGTTGTGCAGAATGCTAACTGGCAGTCTGGCTACACCGTGCCTTCTACCTGATAAGCTATTTATTCATGCCCATCGATGTCTATGTTGGTGCCGATGGCAAAGTCCCAGTCAGCGATGGAGTACCTGATGACTTATGGATGGGCGATACTCGCGATCTCGATAGCGCTGGGCAGCCTTTCCCTGCTTGGCGTGTTCAATGCAGATAACTACACGCCGAAGCAGCTTGCCGGCTCGTGCTATGTCCAGAGGAACGTGGTCAATGTATACCTTGTGGGCACATGCAACAAGGGGCTTCCCAAGTTCGTCGCAAGCTTCAACGGCAAGAACGCGTACATAAACCTTGGGAATACCGCAACCATGAGTCCTGAGGCAGGCGCAACCGGCAACATGACGCTGTGCCTTTGGTATAGGATAATCTCGACAAGCAACTACTACGGCCCCATACTGAAGGGAATGGCTCCGCCGTCCAGCGGCAACGGATGGGAATACACGATAGACCAGCAGGGCGGCCCCCACTCATTCGTCATATGGAATTCCGGCGGTGCAAACATAGCTGGTGGTGGCTCTGGAAAGTCGAATGTAGCAAACGTGTGGGGGTTTGCATGCTTCGCATATGATTATGCAAATTCCGTCGCCTATTATTTCTATAACGCTACTCAGTACTCCGTTTCTTTCAACGGGGCCAACGGCCCCGCAAGCCAGAAGACAGGAAACCTGGTCGTGGGGGCAGGAGAGGGCCCGGGCGCAGGCCAGGGATATTCCAACATACAGGCTGCGAACCTGCAGCTGTACAACAGGTCCCTGACGCAGGGGCAGATATACGCGCTTTACCAGGAGGGCATCGGCGGCGCTCCGGTCACTTTGCAGTACCTTTTAGGATGGTGGCCCATGAACGGCGACGCCATCGACTATTCAGGAAACAACAACAACGGCAATGCGATTAACGTTTCGTGGTCCACGACCTGGTACAACTCGTACTCCCCTCCGATATCTACGGCGTCCTGATTACACGGTTCGGCGCCTGCCAAAACCGCAGCGCACCTCCGAAGACTCAGTCTGACGTCACTGTCGTCGACGCTCTCGCTCCCCCGCTGCCTGTGACAATTATGTTGTACGTGGAGCCGCTCTGCAGCCTGCCTGTCACCATCCCGGAGTCGTACGACAGGGTTCCGCTGTAGTCCAGCGTAGTCGTCGCTCCTGGCTGCATGGTGTAGTTCGAAGCCGCGTTCGCGCTGCCGCTTACCTGGACCAATGACCCTGAGGATGTCGCCACAAGGTTTACCGTTCTGAATGTCATCACATTCAGTTTGACCCTCGCAAGCGCGCTTGCGCTGGCATTGGCTCCTATCCCTCCTCCTACGCCCACGTTAGCCCCGACTCCCACTCCCGCCTTCGCGCTTGCGTTCTGGTTGCCGTATACTATTATGTTGTTGATTGCAACGCTGCTGTTAGAGTCGTCCTTCACCGTAACCGATACGGTTGTCGTGTTGCCTGATGCAGAAACGCTCGCGCTCGTTATGGTTATCTTCGGTGTTGCTGCGTTAAGCGCAGCCCTCTCATCAGCATTCAGGTCCAAGGACGACCCTATGCTGCTGTTCGCGCTGCCTGCAGCGCTTGCGACAAGCACAGCCTTGGCAGCCGGCGCCATAGTCAGGCTTGTTGCGTTCTGGTTGTACGCTGCCGATATGACCGGCGTAATGTCAACCAGCACAGCAGAGCTGGAGTTTATCTTGGAACTGCCATGCACGGCCGCGGTTACCTGGTTGTTTGGCACGGTTATGTTGTACCTTGTGCCGTTGATAATAGCGTATGCTGATACGACGTCGAACCTGACTATGTTGACGGTCGTGTTGGCTGCCAGGTTTGCGTTTGCCAGCAGCACGCTGGAGTTGACTGCGGATGTAAGATTCACAGTGCCGCTTCCCTGCGCTGTCACCCAGCCTCCGTTGCTAACTCCAGAGTTTCCGGTTGTATGCAGCATAACGTTCGAGTAGCTCATGACCACTGCCTGGGTGCCTGTTGGGCCGTAGAGCGGATCGGTCATCCTCACCGGGGTTTGCTGCGTGTTGCTTGCAACCGTAGTAGGCGCGGTGGTATAACCCCCTGCGGTTGTGTAAAGCGAAGAGCCTGATGTGGTTGTGCCGTACTGGTTGCCGCTTCCCTTCGAGGTTATGTACCATAGGACCCCTATAACAGCTATCGCCACTATGACCCATGCCAATGCATTTGCTCCGTTCATCAAATTCCCCAATCTTAGATAAGAACCAATTCTTTTATAATCTTTCAAATACTAAGGTTTTCTTGCGCTGCAAACCGAATAATCGCAGACTGTATTTATACCAGGTTTGGTCATAGCGTTATAACGCCCGCAACGGCACCCTGATGCGATGGAAACCGGCTCTATAATCTTCTACGTTGTCCTGATCGTGGTAATCGCCAGCATAGTCTACCTTTTGTACGACCTGTTCTCCCACCCGCAGCAGAAGAGGAGCACAACTGCGCAGGTGCCCGCTCCGACATCTCCAACAGGCCCATCCCCTAACCCTTCGGCCGCAAACGTCAGCTTCTACTCCCTAAACGTGCAGTACGTCTACAGCGGGCCGCCTACCAAGAACGGCGTGCAGTGCTCATACAATTCGTACACGTACGTTGACACATCGCAGGTGCAATCTATGAACGGCCTTGCAGCGTTCTACCTGAACCTGCAGCCCTCGAGCAACGACTGCGGCCTTACAATAACAAACATAACGAACTACACTGCAGGCTTCAGGGTGACCTCTGTGGAACCGACCCTGCCGATAGACCTGCCTCCCAACTCGCAGATACTGCTGCAGATAAACATGCGCGCGCCAGGTCGCAGCTTCTACGGGCCCCTGACGATAACTGTGCACTACAAGTAAAGCTGCTACTTCTTGAGGCTCCAGTAAGCATCGTCGAATGCCTTGTTCGCGTAGTCTACGAGCGGGTTTACATCCGTGAAGTTGTTGAAGGATATGATGACGGTGAACGTGTTCGTGCCTGCGCCTTTTGCTGAAAGGTATATCTGGGGCAGGGTGTGCTTCATCTCCTTGAAGTCCTTCTCCAGCAGCGCTCCGGCGCGCTTCGCTACCTTCTCTGCAGGCACGTCCGCATTCAGCACTATCTGCAGCGGATAGCTGAACGTGTCGTTTGACCTGAGCTTCGCGAACGTGGTCGAGCTGAGCAGCAGGCCGTTGGGCAGCCTCATCCTGTTCCCGTACTGGCTCATGACCTCTGTGAAGAGCATGCTGACCCTGATGACCCTGCACGTTATGTCTCCAAGCGTTGTGGAGTGTATCATGAGCAGCTCGCCAGGCACCATGGTCCTCGACGTGGAGATCAGGAAACCTGCGAGCACCGCAGTCGCTATCGTCTGCACCGCAAGCCCTATTATTATGCCGCCTATGGCTCCCCCTGCGAGCGCCTGCGACAGGCTTATGCCGAGCGGATGCCCGAACGATACCAGGACTATGGAGACAAGGGCGATGTATAGGAGCACCCTGAGCGCGAGCTTGATCAGCTCGTTCTTTCCCAGGTCCTTCCTCTCATACGCGTCTACAACAGTCAGGAGCACCTTGTATACAACATAGGCTCCTACAAGCCCGAGCACGGCCTTCACCCCAGCTACCACGTAGGGTATGTAGCTCGCGTACCGCGGGTAATAGTTGTATATGATGTATGACACAGCACCGCCTATGAGCAGCACCGCTATCGCGAAAAGCACCAGGAATACCAGCGCGACGATGTACCTTGCAACGATGCCCAGCCTGCCCGCCTTGTCGGGAATCTTCTCAGCGTCATCGGCCATTGAATCAATCATATATGCAACTCAAGGCTTTTATACACTAAATTCTGGTTTGGCGCCTTTGCTATACCGTCATCTTTATATATTTATAGAAGAACATAAATCTGATAATTTTCCCACAATCAGACTTGTCAGGCTTTCTACTTGTAACCGATGAGATGAGGTATATGGCAAAATCTTATGTAAAGTTCGAAGTACCGAAGGAAGTGTCAGCGAAGGCGCTCGATGCGGTCAGGATGGCTAAGCAGAACGGAGTTGTCAAGAAAGGGGTCAACGAAGTGACGAAGAGCATCGAGAGGAACATGGCCATGCTTGTGGTCATAGCCGAGGACGTCGAGCCCGAAGAGGTTGTGATGCACCTGCCCACGCTGTGCGAGCAGAAGAGGATACCTTACGTTTACGCGCCCACGAAGCAGGACGTCGGCAACGCAGTGGGCATAAACGTCCCGTGCGCATCAGTCGCGATAGAGAAGGCCGGCGCAGGGGAGGCAGCCGTGAAGGATGTGATATCGAAGATAACAGGGAAATCGGCATCGTCCGCCCAGGCCCCGGCGTCGCAGCAAAAGGCTCCTGCAGAGCAGAAGAAGGAGGCGCCAAAGGCGCCCAGGGAGAAGAAGCCCAAGCAGGAGAAGAAGGAGCAGCCTGCGCAGGCTCCGGCTCAGCAATAAGCATGCTATTCATTCTGTGATCAGGAATGGCCGAAGAAGAGAAGAAGCAAGAAGTCAAGGCAGAACAACAGGCGCCAGCGCAGCCAGTGCAGCAGAAGCCTCCGCAGCAACAGCAGCAGCCTCAGGAAAAGAGGTACGAGGGCTATCTTGCAGAGGTGGTCGAGGTAAACCAGAACAGGACAGGCATATACGGCGAGATAAAGCAGGCGATGTGCAAGGTCCTTGAGGGCAAGGACAAGGGAAGGGTCATAAGGAGGAACGTCGCAGGAAGGATATACGTAGGCGACATAATCAGGCTGCCTGACACAACAAGGGAGGACAAGCCGATAAGGGCAAGGTAAGTCAATGAAGTGCTCATACTGCAATTCCGAGATAGAGAAAGGGACAGGGATGATGTTCGTCAGGAAGAACGGCGCAGTCAGGTACTACTGCTCGCAGCGCTGCTACAAGTTCAACATCGTGATGGACAGGAAGCCAAACAGGAAGGAGATAGAGGAAAGGTCCTCGCACAGATAAGGAATCATTGACCGTCATCCGGCGCCCTAAGCCTCTCAATTATCCTCTTGGCGCGTTCCGCGTCGCCGCGGAAGGCCTCGAAATGTTCCTTATCAAGCACGCTCACCGCTTTCTCGCCTTTGTGCACAATCTCCAGGCCGTAGGCAAGCTGCGCCACGTTCCACGCTTTCTCATCGTAGATGCCGGCCTTTTTATCCAGTTTTCCTGAAGCCCTCTTCCTCATGTTGAAGATGTCCGGCATCCTTCCCCTGAGCGTTTCCCTGGCTTCCGTCTTAAGCCTCTCGGCAAAGCGCTGGTATTCCCTGTCCGCATCCTTGAGCAGCCTGATCGCCTCCCCGACATCGTTCCTTCTCAGCGCTCTCATTGCAAGGCTTACATAAACCTTGCCCCTTCCAGCTCCGGATATGTCGAATTGCGCCATATTTTCCATCCCTCAGTCCTGTCATCTTCGCGCTATCGCCGCAAGCTCCCTTGACCTTTCAATGAAATTGATCGTATCGCGCACTTTTAGCAGGTCCTCGTAGGGAAGGGCCTTTCTCGTGCCCCCGTTCGACATCATGTACAGGCCGTCAGCGAGTCTTGATGTAGACTCTGCCTTTCTCCTATAGGTTGTCTCCTTTGCCATATCCTTCCTGAACTCCATGAATCTTGCGCTTGTCGTCTCGTTGACCCCTATTCCTGTGTAGCATTCAAGGCCGCTGCTGTTCTTCGATACCTTTTCCCCTGACCTCTCCTCCCCAACCCTGTACAGGGCGCTTGCAGTCCTGAGCATCGAATGCCCAAGCTTATAGTCCTGCGACTCCGCTATCGCAGCCCTTGCGCCCCTTTCGTAAATCCTTGCTGCCAGGCCAGGCCTTTCAGCGACGTGCCTGCTCGCCTCTACAAACACGTTTCTCAAAAGAATAGAGCTTGCGGGCTGGCACTCCCTTTCCAACAACATCATACCATCCAAATATCATTTCCTTATCCTTTCAATGAGCGCCTTGGCAAGCTTCATCTCCTCCGCGAACATCTCCCTTGCTCCCCTTCCTTCGATGAGCATGTCCCGCCTGCCGCGCCTTTCGTCGTTGACAAGCTTGAGGCCTATCGAGAGGCTTTCCGCTCTTCCGGACTTGAGCAGTAGCCTGTATCCCTTCTCCTTTACTCCGTGAACGCTGTCAAGGCTTGCAGCGGTCTTGTACTCCTTGCCTGCGTCCCCCATGTAGAGCGCCGCCTTCCCAAGGTCTCCGTCGCGTATCGCTTCGATCGCATCGCTTACAAGGAGCCTTGCGCTCCCTTGGTGGTGTCTCATCATTCTAATAATCCTCGGCAAATCAGGCTAAAGGAAACTCTTATATCCTCATATTTAAAGCTATCTGGACTATTCTGTATTACAGGTGTATTCAGGACGTAATATTTATATACCAAACCGTCAAATATGTAATTGGTAGTAGTATGTCTGAAATTGTTACAATAAGGGTTTCCAAAGAACTCAAGGAACTCATGAACAAGTACGATATAAACTGGAGCGAAGAGCTAAGGGAGTACATAGAAGCTAAAATGAAATCGTTTAGGTTGCATGGCCTTCTTAAGGGTATAGTAAAAGATGCTCAGAAAATAAAGGTAAAAGGAGACAGCACCAAGTTAATCAGGGAAGACCGTGATAGCAGATGATAACCTTAGACGCGAGTGCGGCAATAAAACTGGTTATCACCGAAGAGAATTCGGATAAGATATCAAATGCATTCGATTCTGTAACTTCAAGAGGAGAACCCATACTTACAGTGGACATAATGCTTGCAGAGTCGGTGAATGGCTTATGGAAGCACCTCATGGTGCTGAAGGACATAGATGAAAACCAGTTTGAAACCGCATACAAGAACCTATTGGCCTTATGGAATTCCACTGAAATTATACCTACTGAGATATTGATCGACAAGGCTAGGCAAATCGCCAAACGGCACATGCTTACAATATATGATTCCTTGTATGTGTCGCTGAGCCTTCTAAATAACGCGCCTATTCTCTCATGCGACAGTGCGATATTGGAAAAATCTGAAAAGATAGGCATCAATACTTTGAAGATATAGTTTACATTAAAGAATATCTGGTACATATCCATGAAACATGACAGGCTCATAGTTGTCCATTTCGGCGAGCTCTGGCTCCGCGGAAAGAACAGGAACGAATACGTAAAGACGCTGCTCAGGAACATAAGGGAGGAGCTGTCTTCCCTGTCCCCCATGATAGAGCGCAACTACGACAGGATATCCATAACCCCCAGAAAGGAGAGCGATATACCCAAGATAAAGCAACAGCTGTCCAAAATCTTCGGGATAAGCAACTACAAGGTATCGTACAAGACAAAAGCAACGATCGCATCGATATCTTCGCTATCGGAAAAGCTGATGAAGGAGAACAGCAAGGAGATAAGCTCATTGAGAATAGAGGCGCACAGGTCCTACAAGGAGCACAAATTCAAGTCAGTTGACGTGGTCAAGGCTCTTCTCAAGAAGGCAGAGAAGCTTGGGATGAAGACAAACCCCAGGGACTATGACACCGAGATGAGCATCAGCGTCACGAAGGACTACGCATTCATATCGATGGAGAGGACCAAAGCGTTGAAAGGTCTTCCTGTAGGCACATCGGGAAAAGGGGTCGTGTTGCTCTCGGGAGGCATAGACTCGCCTGTGGCCGCATGGTACGCCATGAAACGTGGTATAGTTCCGGTATACGTCCACGTGCACCCGTTCGCTAAGAACAGCGAGGCCCTTGCTTCAAAGATACCGAGGATAATCAGTATACTTTCGGAATACCATCCGCACTACAAGGCGTACTTCGTGCCTGCAGGATTATTCCAGATAAAGGCAGCAAAGACTGGAAGGTACGAGCTCATACTGCTTAAGGCCTTCATGCTCGGGCTTGCCGCAAGGATTGCGGAACTCGAGGATGCGAAGGTGATATACACCGGCGAGAGCCTTGGGCAGGTCGCTTCGCAGACTCCACACAACCTTCTCGCCGCAGAGATGGACGTGAGGATTCCGGTGCTGAGGCCGCTCATAGGCATGGACAAGGAGGAGATAATATCGGTAGCGAAAAGGATAGGAACGTATGAGGAATCGATAAAGGAGTACAGCGATGTCTGCTCGATAAACGCGAGAAATCCTCCCACGCGGATGAATGCCCAGCTCATGGACAGGCTGAAGCTGGACATAGGGCTTGACAGAATCATAGAAAGCTCGCTTGCAAAGGCAAGGAAAGTTGAGGAATGAGAAGGATAACCCTTTTTATTCTTGATTATGCATATCCTTATCATGGATTTACTCGGCAAATCGGTGATTGCTGCCATAGTCATACTGGCAATCCTTCTTGCGGCATATTTCCTCTTTCTGAAGAACCCGTTCTCGCAGCCTGTCAGCAAGACCGAGGCTACTTCGCTCGTGCTCAGCGACCTGCAGAACACGTATCCAGGGGCTGTCATCAACATAACCAACGTCACCCCTTCGGATCCAACGGTTGCTAAGGGAAGCTGGCATATAATCGCCTCAGTTGTCACGAATGCTACAAGCCCGTGCCCCTCATACGCCGTCTACTCCTTCGACTACCCCCAGTACCACTTCGTGCAGAGGGTCGACAACATATACACAGCCTACAATGCGCAGTCGGACAGCTGCACGGTATACGGCTTCACATCGGGAAGCAGCTACCTGATAGCGTCGTATCCCGTCGCGATAGCAAGGTCCTATTCGCTCAACATATCGCAGGTAAGGCAATTCGTGCAGAAATACGGCTACGTCAGCGTATCGGTGCATGCGAACTACTACAGCTCCACGACCTTCAACATGCACAACTATACGAACGTATGGATGGTGCAGTATACCGCTCCGAGGGCCAACTACTCGGTATACGCGATACTTACGCAGTCGGACGGCAGCCTGGTCGCAGCATTCAACCAGAACAATTGAGCGCTACTTCAGCCTTTTCCTGAATATGAGGTATCTGTAGGACCTTCCGCCCACCTCAACGCTCTTTTCAACGTCATTGTCGAGTGCAAAGCCATTGCTCTGGAAGAATCCTAGCGCATCGGCGTTGGAGTCGAGCACCTCTGCCAGCAGCACGCCAAGGCCAAGCCTCCTGGATTCCGCAATCCCGCTTTCCAGCAGCCTTCCGCCCAGCCCCTTTCTCCTATGCCTCTTGTCGACGAGTATCCCTACGAGCCCTATTCCCTGCCCCTTTGCAGCTATCTCGCATTCCCCTATTATGCTGCCGCTCTCCTCAGCAACGATGTCTATCATCCTGCCGCGCTTAATCTCATGCAGCTTCTTTGAGAGCAGCTCTTCCAGCTCCTTCGCGTCCGGCTCGCCTGAAAACCACATCGAGTACGGCGAATCCCTGAAAACAGACCTTATGAAGGCAGAAAAAGGCCCGAAATCGCGCTCTGCAAGCTTCCTGAGTTCCATAGACAGCCACTATTAGAGTCGAAAAGCAAGATATTTTAAGCATCGCTTATCGAATACTTTAACATGCCTGTCTCAAAGTCAACCGCAAAGAGGGTTCTAAAGCAGGCCGGTGCGAAGAGGGTGAGCGATACGGCCGCAACAGAGCTGGCAGATACAGTGAATGGATTCGCCTACTCGCTTGCGAAGAAGGCCGTGGACCTTGCTGCACATGCCAAAAGGGAAACCGTAAGGAAGGAGGACATCGAACTGGCGAAGTAGCCCCTTTCTGAAAAGCTTTAAGCTTTTGTTGCTTATACTCCTTAGAATGATATGAAAAGCAGCAGGCATGCAAGGCTCCAGTCAGCGATGGAATACCTGATGACCTACGGGTGGGCTATACTTGCGATCGCAATCGTGATGGTTTCCCTTTATTCATTGGGAATATTCAATCTGAGTAATCTGGCGCCGACCGCAACACCTGGTTCATGCCAGGTACTGAAGACTTCTGCGCAGACATCGCTTGCAGGTCAGTGCAATAATCTGGTGCCCAAGTACGTGGCTAGGTTCAACTCCAATAATCTTGGCACAGTGAGCTTTCCATACAACAACTTTCCAACCGGAGATGCTGCAAGGAGCCTATCAGCCTGGGTCTACCAGCCGAGCATAACAGGCAGCGCAGCGCAGCGGTACGATATCTTCGGCTACGGAGCTAATGGCTGGTGTTTTGCATTGACACTCAATCAATTATCGGACGGCAGCGCAGCGCCAGGGAAATTCGGGTTTGCCCCATGCGAAGCGACGGGCAGCACCTCGACAGCTACCCTTTCATCAAATGTTTGGTATAATATAGTAGAGACTTTCGATGGGTCAACACTGAACTTTTATGTCAACGGGGTAAACTATGGCAGTGCATCATACACCCTGCATACTGTTATCAGCAGCGCATCCATAGGCATGGTCGCGGGCTCAGGCAGCGCATACAACGGATCCGTGGCCAACGCGCAGGTTTATAACACGTCCCTCTCTGCCAGCGATGTCAAGACGCTCTACAAGGAAGGAATCGGAGGCGCACCGATAGAGCTGCAGTATTTGGTGGGATGGTGGCCGCTCAACGGCAATTCGAACGACTACTCTGGCAACTACAACCAAGGCACTCCCACAAACGTCATTTGGAGCGCGAGCTGGCAGGCAGGATACGCAGCGCCAACATCATGAGCCTGCTCACAAAAGCATTGCCAAGGCTACTCCTCCTATCGTCTTGAGCACTATCAGGGTACCAACAGCCGGCAGGCCGAATATCGCTGTTGCCACGAGAACGCCCGTAGAGAAGGGTATGCCAAGATTGAAGATGAGGTTCAGCAACACAAGCACCACGAAGCCGACTATGCTGTTGACCAGAATGCCTATTATTATCTTGACTATGAACTGGCCGAACCTGAAGACTATGTATAGCACCACGCCTATCGCTATGACAACAAGTATCAGCGATAGCAGGGACGAGAGGCTGCTTGCCGCAAGGAGGGCTTCTATCACAGAATCACAACGCATATATACCTCTTGAAAGCATTTTAATCTTAGTGGTGTGCGTGCGGCTTACGGTCTATATGACTGAGGAAGCTCTCTCCACGCAGAGCATGCATGATGGAAACATCTGATTCGGAACAGAAACGAGACTGCTGTGGCGCACAAGCGATGACACTACGAGCGCGCCAGTGCAGATGAAACGCGCCGATGCGCATGCAAGGAGCGTGCAAGCCCGTAACGGGCGCTTAGTCGAATGCCGCTTAAAACAGAAGAGAGGCTACGGCACACCACTGCCTATTTATTCCTTCCAAATCCTAGTCTACAACATGATAAGCCAGTCAGCGATGGAATACCTGATGACGTACGGATGGGCTATTCTCGCGATCGCAATCGTGATGGTATCGCTCTATTCGCTTGGCATATTCAACCTCGGAAGCCTACAGCCCACTGCAACCCCAGGCTCCTGCCAGGTGATAAGGACAGCAGCGCAGACCAGCCTCGCGGGGCAGTGCAACAACCTGATCCCAAAATATGTAGGATATTTTAACGGCCAAAACACAGAGATAACTCTTAAGTATCCCCTTCCCTCTGTCGCATCGCAGGTAAGTGTGGTTGCTTGGGTAAAGAAAGTAACAGGCACCAGCGGCGGGATAGTGCGGTCTAGGCTCCCATTCGGCTTTGGCTTTGAGGATGGCGCAACATGCCTCAGGCTCTTTATAAACTCCCAATGGGGCCTCGGGCAGTGCAGCTACAATGATAATGGCGCATGGCATTTTGTTGCCGGCACATATAATGGGACTACAGATACACAATATGTGGATGGGATATCAATCGGTTCCGAATCCTACACAAGCACCATAAACGCTGACGGTTCATCATTTGTAATAAGCGAGTTTCCCCCCTCCTCAGGTTACATACCCTTCAACGGCTCGATAGCCGATCTGCAGGTATACAATACGTCTCTTCCACCAGATACAGTAAAGGCCTTGTACAAAGAGGGGATAGGCGGTGCGCCTATAGACCTTCAGCACCTGATTGGATGGTGGCCTTTGAACGGAAACGCAAACGACTACTCAGGAAGCAACAACCAAGGTACCATTACAGGGCCCATAGTATGGAGCGCGAGCTGGCAGGCAGGGTACTCCCAGCCATCTTCATGATCATGTAACTATGCGCTTTTTGCAAAAAGCGTAACCTCCTGCCTGTTGCTCGGAAGCTCCTTTATCCCCTTCACCTCAAACCTGTCCTCGAGAATCCTCTCGGCGTTCGCGATGTGCTTGCTCACCTTGCGGGATATGCACTTGACCGTCATTATCAGCCTTGCGTCCCTTTTCAGGAATCCTATGTAGTTCATGAGAAGCTGCGCGGACTGCTCCGGCTCTATGTTCATGTCGTTTGCGACGAGGCTGACCCCTTTCAGTTCCATCCTGCTGAATGCGGCGCTTGCATTCTCCCTTATGTGCACTATGTCGACGTTCCTGAGCTGCTCGTTTATGTCGGTCTTCTTTTTCCTAAGGTTTGTCAGCACCTTTACGCTCATGCGCTGCTCCTCTATCTTCTCGTATTCAAGGTCAGCATTGTCTATCGCGACAACCTTGTATCCTTTCTTTACAAGAACTGCTGACCATCCCCCAGGCGCAGCGCCGAGGTCAAGAGCTATCCCCTTGCCCTTTATTCTGAACGCCTCAAATGCCTCGAGTAGCTTTGCTTCGGACCTGCTCACCAATCTCCCCCCTTCTTTCCCATAGTGCCTCAGCGGATTGAGGAACTTCACATGCAGCTTCCTGTAATCTGCAACTCCAGAATAGCACTTCATGTTGATCAGCACAAGATAAAGGAGCAGATCAGGCTTCACGAGCTCCGGACTGAAGCCTTCCTTTTTCAGCTTTGCGCTCAACTCCATCTCTATCTGCTTTGCTGACAATCCCCGCTTGCTGTTCACGTCATAGCACTCTATCCTTATCCTCTTGCCCTTCTTCAGCTTCAGCGATTCTACCGCTGTATGCAACGAATCCACGTATCTTCCCTCATCTATGTCTGTGATATTGCCTATCCTGAAGATGCTGTGGATGAACATCGACGGCTTTTTCTTCAGTTCCTTTACGAAGTCCTTCTCAGCCTCTATGATCATCGTGTTCTGCTCATGCTCCAAGACCCTGAACTTGCCCAGCTTGAGAAGGTCGCCGTAAAGGCTCTTTTCGAAGAACATGCCCGAGTATATGAAGTAGAGCATCATAAAGCACTTAATAAGATTTATAAGCTTTAAATTTAAGAGGGTATTGGCAGTTTTCTATTCTATGTTGCAATTTTAGGTATAGTGATGGACAAGGAGGACAAGATAAAGGGAGTGCAGGAAGCCGAGGCGAAGGCAAAGTCCATGCTCGAGAACGCGTCAAGGAAAAGAACCGCGAAGGTGGAGGACGCGAGCGCAAAGGCCAAGAAGATAATAGAGGATGCCGAGAACGAGGCGAAGAAGCTCAGGGAAGAGATGCTCCAATCCGTCAGCGAGCAGCTGAAGAAGGGGAAGGAGCAGAAACTTGCAGAGGCAAGGGAGCATGCTAAAAAGATAGGCAGGACGAACGTGAAGAAGGGGACGATCAGGGCACTTGTAGGAACGACGGTCAAGGAGATACTGAGTTGAGATTTTTGTTCAGGACAGAACAGATGCAAAAGGTAAGAATAGTAGCAATTGAAGATAAGAAGAGCATCGTCATTGCGCAGCTGCACAGGATGGGCATCATAGACCTGCGGAAGAGCAGCCTGGAGCTTGCAGACGACAGGCCTTTGCCTTATTCCCCCAACATATCCGAGATGCTGATAAGGATCAACGGCGCGCTGCAAATCCTTCCGAAAAAGGCAGTCTCGAAAGAAAGGCACATGAAGCTCGAGCAGATAGAGAGCGAGGTGAGGAGGCTTGCAGCCATAAGCAGGATATACTCGCTCAGCGACGAGAGGAGAAGGCTGAACGAGGACGACTCATTCCTCGAATACGCAGAGCATGTGGTAGGCATATTCTCAGGCATGAAGATAGACTTCTCAAGGCTGAAGAGCGACTTCCTTAGCTATGCGGCCTTCGAAGCAAGCGGCAAGTCGCTGAACAGGTTCAAGAGGAACGCAAGCAGGATAGAGAACGCGGAGGTGATAGAGAGGAAGCTCCAGAAGGGCAGGTTCCTAGTATTCATCGCGTACGACAAGAAGCTTAAGATCGACGAGCTAGTCAGGGGCAAGGACCTCCAGGAGATAGACCTCGGCGCAAAGTACCTTGACGATGTGCCGGAGAGGGTGCTGAAGAACGTCGGCAAGCGCAAGGCGGACAACGCCAAGAGGCTGGATGAGATAAGCAGGGAGCTCGGATCGCTCAGCTCCAAGCACTATTCAAGGATGGCCAACCTGAGGGAGATGCTCGAGATAGAGCAGGAAAGGGCAGAGGTAAGCTCCAACTTCAAGAGAACCGAGAGGACGTTCATAATGGAGGGCTGGATAGAGAAGAGGAAGGTCGAGCAGCTCACCAAGGCCGTTGCCGATGCGTCGAAGGGCAGGGCGTACGTCGAGGAGATGGAATCCGACGAGCTTGCGCCCACGCACACAAACAGGCCCGCGTTCGTGAAGCCGTTCGAGTACATAATGAACTTCTATTCAACGCAGAGGAGCGACGAGATAGACCCGACATGGATACTCCTGCTCTCGTTCCCGATATTCTACGGCATGATGATAAGCGACGTCGGCTACGGGATCGCGTCCTTCTTCTTCGTCTCATGGATAATAAGGAAGACCGATCCAGAGGGCCTGATGAACAACGTCGCAAGGATATGGAGGATGATGTCGGTATTCGCAATACTCTTCGGCTTCCTCTCGGACCAGTACTTCGGCTATTCTTTCAACCAGTACTTCTTCAACTACAAGCTCTTCGACTGGCTTAAGGATGCCCCAATAATAATAGCCATAACCATACTCTTCGGAATAACGCAGGTCATCGTAGGCCTTGTCTTCGGCTTCATAAACAACTGGAGGAGGAACCACAGGAAGCTTGCGATAGCAAAGCTCACATCGATACTTGCGATGCTTACAGGAACAGTGGCTGTCAGCGGCGCGTTCTTCGGGGTCTTCAACAGCACGATAACCGTGGCCACAGCTGCTGTTGCAATCGTCTCCGTCATAGCCACTGCTGCGCTAAGCGGCATAGAGGCTACAGAGACGCTCAATCTCATAACGCATCCGCTCAGCTATGCGAGGATCATGGGCTTCGGCCTAGGCAGCATAATAATAGCGATGCTCATAGACCAGGCGTTCACGCCCAGCCTGAGCAACGGCGCACTGCTTTTCGTTGTGTACCTGGCGATTTTCATAGCCCTCCACTTCCTGAACATGGTGCTGGGCATATTCGAGGGCCTGGTGCAAGGCGTGAGGCTCAACTTCGTGGAGTTCTTCTCGAAGTTCTACATAGGGAACGGGATAAGATTTAAACCTTTCAGCTACAAAAGGGTTAATACAAAAGAAAGTGCTAAGGAATAATGGTGAAAATATGGCAACAATAGAGCTGGCTGCTGCAGTTGCAGCCATTGGAGCTGGAGCGGCAATAGCAGGAGGGGCAATAGGGACTGGAGTCGCGCAATCCGGAATAGGGAGCGCTGGACTCGGCCTGATAGCCGAGAAGCCTGAAAGCATGGGAATAGTGCTTCTCTTCATGGTGCTTCCTGAGACGCTGCTCATCTTCGGCTTCGTAATAGCGATACTGATAATGCTGAACGCAGGAATAATCTAAGTAGATTCAATGTCCCTAGATTCGATAAAGAAGGACATCCTCAGCGAGGCTGAGTCAAAGGCCAGGGATGAGGAGAGCGCAGGATCCGAGGAAGCTGGGAGGATCGTCAGCGAAGCTAAGAAAAGGGCTGGCGAGATACTGAAGAATGCAAGGGCAGAGGCTGAGAAGGAGGCCGAGAGGCTGAGGCAGGAGAGCGAGGCTGGCCTCGAGATCGAAACAGACACCGTGCTGAACGAGGCAAGGGGCGCAGTCATAGAAAAAGCAGTCAAGGAGCTGAAGGCCCAGGTCGACAGGGAGCTGATGAGGAACCAGATAGACAAGCTTCTCGAAAGGGCCGTCAAGGAGTTCAGCGAAACTGTCGGCAACGAGGACTTCACCATAAGGACGAGGAAGGGCAACGCAAGCCTTCTCAAGAGCATAGAAGGGAGAAGGGAGTATGCCGACATAGACGGCTTCGTGCTGGTGTCTAACGACGGCAAGATGGCCATGAGGATAGTGCCTGACGAGATAACAGGCAAGTACATGGACATACTGAGAAAGAACGTCTCGTCAAGGCTATTCAAGGAAAGAGCGCCTTCAGGGAGGGCGCCCGTCAAGAGGAGGGCTGTGAAGGCGAAGAAGCCCAGGAAGGTCAGGAAGAGGTAAAAGCATGCTATTTGGAGAGTCAGCAGCTAGGCATTTCGGGTATTCAAGCGCAAGGGTAAGGGTGATGAAATCAAGGCTGCTCTCCAAGAAGACGATCGATGACGTGGTCAGCGCGAAGGACATAAGCTCGGTGATATCGATACTCTTCAACAGCGACTACAAGCACGAGATAGAGGAGTTCGGGGGCCAGGAGATAAAGAACGAGAGGATTGATTTCGCGCTATCCAAGAACATGGCGAAGCAGCTGACGAAGCTCATCGAGATATCGCCGTCGACAGAGCGCAAGATAACAAGGACGATCGTGGGCAAATGGGCGCTGTACAACATAAAGCTGGCAATGGAGGCAAAGGACAAGAAACAGGGCTTCGATTCCATAGCAAGGTACGTAGTGGACGTAGGCAAGTACAATTCATCCGTCATAAAGGAGGCCATGCGCGAGGAGTCCATAGAAGGGCTATTGAACAAGCTCATGATAAACTCGCCATACTACGGCATACTCAAGGACGCGCAGGAAGCCTACAAATCGACCAAGAGTGCGCCAGAGGCTATAGCCACGATAGACAAGAGCTACTACAAGGAGATGCAGAGCGTCATCTTCTCACTCAGGACCGTTAGCAACGAAGCGGCACTTCTGCTGAAGATGGAGATAGACAGCAAGAACGTGCTGACCCTGATAAGGGCGAAGAGGTTCGGCGCAAAGTTCAGCGAGGTCTCAAGCCTGCTGATAGACAGGGGGACTATGACAAGGAGCATGCTCGAGAACGCGTACACTAATTCCAAGGATGTGGAGGCTTTCGCGTCGCAGCTAAAGGGCCTGCACCTCAAGGAAGCCTCTGACGAATACAAGAACAGCAAGCACAAGCAGCTGCTGACATTCGAGATAGCGATGAAGAACTCCATATTCAATGACGCATTAAGGCTGCTGAGCCATAGCATACTCTCGTTCGGAACCATTCTCGCATACGCGTACATGAAGGAGATAGAGATATACACGCTGAGGATACTCATAAACAGCAGGCTGTACGGCCTTGACAAGGAGGAGACTGCGAAGCTGATATCATGGAGGAAAAGCTAGCAAAGAACTACAAGATTGCAGTGCTCGGGAACGAAAGGGTAGCCCTGGGCTTCAAGCTGTCTGGAATCACCACGGCCTTCACCGTCAGCGACACACTGGGAGCGGAATCTAAGTTCAAGGAGCTGCTGCAGAGGAATGACATAGGAATCATAATTATCGGTTCTGCAGCAAAGAAGCTGATAAGGGACAGAAGACTCCAGGATGCGATAACGAGCAGCATAATGCCGCTTGTAGTCGAGATCGCCGAATCAGGGGAGGAGCACGCAGAAGAGGAGACGCTCAGGAAGCTGATCCTGAGGGCCATAGGAATCGATATAACAAAAACAATACGATGATGTTATGGGAGTAATAGAACGAGTTTCAGGGCCGCTGGTGGTCGCGAAGAGCATGCTTGGAAGCAGGATGTACGACGTGGTCAAGGTAGGCGACAACAACCTGATAGGGGAGATAATCCAGCTCAAGGCAGACAGGGCGATAATACAGGTATACGAGGACACGACGGGACTCAAGCCAGGAGAGCCTGTCAAGTCGACCGGCACCGCATTATCGGTGGAGCTGGCTCCCGGAGTGCTCGGCAACATATACGACGGGATCCAGAGGCCGTTGGAGGTTCTCAGGACCAAGAGCGGCGCTTTCATAGGAAAGGGGATAGAGGCAGTTGCGATAGACAGGAAGAAGAGGTGGAAGTTCAACGCTGACAAGAGGCTCAAGAACGGCTCCCACGTCAAGGAAGGGGACATACTCGGGTACGTGCAGGAAACGGAAACGATAAAGCACTACGTCATGGTGCCGAGCGGGATAGAGGGCACGCTAAAGGGACTGAAGGACGGCACATTCACAGTAGAGGACACTATAGCAAAGGTCGAGTCAAGAGGAAAGAGCGCAGAGATCGCGATGCTCCGGAGAAGGTCTGTGAGGACTCCTGGGACGTACAAGCAGAAGTTCAGGGCAGACGAACTCCTGATAACAGGACAAAGAGTCGCTGATACATTCTTCCCTGTTGCAAAAGGCGGAACAGCGGCAATCCCAGGACCTTTCGGGAGTGGCAAGTGTGTTACAGGCGATACGCCAATACTTATGGCCGACGGAGGCATCACAACAATAAAGGAACTATACGACAGAAATGCATCGGCCGGTGAACCAAGGATTAGCAATGGGGTCGAAGAGATAATAACTCCCAAGAATCCAGTACAGCTGTTCTCGGTGAAAAACCAGGAGATGGTGCAGAGCAAGTCAGACATACTCTACAGGGGCAAGAGCTCCTCTATAATAAAGATAAGGACAAGAACAGGCAGGAAGGTCAAGGTAACCCCAATCCATAAGCTATTCAGGATAACTGAGAAGGGCGAGATAATGGAAACAATGGCGAAGGACCTAAAGATTGGCCACTTCATCGCCTCTGCAAGAAAAACAAATGTGAAAGGCAGGCAGGTGCCGATAACGTTCAATGCCAGGGAAAACGCCAAGACCACTGCGAAAATAATAAGTATACCGAATGTGATGAACGAGGAGCTTGCAGAATTCATCGGCTACTTTGTGTCTGAGGGCTACATACGCGGCGAAAACACCACAGTTTTCACCAACTCCGAAGAAACGCTGCTCGATAACTTCATCCGTCTTGGGGAGAGGCTGTTCGGGATAAAGGGCTACAAGGAATATCAGCCAGGCAAAACCCCGAATGTCTTGATCCATAGTTCTGTCCTAGTGAAATTCATGCTCTCACTGGGCGTAGGACGCGATGCCCGCTCCAAGGCCGTACCCCAGCAGATACTGGAATCGAACAACAATGTTGTATCCTCATTCCTTACTGCATACTTCATAGGCGACGGCTCTTACTATGGCAAGGGGATTGAGTTCTGCACAACCAGCGAAAAACTGCAGATGCAGTTGTCCTACCTACTCACAAGATACGGGCTAATACATAGTATGGCGGACAAGCCCGTGAACGGAGAAAAGTACTATAGGATCTTCGTCAGGGGCAAGACAAATGCCACTCTCTTGCTCGACATTCTGAGGTCGTCGCATCGCAAAATAAGATCGATAGAGGAATTTGTCAATTCTGACAAAACGGCCTACAATGCGATAGACATAGTGCCTCTGTCGAGCGACTACATCAAGGAGCTCTACTCAAGGCACTGCAGATACTCTGAACTCCTCAAGAGAGGAATAGAAATATTCAACTACACAAACAACGGAGAGAGAATGGGCATTGGCACATTCAAGAAGTTTGCCAGCTCCATACAGGTGGAATCGAACGGCATGGTGCAGGAGCTTGCTGCGCATGTGCTGGCAAGGGCTCTGGATTCCATCTACTGCGATGAAATTGTCTCTATCGAGGAGGAAACAGGAGCTTTCGATGTCTATGATGTGTCAGTCCCTAACTTCGGCAGCAACTTCGTTGGAGGCGCTGGCGGTATAATACTGCATAACACAGTGTTCCAGCAGTCGCTTGCGAAGTTCGCGAACAGCGACATAGTCATCTACGTAGGATGCGGAGAGCGAGGCAACGAGATGACCGAGGTCCTCACAGAGTTCCCCGAGCTCAAGGATCCCAAGACGGGGAGGCCGCTCATGGAAAGGACCATACTCATAGCCAACACATCTAACATGCCTGTCGCAGCAAGGGAGGCAAGCATCTATACGGGCGTTACGCTTGCCGAGTACTTCCGCGATATGGGATACAGCGTCGCGCTCATGGCAGACTCGACATCGAGGTGGGCAGAGGCGATGCGAGAGATATCAGGAAGGCTGGAGGAGATGCCCGGTGAGGAGGGATATCCGGCATACCTTCCAAAGAGGCTCGCGGAATATTACGAAAGGAGCGGAAAGGTCGAGACGCACAGCGGGAGCACAGGCTCCGTGACGATCGTTGGAGCTGTATCGCCTCCAGGAGGAGACCTGTCGGAGCCCGTATCGCAGGGCACGCTTAGAGTCGTCAAGACCTTCTGGTCGCTCGACGCCGCGCTTGCAAGCTCAAGGCATTTCCCCTCGATAAACTGGCTGAACAGCTACTCGCTGTACCTTGGAGACCTCAACGACTGGTACGTGAAGAACGTGGGCGAGGAGTTCGTCGCCAACAGGAAGGAGGCGATGAGGATACTGCAGCGGGAGGCTGAGCTCAAGGACATAGTCCAGCTTGTAGGCGCAGAGGCGCTGCCCGATACGGAGAGGGCGCTGCTCGAGATAGGCAGAATGCTAAGAGAGGACTACCTCAGGCAGAGCGCATACGACGAGACAGACGCCTTCACGTCGCTGAAGAAGCAGAACCTCATGCTCAGCACCGTAATGCTCTTCGCAAAGCGCGCCCAGGATTCCGCAAAGAGCGGAATCGACGCAGGCAGGATAACCATGATGAAGGTGAGGGACGAGATTTCGAGAATGAAGGAGCTGAAGGAAGGAGAAGCAGAGGAGGCGATAAGGAAGATACAGAGCCATTTGAACTCGGAGTTCGAGTCCCTGTCAAAGGAATACAAGGAAGGGGAGAAGGAGGAGATGAAGAGCGGGGCGAAGGAGTGATGCTATGAAATTCGAGATAGAGTACAAGACAATAGAGAGCGTTGCAGGGCCGTTGGTGGTCGTAGGAAAGGTAAGGAACGCGCAGTACAACGAGATAGTAAGGATAAAGCTGCCTAGCGGAGAGGAGAGGTTGGGGCAGGTGCTCGAGACCAGCGACAAGTTCGCAGTGGTACAGGTATTCGGGCCAACGCAGGGCATAAACGTAGACGGAACTACCGTAAGCTTCTTCGGCGAGACATTCAAGGTAGGGGTGAGCGAGTCCATGCTCGGAAGGGTCTTCGACGGGCAAGGAAGGCTGAGAGATTCAGGAGCAGGAATAGTATACGATGCTAGGAGAGATGTCAACGGAGAGCCGATAAACCCTGCTGCTAGGGCGATGCCAAGCGACTTCATCGAGACGGGAGTCTCATCGATCGATGGCCTGAACACGCTGGTGAGAGGGCAGAAGCTGCCGTTGTTCTCAGGAGGAGGGCTTCCCCACAACCAGCTTGTTGCGCAGATAACAAGGCAGGCAGCCGTCAAGAGCACCAATGAGGGGTTCGCTGTGGTATTTGCAGGCATAGGGATAACATATGACGACTCCGCATACTTCATAAACGAGTTCAGGAAGACCGGAGCGCTCAAAAGGACCGTCGCGTTCCTCAACCTCGCAGACGACCCAAGCATCGAGAGGATACTCACCCCGAGGCTGGCCCTGACCACGGCGGAGTATCTTGCATACGAGAAGGGCATGCACGTCCTTGTCATACTAAATGATATGACCAACTATGCGGAAGCATTGAGGGAACTCTCAAGCGCTAGGGAAGAAGTGCCTGGAAGGAGAGGGTATCCAGGATACATGTACACAGACCTAGCAAGCATATACGAAAGGGCAGGAATAGTAAAAGGCAAGAAGGGATCGATCACGCAGCTCAACGTGGTGACTATGCCAAGCGACGACGTGACGCATCCGATCCCTGACCTTACCGGATATATAACAGAGGGGCAGATGTTCCTGAGCAGGGACCTTGTCAACAAGTCCATTTATCCGCCGATACAGCCGCTGGGATCCCTATCAAGGCTCATGAACCTTGGGATAGGGAGCGGAAAGACAAGGGAGGACCACAGGGGGGTCGCGGACCAGCTTTATGGAGCTTATGCAAAGGCCCAGGACGCGAAGAGCCTGAGTGCAATAGTGGGGGCAGAGGCCTTGAGCGACAGCGACAAGCTGTACCTCAAGTTCGGGGACGAGTTCGAGAACAGGTTCCTGAAGCAGGACTTCTACGAGAGAAGGACGATAGAGCAAACCCTTGGAATAGGATGGGAACTGCTATCGATACTGCCAGAAGGAGAGCTTACGAGGGTCAAGAAGGAGTACATAGCCAAGTACTACAAGAAGGGAGAGGGTTCAAAGCAGGAGGAGAAGGAGGATAAGAAAGAGGAAAAGAAGGAAGAGCAGCCAAAGGAGCACTCGAAGAAGAGGGGCAAGTAAATGGCAATGCCGAATCCCACGAGAATCAACCTGATAAACACAAGGAAGAGGATAGGGATAGCAAGGAAAGGCTACAACATACTAAAGAGGAAGAGGGAGGTGCTGGTGATCGAGTTCCTGAAGCTCCTAAAGGAATCCAAGGAGAGCAGGAACGTGCTCAACGAGATGGTAAGGCAGGCATACATCATGGTGACTACTGCATCAACATACGTAGGCAACTTCGAGCTGGAGGAAGTGGCCTTGTACATGAAGGAGGCGGAGCCTGTCAGGATAACGATAAAGAACATCATGGGCGTCAGGATACCTGTTATCAGCAGGTCAGCCGCAAACGGAAGGCAGGTCAGCTTCCTGTCCAGCAGCCTTGCTGTGGACGACCTTAATGACACGTTCACCAAGGTGACGGACTCGATCATAGACGTAGCTCAGAGGGAGCAGGGCCTCAAGAGGCTCGTGCTTGAGATAGACAAGACGAAGAGAAGGGTTAACGCCCTAGACTACAAGGTAATTCCAGGGCTCGTGAAGCAGTCGAGGTACATCAGGATGAGGCTCGAGGAGATAGACAGGGACACGTTCTCCGCGCTGAAGCACGTAAAGAAGAAGCTTGAGAGAGCTGCACAAGCAGAAGTCGAAAACATCGCGTCATAATCCATCTTTATGTGCATTAAACAGTTCATAGGCCCCGAATAGAAATCCTTGCAGCGGCCAGCGAATGGGTTGCCTATCTCTTAACCTTCCAGAAGATCCTGTACAATCCCAGCTTGTCGGGAATCTCGTTCAGCCACGGTATGAATGGAAAGAGTATGAACAGGAACATTGAAAGGCCCAGGATCAGCGCGCCAATCCTGTCCTGGTTCTGGCTGCCTGCGAGTATAGTATTGTCCATCACTGCCAGGGGCGCAAGCCACCACGAATTCGGAGGCAGCCACCCCCTCTCATCCTTGATCATCCCGTACTGCTCCAGGGATATGCCAAGGCTCTCGGCCTTTATGCCGAGGTAGCCGGTATCTGAAAGGAACCTCAAGGCATAGGTCTGGTCGCCTCCAGGCAGCGCATTGTTCAGCGAGGCTTCGTACAGCCCGCTCTGGGCCATCACTGTCAGCGAGCTGAACAGCGGTATCAATGGGTTTGGATTTGCGCTTAAGTTTATGCTCCCGTTGCCTGCGAAGTACAGTTGCGCCTGCGCGATGTTATCCAATTGCCTGCTCTGGGTCTCCGAATTGAAGGCGGCAAGGAGGTTATTGCCGGGATAAACCTTCAGGTACTGCACGTACGGGCTCGCAACGAACACCTGCCTTGTGTCAAAGATGTACGGGTCTATGTTGTCCATGTACGTCGCTGTGCCCGATGTGTGGTTGAATTCGCTTGCAAATGTTAATGCTATCGCTGCAGGATTCGATTGCGCAATGCCCTGGATCGTGACTGGCGCCTCCAACGGCGACGGGAACAGGACCGCA
The DNA here is from genome assembly GCA_028867135.1 of Microcaldota archaeon. Classification (GTDB taxonomy): domain Archaea; phylum Micrarchaeota; class Micrarchaeia; order Micrarchaeales; family CABMGC01; genus JAGWGW01. The sequence continues at coordinate 56,789 of JAGWGW010000003.1, read as the reverse complement.
AGGACAGCTATCGCAGCAACCAGTGCAAAACCCCTCACAAAAAGTATCCTGTGATTTGCGTCAACCATCTCGAACTCGATGTCCTTCCTGTACGGCTTTGCTATCCCAAGCTTCTTCACCAGCGAGAAATGGACGAAGATTAGCGCGATCATCGCGAAAGGTATTATCACGGAGTGCAGGCCCAGAACCTGCGGCGAGTTCAGCGGATTCACGAACCAGCCCAGCCCAGCCCCGTTCCAGAAGTCAGCTCCTTGCAGCGATCTCCATTGCGATGAGAAATCGCCCCTGAGCCCGAATCCGAACTCCGCCTGTATCAACGAGATGAAGAGCAGAAGGCTCCCAAGCATCCAGACAAGCCTCCTTGTGGACCTGAACGCGGATGTCGAGAATGCGACGAACGCATGGAGGACCAGGATGAATGCGAACGCCTCTGCGGCCCAGAGGTGAACGCTGCGCATGAGAATGCCCAGCGGGTCCGTCTGCCACCACTGCTGCCCGAAGAAGAGCATCACTATGCCTGTAAGGGCCAGCACCACGAAGCATGTCAGCAGCAGGAAGCCGAACGAGTAGAAGAACCTGTTTGCGTAGGAAGGGACCTTATGTATCATCATGCCTGAGGAGAAAGACCTCATCAGGTCTAGCATCGAGCTTTGAGCCATGCAATCGCTTGTGAATATCTAGTAAAAATACGCCCTTAAATATCTATCCGGCATCAAAAGCGTTTAATAGAAGCGTTTCCAAAGAATGCTATCGCGAATGCAAACCCTCAAAGAGTGAAATTGATGGCCAACGCTGTCCTGTATAGCGGAGGAAAAGACTCCACGCTTGCCCTCCACAAAACTGTGGAGATGGGGATAAAGGTAGACCTCCTGATAACCATGATAAGCAGGAATGCCGACAGCTACATGTTCCACCATCCGAACATAAGGCCCACAAGGCTGCAATCGGAATCGATGGGCATAAAGCAGGCATTCTACGAGACAGAGGGCGAGAAGGAGGAGGAGCTCAAGGACCTTGAGCGCGCTCTCAAGGTGAACGACGCCAGGCTGCTGGTCACAGGAGCAACCTACAGCAGGTACCAGGCCGACAGGATAGACATCATCTGCAAAAAGCTCGGCATAGAGCACCTTGCGCCGATATGGCACATAGACCCTATGGAGGAACTGGCATACCTTAACAGCAACTTCAATGCGATAATAACGTCTGTGTCTGCTGAAGGGCTTGACGAATCGTTTCTAGGAAAAAGGATAGACAAGGAGATGATAGGAAGGCTCCAGGAAGCGAACAGGAAATACGGCATAAACATGCTCTTCGAGGGCGGCGAAGCCGAAAGCTTCGTGCTCGACGCTCCATTGTTCAAAAAAAGGATAGAGGTGCTCAAGGCGCACAACGAATGGAAGGGCAATTCAGGCGCATACATAATAGACGATGCAGGGCTCGCTGACAAATAGACTTAAAATATTTGGTTGCAAGCATGTTACCATGTATGACTTCTCGGAGTTCTCGAAATACGCAGAGAATCCTATAGAGGAAGAGGACGTAGTCGCAGAAAGGCTAGAGGCGCACGGCAAGAAGGTGCTCAAGCTCAACAGGGGGGATCCCGCAGTCTACTTCCCGACAATGAAATACATGATAGACGCGTATGTCAGGGCGCTGAGGGAGGGAAACACAAGGTATTCGGATCCCATGGGAATAAAGCCATTGAGGGAGGCCGTGGCAAGCAGGTACAGGAGAATGTACAATACCGAAGCAGAGGCTGACGACGTTGTGATAACGAACGGGGTCAGCGAGGCGCTGATGTTCATCAATTCGGTTCTGGTAAACAGGAACGACAAGGCTGTCTTCTTCAGGCCGTACTATCCACTGTACATACCTGACCTGAAGATAAACGGAGGAAACCCCATAATAGAGAGATACAGCGAGGAGAGGAACTGGGACATAGACACTGACAGCCTTGAAAGGGCACTAAAGAAGGACCTGAAGTCGAGGAAGAGGCTCAAATACCTTGTCATAACCAATCCGAACAATCCCACTGGCACGGTTCTTGAGCCAAGCGCTCTCAAGGAGCTCATAGAGATAGCAAAGAATCATGGGATGGTGCTTATAAGCGACGAGATATACGACGAGATAACCTTCAACGGCGCAAGGTACACCAGCGTCTCGAAGCTGGCCGAGGGCATCCCGCACATAATACTCAACGGCGCATCGAAGGACTTCGACGCGACAGGATTCAGGATAGGCTTCGCCATAATCCCGGGAAAGGACAGCGTGTCAAAGGAGATGAAGAGGAGGATAGCAGAATATGCGAAACTGAGGCTGTGCGTCAACACCCCTGCGCAGTACGCAGTTGCGGAAGGGATAAACAATGTTGCAGAGCACAACAAGGGCATAAGGAAGCTTGTTGCAGAAATAGAGAAGAGGATAAACTTCGCAGCCAAGAGGATAAACGAGAGCAGGTACATGGAGGTCGTGCAGCCGAGGGGCGCATACTACCTCTTCCCCAAGCTTGACATGAGATCCCTAAGGTTCAAGGACGACCGCGAGTTTGTGGACAGGCTGCTCAAGGAGAAGAGCGTGCAGATAACGAGAGGCTCAGGCTTCGGAGAGCCAGGCTACGTAAGGATAGTCGGGCTCCCTCCAAAAGATATATTAGAGACGGCTTTGAATAGGATAGAAGAATTCTGCAAGGTCCATTCACGCTGAAAGGAACACACGGAGGCATAGTCTAATGGTAGGACGGCAGATTGACATTCTGCAAGCCTGGGTTCGATTCCCTGTGCCTCCATTCATAATTAACCTCGTAAAAAGAAGATTCAGAAATCCAAGTCAGACGCACTTTCATACCAATCTTAATGTCTTCTGATAGAAAGTATTTATAAGGTTAATGCCTTCAGAAACATGAAAATCTATATAAATAGGTATGTTTTTTAATCTTGCATAAGATAACTATTTGATGGATATGCAGATTATTACTTTCGATAAGAGATTTCAAAATCAGGTATTAGAAATATTCGACAAAAAAATTAAAGATAATATTATTGTTGAAAAAGAGACTGAAGAGCCTGTTTTGACACAAAATGGTAAAACAATTACTGAAAATGAATTTGCAGGAATTAAAAATGGTTCAGAGATATTTATTAAAAATGATATCACTTCTTTGATAAATTATGTTAAAATGAAGTGATATAGTGAATCCTGCTGTTTTGCTAAAGAAGTTCTTAGCTACTTTAGGGATTAAAAATCTTGTAAAACTACCAGAGAAAATCGAAATCAACATTTTAAACGGCAACAGGAAACACGAGATAACAAATAACTATACGAATCTTACTATAAATCTCCAAGCGCTTTCTCCAGAAGAGAACACCGCATTTGCCGAATATATGAGGGCATTAAAAGAAAACAATGAAAATTATCTCGTAATGGAAAAGAAATCATATTCAGTTATTCAGGAACTACATAAAATAAATTCAGATTTTAAAGCGATAGAAAAATTACAGACAATACTCTTGCCTGAAGATTATGGAGCTTTAGAAGATGCAGTTTATATTAAATACTTAAAAGATAATAGGCGCTTCGCTGAAATTTATGATAGGAAAAAACAGATAAGATATGATTATGGGGAAAGAGGCAACACCATAACTAATCTTTATACTGCTGGTTATTTTCATGATATATTCTTACCGTTATATGATGAACTAAGCAAAGACCCAACAACTCTTGAAGAATTTAAATTCATATTTGATAAGCTTATAAGAGACTTTCCTTTAGCTGTCTTTATAAATTTCCACATGGGTCTCGACGAAGTTAAAAACCTAATTAAGGATAAAATCCTAAAGAATAAGAAATATGGAATTGACAAGTTATATATCCATGGAATAAATAAGCAAAATTGTGATAACATAAAGGAGGCTATCAAGATATTAGAGGAAGAGGGAGAAATTACATTTACGAAGAATATAGAACAAATAAGTGATATACTAATGGTTAAATTAGAATTTAATCATGAACCTCAACCTTCTGTAGCTTCAGAACCTACCACTAATTAGAATATGAAATGGTAAAATGACTAAGATTCAGAATAATAAGAGCTATCTTATAGTTCAGAAAATAAAGAAATACAAATCTAACAAAAAGCAATTTGTAGATTTTTTAGGGCATAATCAAACAAGATTTTTTCATAATCTGGAAAGCCTTAGATTAGCAGAATCAGTTTTTGACTCGGCTTTTAAAGAATATGTTTCAAAAGAAAAACTTAAGATTCAGCGACTTGCACAAAGTTTTACCAAGAAAGAAAAACGAGAATATAGTCGAACAGTTAAAGATATGGGCAAAGCCAATAAAATCTCAACAAAAAATAAAAAGGTAGCAAAAGTCCATGGCTTACAATTAAGGTTATTCATAAATGAACATAATATACCTATTTTTATGTACGAGATGTATTTTGTTGATTTGTTAAGCTCATTTGAGAGTTTTCTGAGGAAAGAAATAGGTATGGTATTCTACTTCAATAATAATTTTTTGATATCTTCAAAAAAACAAATTTCATATGAAGAACTATTGAAAATGAAAAGTATGGACAATATCAAAGATGCTTTAGTTGAAAAAGAAATATCGATGATGTTTAGAGATGGAATTGAAAATGTTCTTAACTACATTAACGAAGAATTTGAATTTGCTCTAAATAAAAATAAGGATTGGAAGCAATTTAATGAGTTGTTTTATCGAAGGAATATAATAGTGCATAATGATGGTGTAGCTGATTTGACATATAAATTAAAAACAGGCAAAAAATTAGGTGATCGCCTTGCCATATTGACGATACCAAAACCTTATCTTAAAAAGGCATACAAATTAACTACTAAATATACACGAGATATTCATCAACTACTTTTACAAAAATTTAGTTAGCGGAATTATATTCGCTAATGACGATTATCTCTTTCAGTTCATAAGCGCAATTCTCGCATATGGATTTCTTACCAACTTTATGAGTTTTATAGCCGTTCTGGCAAAATAAGCATTTCATTTTATTTTCCTCTTTAACTGCACAATAGCCTGCAAATCGCCCATTTTATCCATTTGTTGATATAGCTCCTGCTTACTTACATTTACGTAAACTGAAGTAATTGACGGGTCACTGTGCCTTGCAAACTTGCTGGTCAGATAGACATTCCCTCCGCATTGTTGAGCAAACTTAGTAATCGCATAGTGCCTTAGTGAATGAGTAGTAAGCCTATGAAGCCTTCTAAAACTTCTACCTTGACTTTCATCGCTTACATCATAAACCTCATCAAGCCCAGCTTTAATCACAAAATCCCTAAACCTTCCTCTAACGTAGTGCTGGTTGAGGTGGTGTTCTTGGCTTGTGGTCTTAGCTTTATCCGCATAGAAAAGATAGCCTTGTGCGTCTTCTATCTCTTTCTGCCTTTCTTTCGCATACTCAAGCGTTTCATTAAAAAGCGGTAAAGGTATTATCAGAGAATCCATTACTTGTGCCTTTTCTGTCTTAACGTATAGCTCCCTTGTTTCCAGCTTTATATCTCTCAGATTGACCTTAACCACTTCCCCTATCCTCAATCCCAAGAACGCTTGATATTTGAATAACAAAACATATTTTCTATCCTCTATTACCCTAAAGAAAGCCTGAATCTCCATATCGTTGAAACTTTTGGAAAGCGACCCGTATTTGTTGCTCTTGCGCCTTCCCTTGAACCGCTTGGCGTAGTGCCTCGATATAAGCCTCTGTAGCTCCTCTATCTTGTGTTTCCCGAGCTTGGGTAGCAATAGCTCTATATCTCCTTTCGTGCGTTCAATTTCCTTTATAACTGCAGGGTCAATGGTCATAAGCAATTCCTCATCAAGCCATATGGGTTCAGTTGCATAGTTTCGCCAGGGTAGGGATTCGAGCCCAAACTCGGGTACGACCTTGTCGGGATTCGGACCCGGGTAAAATCCCGGCGTTCGCAATGAACCCGAGCGTGTGCATGGTAAGCACAAGGTAGCCGAATTCCATATTTTTCGATAGAACAACTCCGTTTGTCGCCTGAGCTTGGATTTACAAGCCTCGCCTCTGCTATCGGCTCGGCTTGGTGGAGCGAGCGAAAGAGTGAGAAAGAGCGAGGGTCGCCTTCCAAGCTGGGCGGCCCGAGCGTTAGCTTTTGCCTCAGGGCGAGGACAGGCTTCACAAGCCTGTGCCTCCATTTTCGATTTACCTCTGAACAGAGTTACATGGATAACTACTAATTTTATAATTGCTTTGAGTAATTTATCCATGGAATCATTGACTTCTGAAGATATTATAGAAATCAATAGGAAAGTTGGAGAAAAAGGAGTCGTACTTAATAGAGCAAACCTAGAATTCACAATTGAAAAAGCAAATAAAAAGAATGATCTAATTAAGAAAGCAGCAATATTGCTGCATGATATTGTAGTATCACATATCTTTTTAGATGGAAACAAAAGAACTGCATTTGTAAGCACCGCTACTGTATTAGAAGCCAATGGCAAAAGATTCGATATTACCGATGCCGATGCCCTCGGCCTTGTATACGGAATAGCAAATGGAAAGTATAATATAGCTGACGTGGAAAATATTATTAGTAAGTGCGTAAAATGAAGGCTTTCATAGAGAAAATAGTCAATAGAATAATACTAGAAAGAAAGAACCTAATTAGGGATCTTGCTAGTGAAACCTACGCCAACAAATTAAGGACGCAGTAAATACGCTAATTATACAGCTAACTCTTTAGTATTTTAAGTGAGGGTACATTAAAGCTTAACGACCTGTGCCTCCATATGATTTTGCGCTAAGGGCATGGTTTATATTATGCGTTCCTAAATAGTAATAGATTTATTCCTGGGATTTGATGGCAGACGCACTCTCACAAAGCAAGAGGGATCTTGTAAGGCTTGCACAGATAATGGACATAATGGTCAAGTTTCAGGCCGGCAAACTGGTGGACAAGGTCCGTGTCGAGGAGAGGCTGCCGATACACATTCACAAACACAGGGGACAGGAAACTGAATACAAGACGCAGGAGGAGCGCATAAGGATGATGTTCGAGGAGCTCGGCACCACTTTTGTGAAGCTCGGCCAGCTGCTAAGCACACGAGGCGACATAATAGGCCCAAGCTATGCAGCTGAACTATCAAAGCTCCAGGATCGCATGCGCCCCTTCTCTTCGGAAGAGGCAAGGCATGTAATAGAGGAGGAGCTCGGCAAGCCGATCAACCAGCTCTTCACAAGCTTCGAATCGGAGCCTATGGCCTCCGCCTCTGTGGCGCAGGTCCATAGGGCTGTTCTCAAGAACGGGAGAAGAGTGGTGATCAAGGTACAGAGGCCCAAGATAGAGGAGCTTATAAAGGAGGATCTAAGGATAATGCACTATCTGGCGAAGATGGCTGACAAGTACGTGCCAGAGTCGCGCAAGTATGACCCCGAGTATCTTGTCAATGAGTTCGAGAGATCGATACTGAAGGAACTGAACTTCCTGAGGGAATCGAGGAATGCGTTGCACCTCAGGGAGAACTTCAAGGATGTGAAGGGCATATACGTGCCTACTGTATACCCTGATATGTGCACGCGACGCGTGCTCGTCATGGAGGAGATACGCGGCGTACGACTCTTCGACGTGATAAAGTCCAATTCGAAGAGGTTCAACAAGACACTCATTGCAAGGAGATGCACTCAAGCTTTCCTCAAGATGGTGATGGAGGACGGTTTCTACCACGCGGACCTACATCCTGGCAACATAATGGTCCTGGACAAGAACGTGATATGTTTTCTCGACTACGGGAGAATGGACACTATAGACAGGTACGTCGCCGACAACATCTTCAGACTGGCCCTCTTCGCAATAAACAACAATCCGAGAGGCCTTGTGGAGCATCTTGTGCGTACCGACATGCTGAGCGACGGCTCAGACACGGAGGCGCTCAGGGCCGACGTAACCGATCTACTCGAGGCTTACTACACAAGCAATGTGAACGATATCGAGCTGGGAAACCTGTTGACAGACCTGGTAAGCGTCATAAGCAAGTACCAGTTCAACAGACCCCGCGAGCTTGCTGAATTGACACGCGCATTCCTGCTGCTTGAGGGGGTGGGCATGCAGCTCGACACCAAATTCAGCGTTGCAGAAGAGTTCGAGACCTACACCAAGAGAATGGGAACCGCAAAGGTGGACCTGAAGAGGATCGAGGGCGAGATAGGCAGCGGTATGGTGGATGTAGAGTACATGGTGAGGATGCTGCCCTCAACGATAAGCACGTTATTCAAGAGGCTGCGGGATGGCACCATAAGGATTGAGCTGGAGCATAAGGATCTGCTAACGCTGGTCAGGAACATAGATCTGATGGGGAACAGGATCTCCATCTCGCTCATACTCGCTTCGATGATAGTGGGTTCATCATTCATAGTGTCGAAGTATCCAGGCATTGGAATGCCTATCTTCGCTGTCAGCGTTATCCTTGGCGCAGCATTTGTGCTGAAAACGCTACTATATTAAATCTTATGCAGGATATCGATACTAGATGGTGTTTCCAATGGACAAGAACTTGAAAAAGGGTATGCAGATAGGAGCAGGCGTGGCATATCTGGCTATCGACGCCATGAACGACGCGCTAAAGAAGCTGCAGAAGGAGGGCAAGATAAGCAGGAAGGACAGCGAGAGGGCAGTGCAACAAATGGTCAATGAGTACCAGGCCATGGTCAAGAAATACGCAGCGCAGGCGCAGAAACACGTGGACTCTATGATAAAGTCGAATCGCCTTGTCACGAAGAAGGACATGGCAATGATGAACGCCGAGATCGCGAAGCTCAACAAGCAGATCAAGAAATACGTGAAATGAGATAGGGTCACGCTGCAATATGCTGCAAACCCTCCGCATCTCCATCGCCCAGACCAGCTTATATAGCTGCTAACCAAATCTAACGCCCCATTTTAGCGGATACTGCATTCTGGAGATCTTTCATCTCAGCAAATCCTGGAAAATATGCGGGAGATATCTGCATATCTAAAGATATACTCATTCCGAAGCGAAATAGCGCTGCTTGCGTCTATCTTTTGGTTTATGAAAACGCAGTGCACGACACAATATATGCCTATCTGTTGATTATATGATCAAATAAAGAGGGAAACATATGAGCAGGGCAGGAATAACTCAAAAACGGAGAAGAATAAAAAGAAAGCGATGGAGGACAGGTTAACGCAACCGATGCGGATACCTTGGAACTTACCTTCCGCCTCCTCCGCACTATCAACGCCGCCACCTCCGGCTCCCCAGCCTCCCCCGGAAGAAGCCATCGTTTTCATGCACTGCATGTGACTATTTTTGGATCATCCTGCCGATCGGCGACCTTTCAATCCTGAAGCCGATCGTTGATGCCAGCATCTGGGGCAGCTGCCTCCTCACCCTCAGCGTACTACCCTCGTAGGCCATCCTGTATTCTATTGGCATCTCAACTACGTTGGAACGCTGCATCTTCAGTTCGTAGAGCAGGTTTATATCGAAGCTCATGTCTGTCAGCGTCAACCTGCCAAGTATCCTGCACAAAGACCTTCTCATGAAGAACTTGTAGCCGCACTGCGTGTCGCTGTACCTGAAACCGAAAAGGAGCCTTACCATCAGGTTGTACGCTCTGCTTGCAACGTATCTTGCGAGCTTCTGCTTTCCTATTATCCTGCTCCCTTTTGCGTACCTCGATGCGATGACCCCGTCTATACTTCCTTTGCGCAATCTGTCAAGCATCTTGATTATCTGGCTGCTTGTAAGTGCAAGGTCTGCATCCGCAAACCCTATTATGCCATACCCCGAATTGCATGCATGCCTGAAGCCCCTGATTATCGCTCCGCCCTTGTTAAGTCTCCTGCCTGAGCTGAGGAGCCTGATATGGTCGTTTGCCTTTGAGAAGCGCTTGACTATCTTGTCTGTGTCATCGGTGCTCTCAGACACCACGAGCAAATCCACTGAGCCATCGTATTTTTTAAGTAGTGCCCCTGCATATTCTTTCAGCGTCCCTCCTATCCTTCTCTCCTCGTTGTACGCTGGTATTACAATGCAGATTCTCAAGATCTCACTGGTTTTTATCTATTATAAAAGACACTATAGAATATAATGGTTCATCTGGGCGCCGCTGCAGGAATATGGCGCATGTGATGGCTTATAAAATTTGCTGTGCATAAGGAATGGATGACATGCGAAGGATGTGCCACTTCTGCCAAAAAGTAGCCGGAGACGACGAGATGGAGGTTGTCGATACCGGCTATCACGACGGATTCAAGTTCTCCCATCGCTATGTATACATCTGCGACGACTGCCTTAGCGAAAGGATGTCAAAGAAAAAGAGGAAGTAGCGCTTATTTGCCTGGCTTCAGGTCTACCTCCACCCTTCTATCCGGCCCTGCGGTGAATACCTTCTCCGTCTTTATCTTGTAGAACCTGAACTCAGATGCCCCAGTGTAATCCTCAGGCCTGTACCTCTCTGTAGGAGGCATGGGCGATTTGGGATACAGCTTCTTCGAATAAATGCCTATCACCCTCTTGATATCATCCTTTTCCACCACAGAAGCATGCCCTGCAGCCTGCACCTCGTCAGAGTTTCCCACAGGCACATTGGAATCGAATATCACAATCCCGACATTGTCGTTTTCATTTATGTTCTTGACGTGCAACGAATCCGTCGCAGACATGAAGTAGAAGTTGTAGTCCTGGTCATGTGCAAAAAACACCGGGCATGCCCACGGCTTTCCATCCTTGCCGCTCGTTGCAAGCACAAGGTACATATTTTTTCCTATGATGTCTTTTGCCTTATCCTTGTAGTTTCCGGGAGCCTCCATGGTTAACCATCTCTGTTAATTTATTAATACCCATCGCTGACTTTCCCATTTCAGCAGTGCAATTTTAAATTCTTTCAATGCATTACACTAGCGGTGCCCACTTGCTCAAGATCATAGGAGGAAGGGAAGAGACTGAGATTCTGATTTTCTTCCTGATAGTCCAGTTCGGAGGGCTTCTTCTCGCAGATCTCGCTGTGTCGCAGCATTCGCTTGCAATAATCAAGGAGGGGCTCGTCAGCAACGCGTCGATAGGCATATCGTACACGCTCGATGCGATGCTGATACTTATCGTCATCTACGCGCTTGTGAGGAGGCACAGGCACCACTACACGGGTCTCGACGACAGCAGGGTGTTCACTGGCATAGAGGTCGTTGTGCTCGTCATAACCTCCTACTTCGCAATCCTGTTCCTCCTTCCCTCGCTCTTCCATTCCGCTAACCTGTACATATACTATGCGATAAGCCTGGTCGCAGCAGTGCTGCTGACCCTCCTCAAGGAGAAGGAGCCGATAATCAGGAACACCGCCACGACCGTCTCAAGCATAGGGATAGGCCTTTTCCTGGGCGTCTACCTGCCTTTCACCTGGGCCATCGCATTCCTCTTCATAGTTGCGGTATACGATTATCTTGCAGTCTTCGTGACCAAGTCTATGGTAAAGCTTGCAAAGGCTGTCGATGAGAAGAACATAGCGTTCCTGATAAAGGCCGAGGACATAGAGGAGCTGCCGCCCAGCAGCATGGGCAGGCAGGAGCTGAAGGCGTACCTCAAATACCTGCATGACAGCCACGAGGACGAGAATCCCATATTCAGGAAGATACTGTACAGCGGCAACCTTCCGGTGATGTCGAGGCTGGAACTTGGAGAAGGGGACCTCGACCTTCCTCTAATGGCGGTTGCGAGCTCCTTCTTCACCTACTCGAACTCTTTTGCGAGCATAGCGATAGCGCTGTTCGCGACGATAGGCCTTCTCGTCACGATGCAGATAATAAGGGGCTACAAGAAGCCGTTGCCCGCAATCCCCCCGCTCTTCTCGTTCATTGCGATAGGGACAGGAATAGTCTTCGCGCTGTTCGGCTATCTTCCAATCAGCCTTTCCTTGGCCCTTGTGGCTGTGGGGTGCCTTACCATAACATTCGCGATGCTCCGCACGTTCAGCCCGAGAAAAAGCGTCCAGAATGCTCCTTCGCCTGCGGGATGATGGAGACGATGGAGCGCCGCATTCAGTGCACGAACCTGTTTATCAGGAGCATTATCAGAGCAACCATCAGCATCAGCGCCATCTGTATACCTGCATTGCCAGCGCCCACCTCGGCCAGCGCGCCGTACACAACAGCAACAAGCGAGAAGAAGACAAGGACAGCAATCACGCTGTTCAGCGTCCTCATGCTTATGTTGTCAAGGTTGTACCTGTAAACAGCTATGGCCGCTATCGAGAATATTGCGGTGAACAGCACAGCGACCTCGCCCGCAAGAAGTACGTTGTTGCCCAGGTCCCTTCCCATGGTCAGGACAAGGGTAACGAAAAGGAATATTGAGAAGAACAGCGATACCCTCCTCTTGGAGGCCTCGTCATGGTCTTTCTCAAGCTTCAGCGTCTTTTTTGAAGGCATCTAAACCCCATAATATCTCAGCTAAAAAGGTTATAAAGCGTTTCTATGGCTTGCCCTCCATTCCTATGAGATCGGTGGTCCACCTGACGGTATTGTATTCCTTTGCAGTATCCTATCCACCTCTCCGTACTCCATCTTTACCCTGTCTTTCCTGAAGACGCTCCTGTGGTGCGATATCGTGCTTCCTTGCGGCTCCAGCATCATCAAAGACGCCTATTGTGAAAAAATCGTAGCTGCCTTATCAGCGGCGCGATGACCATAGGCAAACTCATCGACAACGGAAGCAGGGTCTTTGCCGTGAGGCTCGAGGGCAGGCACTTAAACGTCTAAACGGGAGAGAATCCGCAGATATCAGGCGAGGCTGCCTTCTGCAGGTAGATAATAGGCGCGAAGGACGACGTGAACGTCGTCCTCAAGGTCGGCGACATCGAGTCAAACGAGGAGTTCTTCTCGGACCTGAGCTCAAGGATAAGCTACTGGTTTTCACGGCCAGCTGAGGGACCCTGTGACAGGCTGCACCTTCGCTGAGAAGTTGCCCACATAGGTAACCTTCTGTGCAGGCTGGCAGTTGTTCGGGTTTCCGCTCGGGCACGCAGTCACATTGAGCTCTATCCTTCCGTTTATGGTGCTTCCTGGAGGGGTCACAAATGTTGCCGTGGCGTTGCAGAGTATGGAATTGCCTGCAAACGCGTTGACCGGTATGCAAGGCTTGTTGCCGAGGACTGTGCCAAGAGTGTCAGTCTTGAACACCACATTGGCGCCTATTAGCGGGAAGGTCTGCGCGTTAACCAGCAGTATGGAGAACTGCGTCGACGTGCTGTTGGAGCCCACTAGCAGCGCCTTGCACGTGACGAAATAGTTGAAGATGCACTGCTCAGGGGCGACTGCCGAAGGGAGCGCGACGAAGTAGTACATGAAGCCCATCACCATCGCTATTATGACGATGGCCCATCCGTAGGTGGTGAAGAAGTCGACGGCAGACTGGCCCAAGAACCTCATTCTGATCATTACTGTTATTGACGGGTTATTTTATTAAACATGGCGTAAGTTCATTGCCTTCAGAGATGGAGCGCGTAGGTGTTCTTGTATATCTTCTTGCCGCCCTTTATCCCTGCAAGCGTGTACGACATGTTGGGCTTCAGCCTCTTGCTTGCCATGAATTCGGATGCCATCCTCTTGTCGCTGAGGTAGACGTTAAAGCCGTTGTCCTCCTTCTCTATCTTCGATACGAACTGGTTCCTCCTCTCGAAATACCTCTCCAGGCTTGCAATCATCCTCTCCATCTTCGCAGGGTTTCCCCTCAGCTGCACCACAGCCTCGTAATAGCTGCTCGACTTCTTGTAGCAGGTATCGCACAGCGTCTTGTTGTACCTTATCCCGATCTCCTTTTCGACCGAGAGAGGGCCGTCCGGCGTCATCTCCGCGATGTCGAGCAGGGCGCTGTCCCTGTTCAGCTTGACCAGATGCACGGAATAGCCCTTGAACCTGGAGCCCATTATCTCCTCGAAGTTCCTTCCTGCAGGAGCGACGAACCCCTCCCTTCCCCGTATCCTCATGCAACGCTTGCACCAGGTGACCTCCACAACGGCATTCAGCTTTGCAGAGAGCTTATCCCTTGAGCAGTACTCGCAGAATGAGCCGAAGAACTTGGCGTCGTTGCTGGTCCTGCTGCATGTCGGGCAACTCTTGGGCATGCCATCACACCGCGTCCGCGTAATGCTTGCTGAGCATCGCGCCGTACGTTGGCCTTGTGACAAAAGCTCCAAGAAGCGCTCCGGTTATGGTCGCCACAGAGAAGCCCGTGACGGAGACGAGCGACGTCTCGAAGAAGAGCGGGAGCATGGCCACGACCAGCAGGAGCGCGTCTGCCCAGACTATGTAGAACGCATTCCCTAGCTTCATCTTCATGGTGCTAGCGTCGCCCCTCCTGACCAGTACCTCGTCGGTTATTATTATCTGCGCGTCCACTCCGGTCCCTATGACGGCTATCATTCCAGCTATGGCTGACAGGTCTATGGTCCCTATGAGCCCGACTATCGACAGCATTATGAAAAGCTCGGCAAGGGTTGTCAGCATTATCGGCGCGATCAGGAACAGCTTCCTGTACCTCATGACTATTACAAGCGACACCGCTATCACAGCAAGCAGCAGCGCTATTGCGCTGATGGCCTCGAACCTCGTGCCGAGCGTCGGCGGAGTCGTCGTGGGCGCCTCGACTATGACATGCACGGGAAGCGCCCCTCCCCTGAGTATGCTCACTATCTCCTTGGTCTGGTTGTTCGCATACGCGACAGCCTCGGCAGCCGAAAGGTTCGGCGGCGCAGATCCCGATATGATGTATCCCTGGCTTATGGAGCCGTTGGTCACGCCGGTGCTGAGTATCGGCGCAGAGAGCAGGCCTATGGCCGGCCACGAATCGACAAGGACCGTGTTATTGAACGAGTAGTTGTACGGCTGTATGAACCTTGGCGAAAGGTCCGATGCGTTCTTGTACACTATGGTATAATTGAGCTGGGTCAGGTTCGCGATTATCGCTGCAGGAGTGCCGTACGCGAGTATGACCTTCTGGTACTTGCCAGAGTTGCCCTTGAAGAACGGGTACAGGGACTTCCAGTTGCCTCCGTCGTTGCTGAGCATCTCTATGGGTATCGTCCTGTTGCCGAAGAGAGCTGCGTCATGCGCAGCCGTTATCGCGCTTTCCTGGTTCACCAACGGTCCTGTCCCGGTCAGCACGGAGCTGTTGATCAGCAGTATCGATCCTGCGGGCCTGTCAAGGAACATGTACAGCGGCCTGTTGCCCTGCCCGAACACGACCTTTGAGAAGTATATCGCTGCCTTCTGCGTAAGGTAGAAGTTGACCGACCATTCTACGACAGTGCCGCTGACCACAGGCTGGCCGCTGCCTATGCTGCCCTCGAGCAGCGATGAGCCGTTGATCGCCTCCTTGCCGCTCACAATGCCCTGGAATATCCCCTGGCTCTGTATTATCCCTATGAGGCTCTGTATCTCGGACTGCGACACGCTGGCGGTCTCAACCAGCACTTGCGAGCTGCCCACCCCGGTCACCGGCACCTGCTTGAGCCCGAATGTCGAGAGCCGCTGCTGCAGTATGCTTATCAGCTGGTTCATCTGGTCCGGCGTGACGCTGTGCTCCAGCTGTATCGGTATCTGCGTGCCGCCCACGAACTCGATGCCGAGGTTTATCCCGTGCGCGTAGTCCAGGATTGCAAGCACGGCTATGAACGCGATGAGCGAGAGTATCCTAAGGTCTTTAAGGTATTTTTGGATTGCCAAGCTTCAGCACCTTCTTAATCGCATTTGACATGAAATGCCTGTCCTTCGCATACATGAGTATCAGGTTAGCGTTTATGAACCACGTGGTGAATATGTCCCCGACAAGGCCGCAGAGCACCACTCCGGCTATCTCGTAGTACGTGGGCACGTATTCTATGACCGATACCGAGAACAGCACAGCAAAGGAGACTATAGCTGTCAGCGTCATGGTGAGCCCTGTCATCATAGAGCCGTAGGCCCTGTCCTCAGGCGTCCCCTCGCTCCTCTTCAGTATCCTTATCGCTGTGAGCACGTCCGTGTCTATCGAATAGCCTAGGAGCATGAGGAGGCCGCCGACGCTCGCTATGCCGAGCGGTATCTTGAATATCGCCATTGCGCCCAGCGCTATGACCATGTCGTTGGCAGCGCCGAATATGACTGCGAAGGACGGTATCGGGCTCCTGAATATGATGAACACTATTATCGCTATGAGTATGAAGGCAGCGAATATTATGGTCTTGAGCTTGCCTATGAAGTACTGGCTCTGCAGCACAGTTATCTGCTCGTACGAGTACGAGCTGAAGCCGAAGATCGAATGGAGCTTCTCTATCGTCATGTTCTTGTAGACATTGCTTGCGTTCTGGTACGACAGCGACACGGCGTTTTCAAGCGCCGCCGGGTCGCTCGAGTTGACCGCCTGGCTGCCTATGAAAGGCCTGAGCGCATCCAACTCGGCCGCTGCCGAGCCCTGCATCTCCGCCAGCGACCTGTTCGCAAGCGACGAATAGATCCTCTCCTGGTTCAGCAGCGTGCCGTTGCCCGGATTGCTCCGGAGCCCTATCTGCGCGTTCGTCAGGTTCACAAGCGCTGTGCTGTAGTTGGCCCTCTGGCTGTAAAACGCAAGCTGGTAGTTCTCAGCGTTCTCAAGGCTGCTGTTCTTTGGGAGCGTTATGCTAACCTCCCTGCTGCTCACCACGACTCCTGGGTTTGCCACATTCAGCTTCGAGCTTATGAGCCCCGCAGCCTGCTGCGCGCTCATCGTCGTGTTTGTCTGCAGTATTATGCTGACCCCGCCGCTCAGCGACGAGTCTAGCACAATGCCCCTCGAAAGGTATATGCCTATCAGCATGAGCGCCAGCGGTATCAGTATCATGTATGCTGAGTGCCTGCTCTTATAGATATTCGGCAGCGAAAATGCCATTCAAATCAGGTTGCCTGTAAAGCAGCGGTTAGCCGTATCTCTTCATCAGCTTGTGATGCAGAGCCTCTGCAAGACCGTAGATTATCAGCATGACTGCGAAAAGGAGCATAGAAACCCCCAGGAAGGTATTGAGCGTGAACTGTATCGAGTAGTAGTAAAGCAGGAACAACGAAATGACTACAAGGTACAGTGCCCAGTACATCCTCTTGAATATGTGCCAGCCGTGGTGCCTCTCCCTATAGTGCAGCACTCTCTGCATGATCAGTGACGGGTCTACAGTAACAACGTTTTTCTTCTCGCTTGGCATGCAACCTATTCACCATTCATTATAAAGTATATAAGCCTTTCTTAGATGCATACTAATGAAGATGATTGCCAATGCTCATAGGTCTTGTTGGAGCCCCTAACAAGGGCAAGTCGACGCTTTTCTCGGCCATGACGCTAGCCGAGGCCGACATCGCCGATTATGCTTTCACCACCATAAACCCAAACATGGGTGTCGCGTACGCGAAGAAGGAATGCGTCGAAAAGGAGCTGGGGGTGAAATGCAATCCAAGGAATTCTCTGTGCATCAACGGAATAAGGCAGTTGCCGGTGAACATCATGGACGTTGCAGGGCTTGTTCCCGGAGCGCACCTCGGCAAAGGAATGGGCAACCAGTTCCTGAACGATCTCGCTAACGCAGATGTCCTGATACAGGTTGTTGACATTACGGGAAAGACCGACATGAACGGAAAGCAGGCAGAATACCAGGACCCTGCCGAAGAGGTAAAGATGGTGAGCGATGAAATCGCCAGGTGGCTTGCCGGAATCATCTCAAAGCACAGCAACACGATATCGAAGAGGGGGGATGCTGACAAGGCTCTCGCAGAGCTTCTCTCCGGGTTCAGGGCAAGCCAGGAGCAGATAAGGAAGGCGGCTGAACGCTCCTTCCTTCCATTGTCAGGGGTGGCCTGGAACGACCACGATATACTGAAGTTCTCAAAGGAGCTGCTCAAGCTCATAAAACCGACGATAATAGCAGCCAACAAATGCGACAAGGCATCCAACAAGGATCTGGACGGGCTCAGGAACAGGCTGCCAGGCTATACCGTAATAGGATGCAGCGCCATGCTCGAGCTCGCGCTGAGGAAGGCCGAGAAAGGCGGTGCTGTAGGGATATCGGAAAAGGGGCTTGCAATAAAGGAGGGATTGCAGAAGGACAAGAAGGATGCACTAGAGTACATCTCGAGATACATCAAGGAAAGGGGCTCGACAGGGGTAAACGAGATCCTTGATGCAGCAGTGTTCAGTTTCCTCTCCAACATAGTCGTATATCCAGTAGAAGATGAGAACAAATACACTGACCATTTCGGGAATGTGCTTCCTGACGCAATACTGGTAAAGAACGGTTCCACTGCGCTTCAGCTTGCGGAGAAGGTGCACACCGAGCTTGCAAAGGGCATGAAGTATGCAGTTGACGCAAAGACTAAGATGCGCCTTGCAAGGGACCATGTCCTTAAGGACAACGACGTCATAAAGATAGTAGGGCCACACTAGCCGATCAGATATTTGCGAGTATCGTCCTAAGTATCACGTACCCATCGTGGAACGTGCGTAGCTTCCCCACTCCCGCGTTCCTCATCTTCTCGGTGCTCGGTATCTCTATGATGCTGAGCCCTTTCTTTACCGCCTTTATGTTTATCTCGGTCTCGATGCCGAATCCCTCCTCCTTCAGCCCGAGCTTCTGGAAGATGCCCTTCCTGAAGCTTCTGTAACCGTAGCACATGTCCGTGTAATGGGCTCCGAACAGCACATTGACCATGGTTACGAAAACCCAGTTCCCGAATCTCCTGAAGGCTGTCATATCCTCGGTCCTTCCTCCTGGAATGAACCTTGATCCCATGCAGATGTCGTACCCAGCCTCAACGCCCGCTATAAGAAGAGCAAGCTCTCTAGGTTCGTGGGAGAGGTCCGCATCCATAGATACGACTATATCTCCCTTCGCCGTTCTCAATCCCTTTATCAGTGCAGAGCCCTTTCCAACATCGTCCAGGAGCACCCTTGCCCCCATTCCACTCGCTATCTTTGCGGTGTTATCAGCCGAGTTGCCGTCGACTATTATTATCTCGTAGTTCCTCCCGTCGAGCATCCTCTTTATCTCCCTTATGAGCACACCTATGTTCTTCTCCTCATTGAGCGTCGGTATCACTATAGAAACAGAAGGCCTCCCCATTCGGTCACTTTCACGATATAAATAAATCGCAATATATATTAACCTGTTTCGGCCATTTCATTGCATGAATACAGCCAAGTTTATAGGCCTAGGAGCTACTGCTCTGAAGAGCAATTTCACAAACCTCGGAAGGCCGTACAAGCTGACCTTCTCTATCACCTACTGGTGCCAGAGCAGGTGCATCACATGTGTGCAGCCCGATGAGATAATACTAGGCGACAATAAGCCAATCATAGATTTGAAAATCGGGGATCAAGCTGCAGGAGCAAACGGATTAAATGAAATCTCACAGACTTTTTCAAGATCCTATTCAGGAGAAATGATCAAAATAAAGGCTTTGGGTCTTTTACCTGTAAAAGCAACGCCAGAGCATCCGCTTCTTATAGCCGAATCGAAAACAAAAAGGCATCACTCTCGCCTTGCAACTAACAAATACGAGTATTATCGCACCTACGAATTCAAAGAGCCCACATGGAAAGAAGCAAAGGATGTTAAACCTAAAACCTCGTTCGTAGACGGAGATTATCTTTGCGTGCCTGTCATAAAGCGCGCTTTAGATATTAAAGAACTAAACCTAGCGTCATTTACTAGAAACCGCGGCGAAGCGATTTCAAGAGGAAAAGGGCATTCGTTGATTTTTAAATTAGATGAAGATACCGCATGGTTGTTAGGCATATATACTGCAGAGGGATGTCCAGCTTCAAATGGTGCCAGGTTTTCTTTCAATATAAAAGAAACTCATCTTCATGAGAAAGTTAAACAAATAGCGCGAAAGCTAGGCTATTCAGTCACAAAAACTACGTCTAAAATCTACAATATACATTGCACCCAATGCAATCTCAATTCGATTATTATTTCAAGAGCATTTAAAGATTGGTGCGGAACAGGCGCGCTCAATAAAAAAATCCCTGATTTTGTCCTGTTCAACAAGGACGATTCGGTACTCAAGGCATTTCTAAAGGGCTGGGAAGACGGCGACGGATACTGGAAAGGCGATGTATTCTACGGTTCTACCGTGTCGAAAACTCTGGCGCTACAGCTCCAGTTGGCATATGCTTCTCTAGGAATTTTCTCACGTATAACTCATGTACATAAAGAAAGAGGGAAATTCTATGATCACGAAGTTAACTATCACGATGTATACATGATCACATATTCGAGAAATCCTAATATCAGGTATGCTAAGCGCCTTGGTAATTATTTTTTGCATCCGATTAGAAAAATCGAAAAGATTCAATATACGGGCACAGTTCATAACATCGAAACAAGCGACAATACATACCTTGTTTCAAATGCGATAGTACATAATTGCAATATCTGGGAGATAAGGCCGAAAGGAGAGCTGTCATTGCAGGAGATACAGGAGTTTGCAAAGAAGAACGACTATTTCAAATGGATAGAGATTACTGGCGGAGAGCCGTTCCTCAGGAGCGACATAGTCGAGATAGTAAAGGCATTCAAGGAAAACTCGAAGGACCTTTACATACTAACGATGCCGACCAATTCCCTCTGCAATCCAGAGATGGAGCTTAGGAAGATAGAGGAGATACTCAAGCTTGGCATACCGAAGGTGTCGATAACGCTGAGCCTTGACGGCCACCGCGAACTCCACGACAAGATAAGAGGAGTAAAGGGCAACTTCGACAAGGTCATCGACATGGCCAGAAAGCTGAGGGAGTTGCAGGTCATATACAAGAACCTCTTCTTCATATTCGGATACACTATGAGCAAGTTCAACCAAGGGGAGCTGCAGAAGACATATGAAGGGGTCAAGCAGGAGCTCCCATGGGTTACGTACAACAACTTCCATGTAAATGTAGGGCAGATATCCGATTCATACTACAAGAACGCGAACCTCGACATAAAGGCGCAGCAGGACATGATAGCGAACGATGTCAAGACCCTTATCAAGAACAAGCATTTCGAGATGGGCGCGATACCTCTTGTCGAGAACGTGTTTCTCAGGAACCTTGTCAAGTACATCGAGACAGGAAATTCCCCCATGAAGTCGAAGAGCCTTGACGCTTCGCTGTTCCTTGACAGCTACGGGAATGTTTATCCCTCGATAATGTGGGGAAGGAAGATAGGAAACATAAAGGAGAGCAACTACGACCTGATGCCAATATGGAAGAACAGCGAGGCCGACGAGGTAAGGAAGCTCATAAGGGAGGGTAAGGAACCGAATGCATGGACAGCTTGCGAGGCGTACCAGAGCATAGTCGGCAATATCAGCAGTTTGATAAGCACTCGCTGAGCTAATCTAGTGGTTCTATGTATATCCTTGGCGTATGGGACGGCCATGACTCAGGCGCAGCCCTGATTGAGGATGACAAGATCATATTCGCTGCGAACGAGGAGAGGTATACAAAGAGAAAGCTGGAGGTAAAGTTCCCATACAATTCGATAATCAACGCGCTCGAATACGCGAGGATAAAGCCGTCAGATGTCAGCGTCGTAGCCTTTCCTACAATAGAGTTCACGAAGACGCTATCAAGGATATTCCCGCAGCAGAAGGAGAGCTACTACAGGTTCAGGAGAAGGAAGATGCTCAAGCCCATGCTCGAGAGGCAGATGCACTTCTCCAAGTACATGATGACATCGGTAGGAGTGCTCCCGTTCAGCGGCCACATCAGCAAGGCGCTGATATCGAGGGAGCTGAAGCACATAGGCTTCGGCAACTTCAAGCTTCATGCGATAGACCATCACGCTGCTCACGCCGCCACAGCAGCATTCACGTCTGGTTTCGACAAGGCCCTTGTAGTCACGCTAGACGGAGTTGGGGACGGATTGTCAGGCTCCATAAGCACCCTGGAGAACGGAAAACTGGAAAGGAAGAAGTCGATAAGCGTTCGCGATTCTATAGGCATATTCTTCGAGCAGGTGACCAACCTCGTAGGAATGAGGGAGCTGGAGGACGAGGGCAAGGTCATGGCGATGGCCGATTACTCCTATCCGTTTACCTTCGAGGAGAACAAGCTCAGGGACTTCTATTCTGTAAGTGGCAGCCAGATAAAGGCAAGGTACGGACCGGTGAAGCAGTACCAGATGCTGGAAAGGATATCCTGGGGAATGCCAAGGGAGCAGTTCGCGTACATGGCGCAGCAGCTGCTCGAGAATATTCTTGAAAGCTTCTTCGGCAACTGCATCGACGAGTACGGGATCGACTCTGTGGCAATGGCAGGGGGCATAATGTCCAACGTGAAGGCGAACATGAGGATAAGGATGCTTCCGAAACTGAAGAACTGGTACATATTCCCGCACATGGGCGACGGCGGCATAGCCCTTGGCGCGGCGCTGTACGCGAATTACCTAGAGAGCGGAAGGAGCGGCTACGGGTTCGACAACGCGTACCTTGGCAATGAATACGGCAATGAGGTGATAGAAGAGGTGCTGAAGAGGCACGGCAAGCTCCATTTCGAGGAGTCGGAAAGCAAAGCGTCGCACGCTGCCGATCTGATAAACGAGGACAACTATCTATTCTGGTTCAACGGCCGGATGGAGTACGGGCCAAGGGCGCTGGGAAACAGGTCTATACTCGCGAAGGCGAGCTCCGACAACGTCAGGGACAAGCTCAACACCCTCGTCAAGCAGCGCGAATGGTACCAACCCTTCGCGCCTTCGATGCTCAGGGACGAGGCGGATAACCTGCTTGAAGATGTGAAAGGATACGACAGGTTCATGACAATGGCATACAAGGTCAGGAAGGACAGGTCTGTCGTCATGAGGTCCGTGATGCACATCGACATGACTGCAAGGCCGCAGATGGTGGGCGATGAGAACAGGGACTACAAGGCCCTGCTCGAGAGCGTGAAGAGGAAGAGCGGCTACGGGGTCGTGCTCAACACCAGCTTCAACATACACGGCATGCCGATAGTCGCGAGCCCCGAGGATGCCGTTGACACCATGGTCAAGACCAAGACAAGGTACATGTTCATCGGCGATTACTTCGTTGAGAACAAGGAAGGCAGGTAAAAAAATGAAAATAGCTTTCGCCTACGACGTTGCGTATCCATGGCACGTAGGCGGCATAGAGGCGATAAACTACATGGAAGCAAAGGAGCTCGCAAAGGAGCATGAGGTGCATTTCTTCACTCTTAGATGGCCGGGCATGAAGAGAAGACAGACCAAGGACAGGATAATGTACCATACGTTCCACAATGTGTCGCAGGAAAAGCTTTACAGGCACGGCAGGAGGTCGGTGCGCGAGGCAGCATTCTATGCGCTTGGCCTTCTAAGGGTCTTCGGAAAGAGATTCGATGTTGTAGTAACCGACCAATTCCCGATGCTCCATCTCCCTGTGCTAAAGCTCTATCGCGCTCTCAGCGGATCGAAGCTCGTAGTGCAGGTGGCCGAGGTCTGGAGCAGGGACTACTGGAAAAATTACCTCGGCGCTTTCGGAAGCATTGCGTACAGTTTCTCTATGATGGCCATAAGGGGCGCAGACCATTACATAGCCAACTCCAGCGACACGGCAAGGGTGCTGCAAGGCATAGGGATAGACGAGGGCAGGATCACCGTCTTCTCCCCAGTGCTGGACAGCGAGGAGACGAAGGCTGCAAGGCAGAAGTTCAAGCAGATGGACTACAAGCAGGTCATCTTCTCAGGAAGGCTCATAAAGGAGAAAAGGGTCGACAAGCTCCTGGCCGCTCTCGCTAGCGCAGCGAAAAAGGAACCTGCAATAAAGGCTATCATAATAGGAAAAGGGCCGGAGCAGAGCAGGATAGAGAGAATCGTGCATGACAGGAGGCTTGCCAACAACGTCAAGATCGTCGGATTCTTCAAGAATAAGGCAGAGTTCTACAAGGAGATAATGGAATCCTCTGTGATGCTGCACATGTCTGAAAGGGAAGGACTAGGAATAGTTGCGATAGAGTCAATAGCGCTCGGCACTCCTGTCCTGCTTCCGGATTACTCTCCCATGCCTACAGAGGTCAAGGATATGTGCATGGTAGTCAAGGAGAGGGAGATACCCACAATGCTCGTCAGCATGGTTAGGAGCAGCGAGAAGGCCAGTTTCATAAAAAACGTGCAGAACCTGGACATGTTCTCCACATCGAGGATAGTCGAGGTCTTCAGCGACATATTCCACAAGATGGAAGCGAATAACGGCAGTGCATAAGGTTAAAAGTTTGTAATAGGAATATCTCTGCTGTGGTTCTGTGATTGATTACAAGGGCATAGAGGCTAAATGGCAGTCAGAATGGGATAAGGCTCACCTGTTCGAAGGCAACGTCAGCGACAGGGAGTCCTTCTTCATCACGGTAGCATTCCCGTACCCCAACGCGCCGCAGCACATAGGCCACCTAAGGGCCTACGGAACAGGCGACGTCATAGCGAGGTACAAGAGGATGAAGGGCCTCAATGTGCTGTTTCCCATGGCCTTCCACGGGACAGGCACTCCTATACTTGCCTTTGCCAAGAGGCTAAAGAACAACGACGCAGATCTTATCAACGAACTTAAGATGTTCCACGTTCCTGAAGAGGAACTGAAGAAGATGACGGATCCGCTTTACATAGCGAACTACTTTGTTGCCGAGATCGAGAACGGGATGAGGAGAGCAGGCTACAGCATAGACTGGAGGAGGAAGTTCACGTCCATAGAGCCCTTCTTCAGCAAGTTCATAGAATGGCAGTTCAAGATGCTTGACGACAGGAGGCTGCTCGTGAAGGGAAGGCACCCTGTAGGGTGGTGCCCCAACGAGAACAACGCAGTCGGCATGCACGACACCAAGCATGACGTAGAGCCTGAGATAGAGAAGCAGATAGCCATAAAGTTCAAGGTCGACGGTGAGGAGAGCTACATGGCATGCACCACCTACAGGCCAGAGACCGTCTTCGGAGTCACAAACCTTTTCATAAACAAGGAAGCGAGCTATGCGCAGTACAAGGTTGACGGCGAGGTGCTCTATCTTTCCAAGGCGGCTGCCGAGATACTCAAGTACCAGATGGGCGTCGAATACATCAAGGACGTTCCGCCGCAGGAGATGCTCCAGAAGAGATGCATAGGCATCAGCGGCAACGCAATACCTGTGCTTCCTGGCTTCTTCGTCAACAAGGAGATGGGCACGGGTATAGTGATGAGCGTTCCTGCTCATGCCCCTTTCGATTACTCTGCAATAGAGAGGCTCAAGAACGAGGGGCAGGCAACCGGCATCACGCCGATAAAGGTGCTCGACATCCCAGGAAAGGGCTACCCAATCCCATCGCTTGCGTACCTCAAGATAGCGCAGACCGATGCGAATGGCTCTTTCGAGGACATAGAGAAGGCGACGAAACTCGAATACAAGGAGGAGTCGCACATGGGCAGGATGGCCATCAAGGGATACGAAGGGCTTTCTGAAAACGAGGCCAGGGAGAGAATAACGGCTGAACTGCTTGGCAAGAAGCAAGCGATAGAGATGTACATACTTGTCAACCTGCCGGTGTACTGCAGGTGCGGCTACGGGGTCGTGGTCAAGGTGGTCGACAACCAGTGGTTCATCAACTACGGGGACAAGGAGTGGAAGGAGAAGACAAAAAGAGCCTTCAGCAACATAAAGATACTGCCAGTGAAATCCAGGAAGGCTTTCGAGTCCGCTATCGACTGGATAGACCTGAGGGCTGTCGCAAGGGCGCAGGGCCTTGGCACCAAGTTCCCCCTTGACAACAACTATATCATAGAATCGCTTTCGGACTCCACGATATACATGGCATTCTACACCATATCGAACATCATAAGGGGCATAAACCCGGAAAACCTCAAGCCGGAATTCTTCAGCTACGTGTTCCTAAACAGCGGCGACTCGGAAAGCGTATCGAAATCAACGGGCATAGACTACGAGACCATAAAGAGATGCAGGGAATCCTTCGACTACTGGTACGTCAATACGTCAAGGCATTCCGGTGTCGACCTGATATTCAACCACCTGACAATGTACATCTACAACCACGTCGCAATTCTTGAAGAGAGGAGGTGGCCGAAGCAGATAGTGGTCAACGGCTCCGTGCTCAGCGAAGGGGAGAAGATGTCCAAGAGTCTGGGCAACATAGTGCCGCTCATCGACGGAATAGAGAAGTACGGCGCAGACCTCATAAGGTTCGTGGTCGTGGCAGGAGCGGATCTCTTCAGCGATTCGGAGTTCAGCGCCGACGCTGTCAAGGGCGTCGACGAGAGGATGAACTTCATATACGACACGGCAAGGCAGCTGGAGAGCATGGAGAGTTCGGAACTGTCACACATAGACTACTGGCTGTACTCAAAGCTCAACAGGAAGATAAGGAGCGCAAGCGAGAGCATAGAGGAGCTAGAACTGAGGGCGTACGCGACAACCGTCCTCTACGACTCTGCGATAGAGCTGAGGAGGTATTTCAACAGGAATGGCTCGAACGGGATAGTGGTCAGGGACTATGTGTCGGCCGTATCCCTGCTCCTGTCACCAATAACCCCGCACGTATCAGAGGAGCTCTGGCATATCCTAGGCAATTCAAGCTTTGCGTCCGTGGAGAAATGGCCCGCGCCGAACCCGGAGATGATAAGCGACAAGATAGAGAGCGAGGAGCTGATGCTCGACAGCATAATAAACGACTCTAAAGCCATAGTAGAGCTGATGAAGAGAAAGCACGGCTCGCATCCGAGATCTGTCAAGTTCATAGTAGCGGCCAAGTGGAAGGGACCTGTAACGAACATTGTTGCCGGGAGCAAGAAGATAAGCGCAGCGGTAGACGCGATCAAGAAGGGGATGGAGGATTTCAAGGACCTTGACAAGGAGAAGGCGATGGCATACGCGACCGGCCTTGGCAAGAAGGTCAACTCGCTGCAGAAGACCGAAGTGACGCAGGATGACGAGTACAGAATGCTTTCGGAATCCTCAGGATACCTTTCATCGATGCTCAATTGCGACGTGTCGGTCGAAAGGGAGGAGGACTCAAAATCCGCAAGGGCGAATGGAGCAATGCCCGGAAGGCCGGCGATAGAGGCAGTTTTCTGACTATATCCTTATGCCCGTCGCTATGCTCGACATTATAAGCGCCAGCACAAGCACCACAACAAGGTTCAGTATCAGCCCTACCGGCGAGTATATCTGGAAGTAGAGGACCGCTGTGACGTAGAAGAACAGGAATATCACGGCAAGCACGCCGATGTAGATGAACTTGTTCCATCTAAGGACCTTGCTGCCGTCAAGCGGGTATACGGGCAGCATGTTGAAAAAGGCTATCCAGACGCTTATGAAGAGCGTGGTGCCCACAAGTGTCGTAAGATAGGCGTGGTGCGAGAGGTATCCATGCCATATTATCGATACTGAGAGGAAGCCGAGGAATACAGCAAAGTTCGTGAGAGGACCTGCGAGCGAGACCAATGCCTCCTGCCTTTTTGAGAAGTTGCTCGCGAATATGACAGTCGCGCCAGGTATGCCTATAAGGAAGCCTATCGCGCCGCTGACGATCGTTATCAGGAGTCCATCTTTCGATGCCCTGAATGCAGCAGCAGCTCCGTACCTCTGTGCTACTACCTTGTGCATAAGCTCGTGCAGTACAAATGACAATGAGACCGCAACGAAGGCTATGGGTATGAGCGCGATGAATCCTGGCAAAGAACCTCCAGCGCCGAACAGGTTGCCAAGCCCTCCTGAAAACACAAGCGCGAAGGCGATGGTGAGCACCACATCTGCGACCACTATGTTCTTTACCTCGGTTGACGAAATGGAACTGCCAGTGTAGATCGTTTGCATGCTAATCTATCACAACAAACCTTATAAAAGCAAATAGCAATGTTTCGTTAAACATAGCCCCATAGTCTAGTGGTCAAGGACAGCGGGCTCTGAACCCGCTAACGCCAGTTCGAATCTGGCTGGGGCTAAACTACTTGCAGTTCGTTAGCTGTAATGACCCATGCGCATGCGTTCCTGGGTACGATGAACCTCTGTCCTGACTAAACCTGCAAGTTCATTGCTTATTTTACTCAGGCCTGTTCTCTGTTCAGGGGTGAGGAATTCGATTCCCATCTTCCTTAATTCTGCAGAAACCCTTTTAGCTACATTAATCGTATCATACGGGTAGCTACGAAACGCATGAGTAAGCGCATGCGTTACATCGTCCTCCAATGTTCTCTCTCTAGTAGCCATATAATCCACGAAACAATTTATGCCAGATTTGATATATAAGCGTCTAGAATAGCACGTTTAATAACGAATTTTCGTTATTTTGGTGTGCACCGGCACCAATGGAACTGCCACCAGGATGTTCCGTGCGAAACAACTTCAAAGGATGGCAGTCGATGTCGAGGGCCTGTATGCGAATTTCAGCGCAAGCGCCTCTGCATCGCCTCTTTTGATGGCGCCTTCGCCGTTTATACCGACAACCGTCGCCCTGTAGCTGTAGCTCTCCATTATG
This sequence comes from Microcaldota archaeon, assembly GCA_028867135.1. Taxonomy (GTDB): domain Archaea; phylum Micrarchaeota; class Micrarchaeia; order Micrarchaeales; family CABMGC01; genus JAGWGW01. The sequence goes on along the minus strand of JAGWGW010000003.1, from coordinate 28,282 downwards.
TCTACCACATCGACGCTTTTCAGGCTCTTGTCCGAGAGCTCGTAATTCAGCCGCTCAAGCTCAGAGCGCATCTCCTCGTCCGGCCTGCCTGTCCTGGGATCCTTCTGGAATGCCAGCATCTCGGCCCCCTTCGCGCTCTGTATGCTTATCATCTCTATCGTAAACGCGCGGATGGTAATTCCAGACCTGTGCGGATAAGGGTCGAACGAGGGCCTTTGCGAGATTGCGTTTTCCATGTCCCCGATAGACGGCACGGCAACGTGTCTCTTTGGGTGCGTGTGAAATGCGGCTATCTGGATGAACTGGCTCCCGAACATCCTGGCAAACCCGCCTTCATGCTTGAGCAGGTCGAAATTTATCTCCTCATGCGTGCCCTTCTCGGGCTTGGTGAGCCTTGTGAACTGCGAATCCGACTGCCTGAACGCAAGAAAGCCCGATTCGACTCCAAGCCTTTCGGTATTCCTGAGAGATATGCCGATCCTGCGCGAGAACTGCCTCGAGACGAATAGCCTGTACAGGTAATCTGCAGTGACATCCTCCACCCCCATCCTTGTGCTGCCTCTCCTAACCCTGAATAGCGCATCGGACGCCCTCTCAGCATCCTCTCTCCTTGCAGCCTTCAGTGACTGCAGTGCAGAGGCGTGGCTCTGAGTGGTCTTATTTGCCATAATAAGGCTATCATTCCCTGGTATATAAGCTTAGTCAAAAACTACGCCCGAAGACGGATTTGGTGGCATTCTCGGGCTGCATACGCCACGCATAAACTTAAATAGCACAAAGCAATACACTAGAGCGTGATTCGTTGCCATACATAGAATTTTCCGACTCGAGAAAAAGGAGCGAGCTTGATGTACGCCAATCGTTGTACGGAATGCCTGGGCCGAAGGTAGCGACGCTCACAATAAGGAGCCACTCAAAGGCGGGAACCGCATTCGAGGACAATGCAGACTACAGAAGGACGATAAGAATGCTCAGAAGGGATCCGATAACAGGCAGATGCAGGAACGAGAACGAGGCGCGGGCCGTGTTGAACAAAATGGCGGAACGCGCATACGCGACCGCTGACGCAGTTCTGACCGCTGTCAGGCGCAGCAGCGAAATGGCAAGATAGAGACGCACGTATGTGGCGCAGTTGGGCTGAGCCAAAAAGGCCCAGCCAGCATCGTGCGCATAGGCTAGTCCTCGATTTCCTGCCTGTAGCCATCCCCTTCTTCTGCCTCGTAGTCCCACTGGTATCCCATATACCACTCCATTTCCTTACCCCATACCAAAATGCGCCATAAAATCTTTTAAAAACTTTCTTTTTGTTTGGTAGTCATCTCTGAACATTGAAGAGCCAGGTTTTTGCAACTGAACGGTTTAAATATCTAGGAATTATACAATGGTGCTATGGGAAGCATATCCGAGGGCACAAGGAGGGTGAGCAAAGTTGACGGAGCAAGGGTGCTTGTCTACAAGGACAGGGAGAGGCTGTTTGGCGAGGCAGCGGCTCCGTTCCTTGACCTGGCAAGGAACAGGGACATCAGGCACCCGGTAGTAGGGTTTGCGACAGGGGGAACGATGGTCCCTCTATACAAAAGGATTGTCAGCGAGGTAAAAGCAAACAGGATCTCGCTCAGGCACGTGATACCGTTCAACCTTGACGAATACCTGGGAATGGACCCGAGGAACCCCGATTCGTACAGGAACTACATGAAGGTGAACCTTGAGGATCTGACCGACATAAGGAGCACGCATCTGCCTGGAAGGGATGTGCTTTCATTTGAGAGGAGCATTAAGGATGCCGGCGGCATAGACCTGCAGTATCTTGGGATAGGAACGAACGGCCACATAGCCTTTAACGAGCCCGGAACGCCGTTCGATTCCAGGACTCACATAGTGGACCTTGCAGATTCAACGATACATGACAATGCGAAGTACATCAATAACGGGAGCTCGCCAACGCGAGCCTCGACAATGGGCATAGGCACCATACTCGAATCAAGGAGCATAATCCTGATAGCCACCGGAGTCGCAAAAGCGGAGATCATCAGGGAGGCGCTGGAAGAGCCCATAACCGAGCACGTGCCGGCCAGCATTGTGCGGATGCATCCCAGGGCCACGTTCATGCTCGATGAGGAGGCGGCATCGCAGCTCAGGCACTGAAAAGCGCGAATTGCCTCTGCAAATCTAGCAAAAGGTTTAAATACGTTTCACAATATACTATTAGCACAGCCACATTGTCCTTTTTCGCTGGTTTTCAGAGGTAAAAGGCTTTCGAGTATTTACGATTGGTGAAATTATATGGTAGACAAGCCGCACATGAATCTGATCTTCATAGGGCACATAGACCACGGAAAGTCAACGACAGTAGGAAGACTGCTTTACGACACGAAGTCGGTAACAGAGCAGGACATGAAGAAGCTCAAGGAAGAGGTTGCAAAGTATAACAGGCCCACATTCGAGTTCGCATTCGTAATGGACCAGCTCAAGGAGGAACGAGAGAGAGGAATAACGATCGACATAATGCACAGGGACTTCCAGACCCCAAAGTTCTACTTCACGATCATAGATGCGCCTGGACACCGTGATTTCGTAAAGAACATGATCACCGGGGCAAGCCAGGCAGACGCAGCGGTTCTTGTGGTATCCACTCCTGACGGGATTCAGAGCCAGACAAGGGAGCATGCATACCTTGCAAGAGTTCTCGGAATATCGCAGCTGATAGTTGGGCTTAACAAGATAGACGCGGCAAGCTACGACAGGGGCAAGTTCGACGACGCGAAGAACAAGGTCACAGAGCTGCTCAAGACAGTGGGATACGATCCTGCAAAGATACTTTTCGTACCTTATTCGGCTCTCGAGGGGATCAACGTATCGAGCAAATCCGACAAGATTCCATGGTACACCGGACCTACGCTTCTCGAGGCGCTTGACACGCTGCAGGTTCCAAAGAAGCCGACCGACAAGCCATTGAGGCTGCCTGTACAGGACGTATACTCAATAGCAGGATTCGGGACAGTCCCTGTAGGAAGAGTCGAGACAGGCACGATGAAGCCTGGCGACCAGGTGATCATAATGCCCAGCGGCGTCAAGACCGAGATCAAGTCCATAGAGATGCATCACCAGCAGCTCCAGAAGGCCGAGCCTGGCGACAACGTAGGCTTCAACATAAAGGGCGTAGACAAGAAGGACATCAAGAGGGGAGACGTAATCGGACCAGCAACTTCACCGCCAACTGTGGCCACGGAGTTCACCGCGCAGATAGTGGTGATCAACCATCCTACTGCAATAGTACCTGGATACACTCCTGTCTTCCACCTGCACACGATGCAGATAGCCGCTACGATAATGGAGATAATGGAGAAGAAGGACCCCAAGACAGGGCAGACGCTCCAGAAGAACCCTGAGCTCATCAAGAACGGGGATGTGGCGCTGGTCAAGGTCAAGCCCACAAAGCCGATTTGCGTTGAGAAGTACAGCGAGTTCCCTCAGCTAGGCAGGTTCGCGATCAGGGACATGGGGCAGACGGTAGCTGCAGGCGTAATACTCGACATAACCAAGAAGCAGTGATGATGACTTGCCAACAGCCAGGATAAAGATAATAAGCAGGAAGCAGGAGGACGCAAGGGGCATCGTCGACAAGATAGTCGAGATTGCAAAGAGCATGGGCATAAAGTACAAGGGACCCATACCTCTTCCTACAAAAAGGCTCTCGATATCAACAAGGAAGACTCCCTGCGGAGACGGCGCGCACACGTTCGAGCACTGGCAGATGAGGATCCATTACAGGCTTATCGAGATAGAGGGAAGCGAACAGGCCCTGAGGCAGGTGATGAGGATCCCTGTTCCGGACACTGTCCAGATCGAGATGACCCTCTCTTAAACTTATTCTCAGTAAAACTCGTTTGCCGTAATAGCCGATTAAGAGATGGGCCTTCAGCGGGGCTGCTTGCCCTCCTTTGGACCGCTCCTCCTGGTTTTTACCATGAAGCTGGCCGCTACGTTGCCATACTCATCCTTTGCCTGCCCGAGCTCCCTGAATACCTCCTTGATAAGCCTCCTCTTTTTGGCAGCGCGTAAATTGATGATGCTCATCAATTCATGCCTTGCCGTGTCGCTGCGCCTTCCCATCGCCAGCTTGGGCATCTCTATCGGCCTCTATGGCCTCGTTCACAACCCTCCTGAATGTCTGGATTAGCGTGGTCTCGCCTGGCCTCCTTGCCAGTTCCAGAAGCTTTCTGTCGAAGCCCACGACCTTGATCCCGTTCTGTGGGCCTTCCTGCAGGCATCCCCTACCTATTTGCTTGTTTATCGCTCTTACGACGTCGTGCAATGCGTACACCTCAGAATGCCATGTACTTTCCCAGGGATATGTCAATCGTGAAGTCGTTAAGGTCCTCGAGCCATTTCTCGGCCTGGTACCTCGACTTGCTCTCCACGTTCTTGAAGTCGACGCCTTTGTCAACGACGAGCTCCATGTTCAGGTTCTGCGGCTCGTCTATCCTCTTGCCTATCTGCGACAATACAGCTATGTCGCATTCAAGTATCGATGGCTGTTCCTTCACTATGCTGCTGGCCATCTGCGTCGCAAGGAAGTTGTATATCTTGCCTATGTGGTTGACCGGGTTCTTCCCCGCAGCGGCCTCGAGCGACATGTGCCTGAACGGGGTAATGAGCCCGTTGACCCTGTTTCCCCTTCCCACGGATCCGTCATCCCCGGCTTCGCAGCTGAGCCCCGATTTCGTAAGGTATACCTCATCGCTCTCGAGCGGATCAGCCGTATTCACGTGGACTATTACCTCCTTCGCGACCACCCTTCTTGCAAGCTTCTCCACGTCCTTCCTTACCTGCTCTTTCTGTTTGTTGTAGTCCTCGAGGTCCTTTACCAGGTGTGCGACGAAAGCGATCGCTATGGTGAGCACTATCGTATCGCCCTCCCTTAGTCCCATGACCTTGATGTCCTCTCCCACCGCAGGCATCCTGCTCTTGTACTCCTTGCCGTTAAGGTATCGCTCAGTTTCAAGCACAAGCCTTTCAGTGTCAGAGAACGGCGCAAACCCTATCCCAAACGACGTGTCGTTCGCAAGCGGAACGCCATCGCCCCTTGCAAATACGTGCATGAGGTCTGCGCTTCCCCTTGCTATCTTCGATTCGAACGTTACCTCCTTCTCAACATCAAGGAACCTTGTGTTGTTCTTTAGGTAATTCAGTGCGACATCCTTTGCTATCCCGTTGACGTCTATCTTCTTGCCGTCGAATGTCTCTGTCGCCCTTCCCGTTATTATTACCTCTATCTTCTTTGTTATCTTTCCAGACCCGAACTTTGCTTCTGATGCGCCGCCTATTATCAGCCCCTTGTCAACGTTGTGGTGCAGTATCGCATCGCACTGCTCAAGGTACGCCTTGCTCAGCGCATGGCTTGTCGCATCCACTATGCCGTCGATAAGGCTGTCAGGATGGCCTATCCCCTTCCTTTCAACGTACTCTGCCCTCTTGTTCGATATGTAGCAGCTGTCCTCGAGCCTGCTTATGGATATGTTCTTCAATAAATCCCCTAAAACTTGGTTATATATTGCCTATAAGGTTTATAAATTTAGTTATAATTATAATAATATGGAATATTACTGTTGGTAATTATGCCGTACGATATCGACGACCTCAATACGCTCTCAAGCAGGCTGAGGAGCATGAGGAAGGCGTTGGGCGTCAGCCAGAAGAAGCTCGCTGCGATGCTGGGCCTGAGCCAGGCCACGATCGCCAGGATCGAGAGCGACATAGAGAGCCTTAATCCCAGCTATCAGACCATATTCAGGATATCCGAAGGCTTGAACGGCCTTGAGAAGGAGACTGGAAGGAGCGTGATACTGAGCAAGAAGGCGCACAACATAATGCACAGGAACATATTCTCGGTAAAACCCAGCACAACAGTCGCGCAGGCCATTTCCATAATAAAGAACTACGACTTCCCGCAGATACCGGTCATAGACCCCGAAGGCAACTCTGTAGGCACGGTGTACCAGAAGGACCTTCTCGAGATAGCGACAAGGGCTCCGGAGAGCGTGGAGGAGACCAAGATACGCGACATAATGGAGGCTTCGCTGCCCCAGGTTGCCAGGGATACCGAGGTGCTGAGGCTCAAGCCGGTTCTCGAGAGCTGGGGCGCTGTGCTAGTTGTAGACAAGAAGAAGGTGGTGGGCATCGTTACGATGTACGACGTGCTGAAGCTCGTATGATCAGCTTGTCTTGTTGTGACCGAGCATCTCCAGCGCAATGCCCCTGTTGCCCCTTATGACGTTCTCCTCTTCCATGGGGTCCTCCTTCAGATCGTAAAGCTCGTCCTTCATCCTGCCGCCGTAGTAGTGTATAAGCTTGAAGTTCTTGTGGTAGATCGCTGTGGCAAAAGTATTGCGCACCATCTTCTCCCTGTATATCTTCCTTGCAGACTCAACCCTGTTCTTTATCCCCTTGAGTATGGGCGTGTCCCACACCTCCGTTATGCCGACATGGTCTGAGAATACGAAGTTGTCCCTCCTGAGGTTGCCGTCAACCATATCCTCTTTGCCGTAGCCTATCCTGAGAAGCGACTCGTTGAGCGCCGACAGGCTTACAGGGTTGCTTACAGTATCCCTTGTGTTTGTTTGCTTTCCATTGATGAACCTTCCCGCTATCAAGGGCACGTGCACGACCTCGTTGTACGGGAACATGCTGTGGAACATCTGGTCGTGCTCGAGGAACGCCTGGCCATGGTCCCCTGCTATCACAAGCACAGCATTGTCAAGAAGGCCGTTCGCCCTCATGGCCTTCATCAGCTCCCTTATCTTCGTGTCAAGGTATTCCAGCCTTCTCTTGTAGGCTTCCTTGATCACATGTATATTCTCCTTATCCACTATTCCAGCAAGGTAGAACCACTTGTCCTGTTCGACATAATCGTCAGTTATCATGTTTGTCGGGTAGCCGTCGTGCGCCTCCATGTAATTTATGAATATGAACTGGTTTTCGCCGCCCATGCTTTTCGCGTACCTGTTCACGAGCGAATTGGTATGCGATGCGCCCTGGTCCATCTCGTAATAACCGTATTCCTCAGCGAAGTGCCTGTTCACCTTAGTCCTGAGGTTGATGTACAGCCTGTCCATCTCGCTTTTCGGTATCGCCCTAGAGACGTTGCAGGCAAGACCTATTATCTTGCCCCTCCACCTGTCGCTGGCCGCGAGCTTCAGCACCGACTTCACATAGCGCTTGGATTTGGGTATCTTTTTGTCGAAATATACGTTGTCTACGTGGCCGAATCCTTCAGCAAGGCCTGTGCGCCTTGAGACAAGCGCGTTGTTGGAGAACATAGCAGTCTTGTATCCAAGGTACGAGAGGTGCTTTGCGAGGGTCATCTCCCCTTCCCTTATGTATCTAGACTTTGTGAGGAACGGGTCTGTCATGGAATCGTAGTGCTTCATCTTGTCCTTGTTCAGTTCCTTCAGCTGCCTGACCCTCTTGCCGAGGAAAAGGGACATGTGCGATGGCACTGTATAGGTGCCTGGAGCTATGGCGTTTGCGTAGACCGTGCCCTTCCTGCTTATGCCCTCTATGGCCTCGAGGTTCAGGTTTCCTCCATGCATCTTTAGGACGTCAGCCCTGAACGTATCAAGCATCAGGAAAATTATGTCCGGTCTATCCTTGCCCTTCAAACGAACCACTGGCCAATACTATATGGATAAGAACGCTTTTATAAAGATTTATAATTTGCGCCAGGTTCGCTTCTGCATCATACCAGTCCGAGCGCGGAGAACATTATGGGCATTATTATCGTGGCGTCGCCGTCTATTGTGACGTACTTCGCCTTCTCCTTGACCTTTCCCCATGACACCGCCTCTGTCAGCCTTGCCCCCGAAAGGCTTCCGTCGTACTGGCTTGCTGTAGTTATGTACACCGCATAATCAAGGCCGCCCTTGAACTGGTTCCACCATATTACGTGGTGCTTGCTTATCCCTCCTCCGACCATGAGCGCTCCTGTGACCTTGTTATCGAAGGCTATGTTGCTGAGCGCGAGCTCGTCCCTGATGAGATTGAGCTTGAAGTCGTGGTCCTGCGAGAACAGCACAAGCTGGGTCCCGAACGCGCCGTCCACTATTCCGGGATTGAAGATCGGTACGTCGTTCAGGTATGCCTGCCTGAGTATCGATGACCTGTCCTTTATCCTTTTCCCGAATTCCCTGAGAAGCTCGCTCGGGCTGTATTCCTTCTTGTAATCCTTCGACGAATAGATGTCATTCATTATCTTGTTGAAATGCTTCTCGACAGCCTCGCCGTACTCCTTGCTTTCTATGAAGATGTTCCCGAGCCTGTATATCGACATCTGGTGGAGCCTGCTATCGTCCGCCTCGAAGCTTCCTATGCTGTACTTGCCCCCATACGCTCTCGCAAGGTCGTGGTCGATCGTTCCGCATGTTGTCATTATCGCATCGAAGTATTTTACGGAATCGGCTATCATGCCCCTCATGCCTGTTGAGATTATGTCTGCGGGAAAGGAGAGGAAGTTGTACGAGTCCTTGTCATCAAGCATGCGCCTTGCAATGTCTATGCCGTTGACGAGGTTCTGGCCAGAGAAGCCTCCCATCTCCTTCATGCTATCGATGAGCTCGCTGACACGCATCCGCTTCTTCAGCTTTATCTCCTTCACGTGCCTTGCAAGCAAGGAGCCCTTCAAGTCGTTCGCCATCCTGAACCCTGAGAATTGTACTACAATGTAAATGGCATATATTATAAGCTTTTACAGGGGCGCTTCGCGTCGGGACGTATCCATCAGAGCACTATTAAAATCTATTCGCCGATTCCCTTATAGTGGTGTGTTGGAGGTAAGGGCGCCTGCCAATGTGAAGCTGTTCGGGGAGCATGCGGTAGTATACGGGAAGCTGGCCGTAGCTGCTGCAGTTGACCTGTTCGCAAGCGCAAAGTCGAGCAAGGCTGGCAGCAGAGCGTTGAGGATAGTCCTGAAGGACTTCAAGTCCTCGTACGAATTCTCCGGGGAGCAGCTCACCTACATCTATACAAGGTACAAGAACAAGAGGAACATAAACGAATACATACACGGAAACGCGGCTGTACCGCAGCTGATGCTGCCATTCGGCACCATTGCGGCAAGATTGCAAAACGAATACGGCGCGAACGTGCTGGGCAAAGAGATAAGCATCGAATCCGAGATACCGATCCAGGCAGGCCTCGGAAGCAGCTCCGCATTCTCAACGTCATTTACAGTCCTCCTTGTAAAGGAATCTGGAATAAGGATGGATGAGGGCAAGGTCGTCGATGTGGCAAGGGATGGGGACAGGATACTGCACAGGAACGAGGGCGCAGGCATGATAGACGTCAACGCGTCGTTCTACGGGGGCTACGTGAGCTACAAGAAGGAGAGGGGCGTGCAGCGCGAGAGGATAGGGAAGAGCCTGAACGTCATGATAGTCAACACGGGACCTAAAAAAAGCACAGCTGAGACTGTAGGCAGCGTTGCCGAGCTATACAAAAAGAGGAAAAAGTATGCCGATCGGATATTTGAGGAGATAGACGATTGCTCGTCAAAGGGACTTGAAGCTCTGAAGAGCATGGACCTCGAATCGCTGGGAAAGCTGATGTTCAGGGACCAGGAGCTGCTGGTAAAGCTTGGCGTCTCAAGCCCTAGCCTTGACAGGCTGGTCGAGATAGCAAAGAAGGGCAAGGCGCTCGGGGCGAAGCTAAGCGGAGGAGGAGGTGGTGGCATAGGCGTTATACTGATGGAAAGGAAGGACCCTAAGTTTACCAAGAGGCTCGTGGATGAAGGCTTCACAGTTTACGATTCAAGGACAGGGGTTGACGGCGCTGTGAAATACCTTTGACAGGTGTATTCTTCATGTTAGGCTCCAAAGCAAAGGCACCAGGCAAGATTCTGTGGCTGGGAGGCTATTCTGCGCTTGAAAAGCCGAACAAGGGCTTCGTCACCACAGTCGATTCGTATGTAAACGTAGAGGTAAAGAAACTCGACGGCATGAAGCTCGTGCTCAACTCCATATCACTCAACGAGACAGCGACAGGAACAATAGCAGACAACAGCAGGTTTGAGATAAGGACATCGGAGGAGATGGAGCTGTTCAGGACAGCTGTCGAGCTTTCGCTTTCTTATGTCTCTGCCCTTGGAATCAGGCTGGGCGGCATGGAGGTTGCGGCATATAACGATCCCGGGTTCTCCTACTCCATGACAAACGGGAAGCTCTCGAAGAGCGGGCTCGGAAGCAGCGCAGCGGTGACTGTCGCGACCATAGGCGCCGTATTGCATGCGTACGGTGTGGATACAGGCAAGGATGACTGCTTGCACAAGCTGTCACAACTGTCGCACAGCGTGGCTACAGGCAAGACAAGCAGCGGCTTTGACATAGCCGCAGCAACCCACGGAACGATAATCTACGAGAGATATACACCCGAGATAACGAGCGGCTTCCCAACGGATTATTCGCCTGAGGAACTCCTCGGCTTGATAAAGAGGGATTGGGACTACAAGATCGAGAGATTCTCCATGCCGGGCATATTCAGGACGAGCTACGCAAGCTTCGTAGGGGAGGGAATGTCCACGAAGATGGCGATATCAAAGGTTTTTGATTTCAAGAAGAGGAATCCATCGAAGTACGTCGAGCTGATGGCATCGATAAACTCTGCAGCATCAAGATCAATAGAGGCATTGAGGAGGATAGGGAAGGACGGCTCGAATGAAAGGAGCCTTGACGAGTTCAAAACCTCGTTCAACGAAGGCAGATTTGCCACGAAGGAGCTTGGTGTTGAAAGCGGCGTGGGCATAGAGGACGATTACTGCACGAGGCTCATAGAGGAGAGCTGTAAGAACGGGGCTTTTGTTGCAAAGCTTCCAGGGGCGGGCGGAATGGATGCAATCGCGGCCCTTTCCATAGGCGGCGGGGAAAAGGCGCTCAGGAAATTCTGGGGCGCAAACAAATCGCTTTCCGTGATCGATGTAAGGATAGGCAACAGCGGCTTCAGCTCTTCGGCATGAGCCTTTCCATGTCTATCAGGGAATCCTTCTCTGATAGCGCTCGCGGCCCGCTGCCTATTCCCGCGGTGATCGTCTCCCTTATTCCATCCACCCTGCTGAGCGCATTCCTCACAGCTTCCTCGTTGCCCTTAAGCGTTATTATGTGGGCGTTGGGGCCCGCGTCGAACGTGTACGCTGCAAGCGCCTTTCCTGAGGATTCGTTGAGCCCGTGTATTGCCGCTATTATCTCCTTTGAAACGTCGTTCAGGTAGATTATCGGGGGATAGGTGTCGAGCATCACAGCGTGCATGTCATTGCTTTCCTTCATTATTATGCTGGCCATCGAATCGAAGTCCTTTGACTTTACAGCCTTGGCAAAATCCCTAGAGTTCCTTTCCGCGAACTTCGCCCTTGCCTTGAACAGGCTGCTGCTCTCCACGGTCTGCTGCATGCCGGATCTCGACAGCACCCTCTTCCTCTCAGTTGAGACTATTGCTATTATGTCGATAAGGTCTGGCCACTGCTCCTTTTTTGCAATCCTTTTAGCATAGGAATCGCTTCCGTCGGCATTCCTTCCCTTCTTCCACACGACTATGCCGCCAAGAATGCTCCTGCACGAGCTGCCGCTTCCCTGTCTTGCGATGATGGACAGCTCCTTCGCGCTCAGCTTCAGGCCTAGCGCCCTGCTGCATGCGTACGCAAGCGCAGCGGTGCCAGAAGCGCTCGAAGCAAGCCCGCTCGCGGTAGGGAAGGAGTTCCTAGACACTACAAGCACATGATCGGCGCTGCCCGCCTTCCTTCTCATGATGCCCACCACCTTGAACCTTTCTGCTATATCATTGTCCGACAGATCTTGTTCCTCCCCGTTTATGAAAAAGCGGTCAGCGTTGAGCTCCTTTGAGAATAGGACGCTGGTTACTGTATTGAGCGAGTCGTCGAGGGTCATGCTTACCGAGGAATTGTACGGAAGTATAAGCTCCTCGTCCCTCTTGCCCCAGTACTTTACGAATGCTATGTTGGGCGATGCTGTGGCCGTAGCGCTGCCGTGCTCCATAATACCTAATCTATGAAGATTAGCTTATTATAAAAGCTTGCCCACATATCCTGCATGGCCCCTGCTGCAACTGAGCTATCAACTATAGCGGTCTTCGTGCTCAGCCTTCTACTTGCGATAATGCTGACGCTAAAATGGAGGAACTCGAGGAAGGCGAGCATGCTGTTCTGGTCCGTAGGCATGTGGCTATTCGCGTTCGGGGTCATGCTCGAGGTGCTCTTCGCGTACGGCGTGTACTCGCAGCTTCTCGGCAACATCTATCTTTTCTCAGTCGCGCTGCTCGTGGAGATCCTTGCGCTGGGCTCCATGCAGCTCATAAAGTCGAGAATGCTGAAGAACCTCTTTTATGCGTATACTGCTCTGATTACTGTCTTTGTCGCCTATTCCCTTATCGCGACTAGCATCGGCAACATAGTAATAGACGGCGTTGTATACGGTGCACTTCCGCAGCTCGTGATCATCTCGTCGTCCCTTGCGACCTTTCCAGCAGCGATCGTAATAGTTGGAGTAGCGCTCAAGAGCTACCTTTCCACGAAGAACGCCAGGATGCTCAGCATCGTCGCAGGGGTCGTCGTAGTCAGCGCCGCTGGCACGCTTTACATAGCCTCATTCCCAGCGTTCCTATATTTCGCGGAGCTTGCCGGGATAGCGCTCCTGTGGCTGGGGTTCATGCCCATAGGCAAGGGCCGCAGCTGAGCCGCTTTCCGGGTACCTCGTCGTTATTCCAGAGGGTTCCGCAAGCTTAAAATATCTCCTAGTTTCACCATATCCTATGGCTCATCTTGCGGAGAGATACAAGTCAAGGGCGCTTGAGGAGCACGAACTCAGACAAATCCTAAAGTCGGTACACAGGCCTGGGGAAACCTCGATAGAAAAGCTAAGGCGGGAATACGAGAGGGTAGTAGTGGACGGCGTGCCCATCATAAGAAGGGTGAGGCAGAGAACGATGGATGACTTCTGGATGATGAAAGGATGGTACAGGAGAGAAGGCGAAAATGTTGAACTGACCCCTGCCCAGTGGAAGTTTAAGCCGAAATCGAGATCAAGCGCGGTCCGTTTCCTTTTCATGGAGGTCTTGAAGATGGACCCCAAGGATGCGAGCCAGGAGCAATTCATAAGCAACAGGCTTGAAGGGCTTCTTAACGAATACTTCAGCGGCAGCCCTTACAAAGCCGTCTCTGAAGCCTTCCCAGAACTTGCGATAAAACCTTGGGAGATGTCGGTTACGTCGGCCCATTTCTTTGACAGCAAGGAGAACAGGATCAGGGCCACCAGATGGCTCATAGAGGAGAAGTTAGGCATCAAGCCGCGCAATGCCTCTTGGAACGATTTCGTAAACAACAGGCTCAGGTCGCTCATGACGTACCACAACAACAGCCCATACGCTGCCATAAGCGAGGCGTATCCTGAACGCGATATAAGGCCTTGGGAGATGAAACACACCCCCAACCACACGTATGAATCCAGGGAGACCCGCATCGAAGCCATAAGATGGCTTACAGAGAAGACTGCGAGGGACCCGCGGAAACTCAAGAGAGCGCATTTCAAGAAGCACAGGCTTGAAGGCATGCTCTATCACTATTATAGCTCAAGCCCTTACAAAGCGGTATGCGAAGCCTTTCCGGAGTTGGGCATAAAATCCTGGGAGATGAACAGGGTGCAGCCTGGCTTCTTCAGGAATGTCGAGAATGTCATCGAGGCCGTTTGGTGGATTGTTGAGAGGATCGGCAAGGAGCCCACCGCCATAACCAGGGAGGAGATGCACATGCACATGAAGGGCAGCGGTCTCGGAGGGCTTCTGGACATGTACGGCAGGAGCCACTACAGACTGCTTAGCACCGCCGGCCTCATAACAGAGTCTGACGAGTTCTCAATGAGAACAAGGGCTGCCGAGATCGCCCTTGCGAAGAGCATTGCGCGCAAGGAGGAGCTTGCGGCGCTGAAGGCGGCTTAACCTCGTAAAGGTCACAGAAAGCTTTATATATCTTATTACATAATATTCTTAATGCTTCTTTTGAAAGGTTTAAAGATATTACTACATGCTAAGTGATGGAAATGGCGAAGTCTACAAAGACAAAAAGGACAAAAACAGTTGCAAGCAGGCCCAGGATTGCGGTGAGGCCGGTTCAGCAGATGCAGCACAGGCAGTCGCAGCAGGAAGCTGAGCCTGCATTCAAAAACGAGACGATGCTCGACGTGGAGGCCCTTGGAAAGGGCTTCTCCTCAAGGAGAGACGAAGCAAGGCACTGCCCAAGCTGCGGCAGCAACGACATCATCTTCGACAATGAGAAAGGGGAGTATATCTGCAACAACTGCGGCCTCGTGATAGAGGAGAACGTCACCGATGTAGGGCCTGAATGGAGGGCATTCGATACCGATCAAAGAAACGCCAGGGCCAGGACCGGGGCGCCGATAAAGTACATGAAGCCGAACAAGGGTCTCGTGACAGAAATAGATATGTACAACAAGGACATAAGGGGGACCAAGCTTCCTTCGAAGAGGCAGGCCCAGCTTTACAGGATGAGGAAATGGCACAAGAGGGCGTCGATAGCAAGCTCGAGCGAGAGGAACTACCTTGTCGCGCTTCCTGAACTGAACAGGGTGGCAAGCTACCTGGGACTTCCCGAGAACATAAGGGAGCAGTCTGCATTGCTGTACAGGCAGTGCGTCAAGAACAACCTGATCAGGGGAAGGCCCATCGAGACCGTTGTAAACGCTGCATTGTACGCAGTCTGCAGGAGGGCAGGGATGCCAAGGACCCTGGACGAGATAGCGTCCATATCAGGGGTCCCGAAGAAGGAGATAGGCAGAAGCTTCAGGGTCATAGCCCACGAGCTTGGCCTCAGGATACCTTTGACAGACCCGTCAAGCTATGTTCCCAGATATGTCTCTGCGCTGAAACTCAGCGGAGAGGCGCAGGAGAAGGCGATGGTGCTATTGAAGCAGGCGATGAAGAAAGGGCTGGTGAGCGGAAGGAGCCCGACTGGGGTCTCTGCAGCAGCGGTCTACATTGCCGGGGCGCTTGTGGGCGAGAGAAGGACGCAGAAGGAGGTAGCCGACGTTGCAGGGGTAACAGAGGTCACGATAAGGAACAGGTACAGGGAGCTCAAGAAGGAGCTCAACATAGACGTAAACCTGTAGATGGTATGATGCCTTTGAGGGGATGGAGCCTTATACTCTTCATCACCCTTATCCCATCAGCCGCGTTCGCGGAAAGCATAGGGGCGCAACACTACTCGCCTGCACAGGCAAACGCCATAATAAGCAACGTCTCCTCGTATCTCAGGATGGTGAACTCCAGCGCGTACCTTGTCTTCGAGCCAAACCTGACGCTTGCATATTCCTATCTCAACAAATCAGAGGCGATATCAGGAGTTGCTCCTGACCAGGCTGTTTCCTACGCTGACAAGGCGTTCGAGGCGGGAAAGGCAGAGTATCTCAAGATAAGCTATTTCAGGACATTGTCCGTACCAGTAATGGTGGCGTTCACCTGCGCGATAGCGCTTCTCCTGTACAGGTACATGAGGCCTGTCAATTCAAAGAGGGGCAGGTAGCATGGGCACGAATTCCAGAATCGTCTCTTCGTTCATAAGCTCGGAGAGGGTCGGGGTGCTTTCATACATCTCAAAGCCTGGAAGGCCCAGCTCCGCGTTGATGGAGTACGCTTCCAAAGGGCTCGAGATTTTCATGTGCACGTCCAAAAGATCTGGAAAGTACGCGAACATGCGCGGAAGGAACGTGGCATTCGAGATACACGACGGGGAGGAGACCCTGCAGTACGAGGGATTCTCAAGGGAGCTCAGATCGGGCGGCGCGCTGGAGGAGGCAAGGAGCCTTCTGTGGAAGAAGAATCCGCTGCTTTACCAGTGGGAAAAGAAGGAGAGGCTCGCCTACTTCGTGATAAGGCCATTATGGCTCAAGTACACGGACTTTGACAAAAAGCCCAACAGGGTGATAACGATCGACATGCGAAGGGTTGAGCGCAAGACGTAGCTCACTGAAAGCTATAAATATCACGGATACCGAGCAGATGTTGTTTGCATGGCCCAGAAGATGCAGCAGAAGGGACCGAGGACAAGGTCTATTACGGAGATAGCGGATGCCGCGATAGGATACTTCAACGTGATCAGCAGCAACGCGGTGGGCAGGGGCAGGATAGGATACATAGACAGCAAGAAATGGAACGCGATTGCGAAGGACGGCTTCTCCAGCTATTACGACAGGAACGAAGTGGCGATAAGCGGCGGTGTCGAAAGCGTCAGGCTCGATGAGAAGGACAGGGCATACGAGATACTGAGGCCCATAGTATATCACTACAGGGACAGGTCGGGGATGATAAGCCACGCAAAGGCTGATAATGCCGAGGCTTTCAGCAAGGACATTGCGAATGGGTCGGCGTCTGTCCTGTGCGCGATTGTTGTGTCTTTGCATTTCATGAAGGATGATGGCGCCCTCAAGGGCCCGATGGAGGCGAACATAGTCAGGGAGCTGATGAGGAACCTTAAGGGCCTGGGCCCCGAATCCTTCAACGAGGACAGCATAGCTGAAAACGCAGACTCGGGGTTTGTCAGGAACAGCTTCGAATGCTACAGCAGGTACGGGGCGATGCTCCTGCTTGCGCACAACAGCTTCGATTACATAAAAACTGTAAAGCAGCTGCTTGAGACCAGCGACGAAGGGCTCGTGAAGGCGATATTCGTAGAGGCTATAGCTGACAGGCACGCGGCAGCGTTTGTCAAGAGCATAATGCAGGGCTCTGATATGGGCATATCGGACGAGGGCATAGCCGACATGATATCTAGGCACATCGGCAGGCATGATTATGAAGTGGTTTCGTCGGCGCTGGGGAATGGAGACGGTGTGCAGGCTGGGAAAGGAAGGAGCAGCGGCCTGAAGACGTACAGCGTGGAGAGGGACCTCGAAACAGGCGTCAAGCTAGTGGAGCGAAAGACAGACGACGACGGAAGCGGCTTCTATATTGTAAGGGTAAAGGTCGGCAGCGAACATGTCAGGGAATCGGTAAGGGCGGTGATAATGGCAGGCATGAGAAGGAAGGATGAGACAGGCAGTCCAAATCCAGAACCGCTTAAGGTCGATGTGGTGCATTCCAACGGCCAGACGTTTGTCGAGGTTGCTGCAGATTACAGCAGGGAGACGAAGCGCGAAATGCTTAAGGCCGTAGACAGCGTTGCAGAATCGATAAGGGCGAGGGTAGCCGAATTGGAGACGGGCGGAGGAGGATCCGCATGAGTTCGGTAAGGGCCGGCGCGCTGCAGGCACAACTGAAGACGGCAGTAGGTCTCGAGCCCAAGCATGACTTGAGAGAGAAGTCAACGCTGAAGAAGCTGCTGGGCAGGCAAAATCCCGCAGGAGAGATCGGCTTCGTTTACCATTACAAGCACTGGAAATCACTATTCAGGAACTGGCCAGACGTTGCGCTCGTGGGCCTCGGAATCAAGGGCAGCGCGGTGCTTGAAACCAGGGACAAGGGAGTGAAGTTCTTTGTCGGATCAAGAGACCAGCTTAGCGGCACGGCAGGCATAGCTGACGAGACCTTCGGGCAGAAGCAGTACAGATACCTGATGGACAACAGAAAAGGCATGTCAGTGGTGCTTGACATAGGCGCGTACATAGGCGACAGCGCACTGTGGTTCGCAACGTTCAGCGGGATCAGGAAGGTCTACGCCTACGAAGCACATCCGTATGCGTACGGAATGGCGAAAACAAACATCGAGCTCAACGGCGTTAACGGGAAAATAGAATTGCACAATATGGCAGTAGGCAACGAGGGACTTATAAGGCTCAATGACGGCAAGAGCAGCCCGTCCGACAGGCTTCAGGCATCTGCGGATGGCAAGCTGGTGAGGATCGTGACCCTTGACAGCATCCTTGCGGGCATAAGCTCCAACAGGATAATACTGAAGCTGGACTGCGAGGGCTCGGAGTTCGAGATACTCAGGAAAGGGATGGACCTGTCTAAGGTATACCTTGCGCAGCTCGAGTTCCACAACGCAGTGCCAGGCAAGCATGCGGAGATAGTGGGAGCCCTTGAGAACAGTGGTTTCAATGTCGATGTTGAGCACAGGACCGATACTGTCACTGGATATCGCGACTTCGGCTTCATATACGCGAAACGGGAATAGGCGTTTTCTTCGTCAAATGACATGCGGTTTTAATCCTTTAAATATCAAGAATCGCTAAATGCTATCAGTTGCAAGGCGCTGGTTTTAAGGCAATTTCCATGAACCCGGAGAGAAAAATCAAGAAGGACAAGCAGATACAGGGCCTGAGAGGGCTCGCCAGAAGGTCTACGGATACGCAGGAGCTGATGTCCGAGCTCATGCGCCTGAGGAGGGCGTACGGAAGGCTGAGCAGGGACAGCGTTACCGGCTTGTACGTAAGGAGCGAGGGGGAGGAAGCGTTGAAGAGGCTGGTTAAGAATGCAAGGACGAAAGGAACCGACATATCGGTGGTGTTCTTCGACCTTGTGAAGTTCAAGGAGCTCAACGACAGGTTCGGGCACGACGCCGGAGACGAGGCATTGGGCAAGGTCGGGGTCTTGATAGGTTCGCTCATAAGAGACACTGATATAGCCTACAGGTTCGGCGGCGATGAGATAGTTGTTGCGCTTCCGAATGCATCAAAGGACGATGCGGCAGCGTTTATACAAAGGGTTTCAGGAGCAGTTGAAACAAAGGGCGACGAGCTAAGGGAATCATACGGGATACCTGAGCTGAGGATATCCGCCGGCAGCAAAACTATGAACGGAAGGGAGATGGCTGATGCGGGGCAGGGAATGCGTCAGCTTCTCAGGGAAGCCGACAGGAGCATGTACGCTGACAAAAACGGATAAAAAGGATAGAGCCTTGGGCGGATGCCCAAGGCAAATAAAAGAAAGCTTTTCCTTGTCAGACCGTGCCGTTCATCATCGTGCGCCACGCATTGGTCACGTTGTGCCACGGGAACGACAGTATGCCGTTGTGCGCAACGCTTCCGAGCACATACGCTACGGCGCTCAACAGGGACAGGCCCACGAGCACCAGGACGAAGAGCACCAGGAAGGACTTCAGGATCACGACGGCCAAGGCGTCGAGCCTCCTTATCTTCTGCTGCACTGACAGTGCGATCACGAGAACGATAAGGCTCCATATTGGCGCGAGTATTATGAACAGTGCGTCAAAGACGGGTATCACGCTGAGCCAATACAGCAGCAGCAGCGGGAAGAGGCTGAAGACAAGGGCCGTAAAGGTCTTGTCGTAGGTTCCCTTCCACATGTTCAGGAACGTCTTACCCACAAGCTGGTATATGAACGCGTCTATGGCTATGCTCAAAGGAAGGATAACGAAGAACATCACCAGTCCCTTCCAGAACAGCGCCACGTAAGATACGGCTCGCACCAGCGACAGCAACGCAGATGCAGGGAACGATGTCCCTTGATTCACGCTTATGCCAAAGTACGCGGCTATGCTTCCTACAACTACGTACGCGATGAAGGCGAAAACCGCCAGCGTGTAGTATAGCTTCACCGCTCCTCCGAAGTCAAAGCTCTTCTTCGAGCCCTTCTCCGGATCCCAAACCAGGTTCCACAGGAACTTTAAGTCGTTTGTTACAGACATGCCAAACACGTAAAAGAAATGGAAGTCAACGCTTTAAAAGCTATTGCAACATCCAGAAATTTGGAAGAGTGCGCCTTAGCAATGTATAAATATCTGGAAAAAGAGCCGTTTGAGTGCATGGCAATGGACAAGACAAGGATGAGGCACGAGGCAAGGAAGTTCGAGGGTTATGCGGAGAGGGCGCTGGCGTCTGCTGACACCAGAGAGGGGATGAGAAAGGCTGTCCAGAACCTCGGCATCGCGCTGGCGTTCAGGATACAGGGGGCTGATAACGAGACAGAGCTCAGGAGACAACTCCTGGGCCTGATGCGCGGAGTGGACGACGCGAGGAAGGCAGCTAACGTGCACGACAGGCTTGAGAGCATGAACGGCGGAAGCGCAAGCGTTGAGCTGAGGCCGGTGCAGGTCGACGGCTACGTAACGCTCGCGGGAGACAGCAGCATCGAGATAAGCCAGTACCATGTCGCAGGGATAATGACAAGCCAGAGGGTAGTTGATATAGCAAGAAAGCACGGCATGGACGAGATCGCGCGCAAGTACGAGATAATGCAGGTAGAGATGTGGAAGGAGAGGGCAGAAGGCATGCCGAACTTCTACAACATCACAAGCTACCTCTATGCAAAGGAAGTGGCGGACAGGATAGGGGACGACGGCATACTGGACAACCTTTACGAGAGGATGATAACGGTATACGGGGATTACGCTGACATGGTAAGGGCAACGGACAAGTTCAGGGCGCTGGTCGCATACAGCCTTGCCATAAGCATGTCGAGGGACGCTGTGCGCCCTGACCTCGAGGAAACGTACGCGGGAAGGGTGCCCGAGCTGCTCGACGACTTTGTCAAGACTGTGAAGCCGGGGGCAAGCGGCGATGCGATACTCGCAGCGAAGGTCGGCGAATCGCTTTCAGACGACCTCGGCTACGATGACCACGCGCAAAGGTTCCGAGAGACGCGGATCCGCTCGGTAAAGATGGCCATGGACGAGCAGTACAAGGGAGCACCAGATGATATGTTCACAAGGGTAGGGAAGATCAGCAGGATAAGGGAGTTCGTGCAGATAGCTGAAGCAACTGGCATGGACGCATTTGCAGATGAGCTGCGGGCAGAGATGCGGAGCCTGAAGAGGCTCAACGGCAAGTGAGCGGGTATTCTGATGTTCAGCCACCGCAATGCAAAAGAGCAGTTCTCCGGCATTGGCATGAAAAGCGCGGTGTACATGGGAGGCGCTGCCGCATCCCTTGGAGGCTCCCTCTACCTTCTCGAGGGTAAAGGAGGGGCCGTGCGCCTTGCATCGGGAATCGCGCTGCTCGGCGCATCGATTGCATCATCATTCAGGGGCGGCATCGGGATGATGAGACACGGTCATGGAAGGATAGGCGCGGTATTTGGAACGCTCGAAGGGCTGCGCTTCCAGATAGACGCCACAACTGCAGGGGCCAAGGCGACTCTTGCAGGAGCGATAGTATCAGGCACAGTAACCGTTGTGACTGCACTGGACCTCTCTTCAAGACCGTCAGTATTCGAAGGAGCGGTGCTTGCGGCAAGCCCTTCGCTGCTTGTGGCGATAGGCTGCGCAGGAGGCGCACTGGCCGAGGATATGAAGTTCCTGAAATCGATAGCAAGAAGGGTCGAGGGGGCAAGGAAGGATGCAGAGGACAGAGCGTCCAGCGCATGGATGAACTGATATGCTGCATTTCTGTTTTTGACGAAGGCATTTCAACGTTTATTAACCATGGAAACAAGGGTTTAGCATGACTCAAGGCATCAGTGCCAACGGCATAAGATCGGTTACAGCAGGCAGCGCAGCTGAGCTGAGGCTGAAGCTGGCAGAGAGCGGAGTTTCGGCTGAAAAAGCCTTTTTCAAGCTTCTTAGGAAGGACTTCGTCGTGGAAGGCGTCAGGTGCATGCTTGCAGGAAGCCACGAATACGACTATTCAGGATTGCAGATGGTCACGCAGTTCGGCAGGCTGCTGAAGATGCACGCTGCAATCCCAGGCTACGTGCCAGAGCCCTTCTTCAGGATAGCCGACCTGGAAAGGAGATGCATTGGCTACGCCATGGAGTACGTTGACGGAAGGCCGCTAAGCGAGTATCTGAGGCAGGGAAAGCTCGATGAGCTAAGGGGCCACATGCACTCTGTTGAGAATGTCATGCGAAGGCTTCATGAGAACGCGATTGCGCACGGCGACATACACTGGGACAACGTGATAGTCACAAATGATGGTAGAACCGTGATGATAGACCCAGAGAGCCTCGCTACAGCGACCTTCCAGATGGACAGGGACAACCTGAGGGACATGCGGGGCACCATGTACGCGCGCATGGAAAGGCTGGGCTTCGAGGTCCGATGTGCAAAGGCGATATGATGGCTGCTGCGCAAAAGAACATCAATTCAGGGATCTTTGTCGGTGTCTACATGTCCGATGACAACCAGAGATCCTTCTACGTATACGCCGGCAGGAGAAAGGATTTCAAGGAGAGAATGCACTATGCTCCGTTCGAGAAGCTTCCGCTGGGGGCCGCAAAGACGCTCACCCTTGCCTCGCTCAAGAGGGTCCCCAAGCCGTGGAGAGAAGACATCGAGAGGCATGTCGATGTTAGCGGCATGGGCATCGCGAAGATGGGCTACATACTTTACAACGACGAGCACGACATGGTAAGGAGCACCACGTACTATCCAAGGGACGAGCTCGTGAACGGGTCCGCGGAGCGCATTTCGTACTATATAGAAGCGCTGGCGGTGCGCCAGATACAGCTTCAGGGAACGATGCGCGTAGCGACAAGCTACGACCCCAGCGACAAGAGGATAGAGCAGCTGGAAAGGGTGGGCCTGCTGATCCACGGTCCCATGGAGATAAGGGACTGGCTCAGGGGACTTGGAAGGGGAATAAGGGAACAGATGGAAAAGGCGTAATCGCGCTCCAACTTTCGCATTAGGCAAGCAATATTAGGTTAACCAGGGATAAGGATATCTGCAAGAGGGTGTCCCATATGGAAGGCTATACAATCGTGAAAGCTGACAACGTAAAGGACTATTACGAAGGCACAGACGTTCCAGGAGAGTTCAGGAGCCTGACAGAGGCGCTGGGCTGCGAGCAGCTGGCCGCGAGCCTGATAAGAGTACCGCCGCATTCAGACTTCGAGCAGAGCACGGGCCACTACCACGACGAGATAGAGGAGGTGTACATCATTGCAAAAGGCACGCTTACAATGAGGTTCGGCGCTGAGGTGGTCGAGGTTCCTGCAGGGTCTGCGGTAAGGGTCGCGCCAAAGACTCCTCGGTCGCATCGCAACGAGGGCGATGAGACCGTCGAGATGTGGGCATTGTCCAGGCAGCTTGACCATGAGGATGCGCACAAGATAGACAACTTCTGGGAAGCTTCGGGCAAGGCAAAGCAGCACAGATGAGTTGCGGCACTACGACTGCGAACGGGCCGCTTGCAAGCTTTATATATGAGGCAAAATCGATAATGGCTTATGGAAGGACGGATAGCAAAAGCAGGCATGAGAACAGGCGATAGACCAGGGAAAGAGCCGTTCCTCGGCGTGTACCGCTGGAGAGGCGCGCCCAGTTACTACATAGCATTTGCAGGCGCGAGAAGGGATTTCAAGGAAGGCATGGTCTTCTCGTACGGCTCGAAGAGCGAATCCTTCGGCATCGACCTCATATCGCTAAAGCGCGTGCCTAAGGCATGGAAGGAGGACCTGCTGAGGCATTCCAAGGAAGGCAAGGCTGAAAACAGGCTAGCCATAATAGGGGACATACAGTATTTCGGCATAGACGAAGTTGCAATGACATTCAGCTATTACCCCAGAAGCAAGCTTGGCAAAGGGCCTGCGCCTGGCCTTCCCTACTTCATCGAGGCGATAACGACCCATGACCTCAAGGTGCAGGGATACTCCCATGTCTGCACGACATCGGGCCCAGAACCTCCAAGGGTGAACCAGCTGAAGAAGGTAGGATTACCAATCATTGTCGACGTGGAAATCCAGGAATGGCTGAAGGGAATGGGAAGGGGGATAAGGATAAGTCTGAAGAATCAGGAGAAAAGCCTGTGAAGATATGGCAGATATACAGAACAAAACGCTTCCGTCAGGTTGAAACGCCCGGTGCCTACCTTAGGCTGGCATGATGCAGTTGTGGAAGTAAAGTATATATTCTTATACTTTAATATCTAAGTTTGGGCTGTACGCACCTGATGCAGTATAGTGCAGGTTCCGCCAAAACCAAAGGCTTTATATATAAGTATACATATGTATACATGATATTATGGCCAGGCAGATAATGGTATCCGATGAGGTATATGAAATGCTTTCAGAGGAAAAGGGGGATGAGAGCTTCTCGGAATTGATCAAAAAACGTTTTGGGAAAAAGGGCAGAGGGAAAGGTGACATATCAAGGCTCAGGAGATTTTTTGGGACGATAGATGACAAAACAGCAGAGGCTTGGAAGAGGGAGATTGAACGTGGAAGGAAGAGCTTTGGCAGATCTAGTGGTTGAATGGTCGTATTTGATACGGATATACTGATAGATGCAATAAACGGGAAGAAGCGTGCGCTCGACGTTATGGATGAATATGATGCGAGACACGAGAGGATTGCTTTGACGGTATTGAACAAGTATGAATTGCTCAAGGGGAGGCAGTTTACCAGAAAGGAATTTATAGATGATTTTATAAGCGAAATGAAGGTCTATGACCTAAAAAATAGGGATTTGGACCTTGCATCTTCGATATATAAGGAACTGGAGGATCATGGAAGCATGATCGAAGAGATTGATATTCTTATAGCTGCAATAGCGCTCTCAAATGGAGAGGGCCTAGTGACATTCGATCGTCATTTTAAGAAGATAAACAACAAAGGCGTCAGGGTAGTAGAATCCTAGAATTTCCAGGATAATGCTAGTTTTGTTTGCGTATAAAGGTTTGCATGGCATAGCACTGCTGTCTATCACGTTAAAATGCGTAAATATCAAGAATGGTGCAATAATTGCATGGCAGGATTCACAGTAGTAGGGGAGGGAGTATACAAGGCGAAGACCGTGGACCAGAGCGTATCTGTCAGCCCTGGTGACAGGTCGCTTGTGAAGTTCCTTGAGGATGTTGCCAGGAGGTACCAGAGGAATGAGGGGAGGAGACCAGGCTATCTTGACGCAAATGTTGCTAGATTATCTCAGATGTTCAATGCACCTATAGACAGCAGAAGGCTGTTCGCATTTTCCACAATAGGAGGCGCGCTGCAGGAGACCATAACATATGGCGATACCTCAGGTTTGTATGCGACATATGGCACTGCTCCTGTACCGCTAGGCGAGTTCGTGAGCGCAGGAGTTGGGAAGTGCAGAGAATTGAGCATACTCTCGCATGTTGCTCTTGCAGCACTTGGGACCGAGACTGATATAGTGAGCGGTTTCAAGGACAATGAAGGGCTGATAATAGGAAGGCATACCTGGTTGGAGACAACGCAGATAGCGCAGGGCGTCAGGGTGGCCCTTGAAAGTACAGATCCGATAGGGGTTGGAGTTGTTGAGGAAGGAGTATACCTAAAGCATCTGGGCGATACCTTTCAGAAGCTGGTAAGGCCAGCATAGAACGGGCCATTTCAATATGATGGTACTGAGAAGATCTCGCCATTGATTTTTGCCGTTTCCATCTTACTGCAATGAAAAAGCATTCCCTTAAAGCCTTATCTTCGGGATTTTTGGAAGTTGGCGGGTTTTGGTGATGCAAGCCATATTGAGGGCAAAAGAGGCCTGAAAAGAGTGCTTTTTCTCGTGAGGGCATTTTCCGTGCCAATTACATGGAAGTGCATAAATTTATTCCATGCATATGACATGGAAAATTTCGTGCGTGAAAAATAGTGGAAGTGAGGCAAATAAACTTTTCCGTCGTCAAAACTCTGCTCGCATTGGGCCTTGGAGCAAGCATAACTTTCCTTCCGCTGTTTTATGTGCCTGGCACAATAAGCGCTCTGAACGCAAATGCAGGGGAAGTTTACCGTTAACAGGAGTATTTGAGAAATGCCAAGATTATCTAAGAAATGTTGAGATACTTTTATTTCCTGAAGGCGCGCAGAATGCTTTTGGCTTCCGCATCCTTTTCAGCGTGTTTCGCCCTGTCACCGAAGACAGAGGCCATCAGGTGCCTATTGTGGGCTTTGGCTTCAGTCTCTGCCAGCCTCCACTGCTTTGCCTCTTTCCTGAATTTTCCTTTTGCTCCGTACTCGTACGCCTGCTTCACAAACTGCCTTGCCGTTGGAACCAGGGTGATTATGTTCTCGCTGACGCTTCTTGACCCGTGAATATGGCCAGCTCGGACTCCCCTTTTATAAAGAACAGGCTCCATGAGATTATGGCGTAGATTCTAATATTTAAATGTTCTACCTTGCAACTTCCAATAATGTTTGAGAAATACTAGGATGGTTCTTCTACGCTGCATTGTCATAAGTTGGCCCGTCCGGATGTTGCGCAGGCCTGAGCAGAATGATCAGGTTATCCTTGCTGCCGTTGCGCGGAACGAGAGTTTCATGCCTGAAGAAATTTATCCTTGACGAAAGAGCGTCTATCTCATCGCTGAGCATCCCTATGCCCTTGATGAGCTGGTCATGGTTGCTTGAGCCCGAGATGACCTGCGACACGCTCCCCATCCTTCCGAGGCTATCCAGCACCATGGACTCGAAATCGCGCATAGTCCTCTTTGCATAAAGGCTGTTCGCGTTGCCGTTAAGGTTCATGCGGAAATCTTCAATGTAAGACTCGATGCGCTCTGTCAGTTTTCCGCGCGTTCCAAGGTCGACCAGCTTCCTCGCTTGATAGTCTGTTATCGACGGATCGTTTATGGTCACGCCGCAATTCGCCTTCATCAGGCTGTATAGCGTTGATCCGACTTGGAAGAGCCAAAGGCCATTGGCCTTGTCCTTGCCGTATCCGTTGGAGTGCAGCTCCCTGAACTTCTTCTCGAAAGAGGCCGATATGCCTTCGAAAGTGCTCCTGACTGCCGCCGTTAACTCGGCTGACGTGGCCTCCTTCATGGATGAAGGAGCGTTACGCATTTGCATAAGACCCTCTATTCTGAGGTGATAGGTACAGGTATTTACGCCTTTCCTTCAGGCTTCTCCTGGTGACGATGACTAGACTGTTTGAGAAATGCTAAATTGGTTTTGTCAGCGCTCTTCGCTGCCTGTGTCCTGCTGCTTGTTCCTGCCGACAGCCTCATCATATAGCCTCTCGCGCCTTGCCTGCTCGTTTGCGGCTATGCTGTTTATGCTGCTGCGCGAAAGCCCGGCCTTTGGGACGAAGGCCTTAGAATCAGCTCCTTTTGTGGCTGCGTTTGCACTTTTCGTGTATACTTCGGACCAGTCGATCTGACCGCCGTTCATTCTTTTGGAGCGCATCACTGTCAATATTTTATCCCGTATATGCGCCTTTGCGACCTTCCTTTTCCAGTATAGCGCTGTTGCCCCGAAGCCCACTGCTGCGCCTATGCCTGCAGCGACCTTGAGGAGCGTCTTTGCGGTATGTGACATCTGGTCGAATATCGAGGAGATGGGGCCGGAGCCGCTGTTTTCGGATGCGCTTTTAGGAGCGGGATTGGCATTTGCTTCAGCATTGACCGCCTTCTTCGTTTCCCTCGACAGAACTGTTAGCGGCGATTTTCCATGGGGCAGTTGGGATTGTAAAGAAACCTGGCTACCCCCTCTGAGCGATGCGGAAAGCGGCTTGGCGGATGCGTGGGCAGGGGTGCCGGATAACGATATCGCAATTGCCGCTGCGACGGGGGCGATCCTGCCTTTTGTCTGTATCATCATTTATCGCTGCTTTATACTCATATTTATGCCTTTGTAGCATGCGTACGCATAATATCTAAATAAAAGGAAATATACTTCATTATATGATTATATACTGTACTAAAAATCGATTCAGGCAACTTTTGGGACTTTTTGCAGCCTATCCTTTTCCATCATCCATGCGTTGAGCTGGTTGTGCATCCTGCATATGGCTTTTACGTCGAAGGATGCGGGGGAGGCCCCTGAAACTGTAGGGTCCGGGTCTATGAGGACGACCTTGCCTTTTGGCGTTATCATCAT
This sequence comes from Microcaldota archaeon, assembly GCA_028867135.1. Lineage (GTDB taxonomy): Archaea > Micrarchaeota > Micrarchaeia > Micrarchaeales > CABMGC01 > JAGWGW01. Next base: position 541 of record JAGWGW010000003.1, on the reverse strand, counting down.
GTTGACCGGATCGAGGTCATGGTGTGCAAATCCGTTGGCGTGGAGCTCCTTGACCAGCCTGACAGCTGATTTCAGATACGCGCGAGCGGCCTCAGGCTGCGAGTAGAAATAATGGGCCAGTGATTTTCCCGGTATGAATTCCATAGCGTATCCGTGTACCCTGTATGATTCCCTATCGACGATGAGTGCGTAGGGCTTTGGAGAGTTTTTCGGTATTATTTCGTGCATGCGCACCAGCCTGGCGAACTCGCTCCTGAGGTCCACCGATGCCTGTATCGCACATCCTATGCCGCCGTACTCCTCACGCCTTAGTGAATATTTTGGATCGTTGAGCTTGAGGAACGCCTTTGGCGGCTTCACGCCGATCGACCTTATCGCGCTGAGAAGCTCGGCCCTGCTGCCCTTCCTTGCAAGCTCCCTCCCTTGCTTCTCGTTTATCTCGATATCCTTGAACGACTCGTTTGTCCCGAATAACCGTGACGGATTGTTTGGCATGAAATGCTATCCCATGGTTTCATATAAAAAGCTTGTGAAACGGCTC
>JAGWGW010000013.1 GCA_028867135.1 Microcaldota archaeon | reverse complement strand
ATAGCGTATGTGAATGGCACGCTGGTAAGCCTTGCATCTTTCGCAGGTCCAACAGCCCCTGTCAAGGTATGGAGCAAGAACCTCGGGTCGAGACCACATGGCCTGTCAAGCTCTGGAACCGACATAGCGTTTGGCTATGGCACCACTGCGGCAAACATAATAAACATCGACGGCACGAATGTGATAACCTACTCTGGCACAACCGCAGTCTATGGCACATCGATATACAAGGGCGTTGCATACTTCCAGGCAGCAAGCAATGTGATAGCGATGAATTTAGGGGGCACGCTGTTATGGGATAAAGGGACAGCTGCAACTTATGGCACCGCAATGAATGGAGCTTATCCTGTTGAAGGAGGACAGTATCTTTACACACTGTGGTGGAATGGAACAAGGGATGCGTTGACAGCGCAGAACCTGACTAACGGGACTATCATGTGGAAAACAACATTGCCATATGCGGTTAGGGCAAACCCCGGCATGATCCTTGCTTACGGAAGGCTATATCTCAGCGACGGCAGCAAACTGATTGCTATAGGGATGTGCAGCGGCAACCCGAATTCCACGCTCTTGGCTAGCGCTGCCACCGCATACCTCAACGGCTATACGGGATGCGCCTCTGCGATACTGGACAGCGCAAGACCCCAAGTGAACTACACCATGCAACTGGACCGCAAGAGCACTATACATACCGCTAAGTTCAACGGGGTAAGCAGCTACATTGATGTGCCTAACTCGCAAACCTTGGACAATGCCTCCGCGATGAGCTTCTCGTTCTGGGTCAATAATGCAGGAGGCGGCACCGTCCTGTCAAAGGCCCATCCATCACCCGAGCTTGGCCAGTACTGGATTACCATCACAAGCGGGATTGTCCACTATGCAATTAAACAGTACTGGGGCGATTACAATACAGGGGCCGCAGTTCCAGCTAACACCTGGACCCATGTCGCCTTGGTGGTCTCTCCATCAACCACCAATGCACTAGTGTACATCAACGGTATGCTCAAGAGCACGCAGACAAATATAAACAATGTTCCTTTTGCACATGGTTCCACTGATCTAGACATTGGAAGGCAGAATCCAGAAAACGGTGGAGGAGGCTATTTCAACGGTTCGCTAGCGGATGTGCAGATATACAATACCTCTTTGACAGGAGCCCAGGTGGCGCAGTTATACTCTGAAGGAATGAGTGGTGCGCCGCTTACAGGAGCAGGCGTGGTGGGATGGTGGCCTTTGGGAGGGGATGCCAACGACTATAGCGGACTGTACAATTCAGGATTTCCTGTGAATGTCACGTACACCAGCAATAGCTATAGCATAGGCTCTCTCAAGAACTCGTACCAGGCAAGCAGCTCGACCATAGCGCTGCCAATCCTGAACTATACAAGCATGAAATACGAGACGCATAACGTGAGCATAATATCGTGGAGCTGAATATTTATGGTTTGTTTGACATCATATAACAGGCAACAGATCCGAGGGTGGTAGGAAAATGAAAGCGCAATTCATGTCCATTGCAGTCCTTGTGATATTCATACTGATGCTGTCAGAAGTCATATTGCTCATTAGCCTTCAGATAAGCTACGATAAGCTCCAGCAGTCCAGCTCTCTTACCTCGACATCCAACAACTACGCATCGCTGATATCGAAGAGCGCGAACGGGTTCGGGAAGGCAAGCCTCAGCGCTGCACTGAATACCCTCTTCAAGTACGAGTACAACAGCACGATGAGGAAGGGAAACTTCATATCCAGCTTCAACACGTACATGGTCAGTCTGGTAACCAATGGTACGGTACCGAACGTTGTCGCTGGAAGCGGCACAGCGAATACCATAAAAGGTTACATGGGCAACGCAACCTTCCTGGCCTACAACGCCAACCTTGCCAGGTCCCTCGGCATAGCATCAGGCAACATCAATGTGACGGAAACAAAGCCGATAATCACGCAACTCAGCCCTTATACCTTGTCCATGACGTATACTGAGACAGTGAGCATAAACAACAGCGGGACGTATCTCACCTACCCGGTTACGGTTAACGCATCGATATCTTTGAACGGAACCCCTGATCTTTATTATGCGCAGCAAGGCGTGCTCAGGTACATAAGGTTCAGCAACATGTCGAACCTCAGCAGCGTAATAGGCAACGCCTATGCGACGAACGGCAGCTACTCCTTCGCGTACGGCACTTTATACAAGGTTGCAGCAGGCGCAAGCTCGTGCCCCACAGCCAGCAATTCCCTGATACTTTTCACTGTCAACGCGGTGAACCTGCACGGTTGCGAGAATAACTTTGGAGGGCTTATAACGTACGGAGGCACGAATACAATAACCGAGGCGCCTACAGTGCCATATCTGTTCTATCCTCCTTCAAGCAACGCACTGAACAGCTTCAAGAATGGACAGAGCGTGCTACTATATGGTCCGTCGCTTAGCACGCTCAATATAGAGAACCTCAGGAGCAACATAAGCAACGGATACTACTTTGCATCTCCGTACGCGCCATCGTACCCAGACAGGGTCAATGGCGTATTCACGAACCAGTCCAGCAACGGCATGTTCAACTTCATGGGGTACAATAGGCAAGCCGCATACTTCAACGGCGCTAGCAGCAACGTTACAATCCCGCATTCCACAGGTCTTGACTCCTCATCGCAGTATACCGTAACCTCGTGGATCAAGACTGCAAACACGATAGGGATCATCTTCTCCGGATGGTCTGGAGGCAGCAGCGGGTACCAGCTTTTCATGGGCACTTCGAGCGGCGGAAACATATGCGTATGGGCTGGAGGCAGCAATACATACTGTTCCAACACCTTCGTGGCGGATGGAAGCTGGCATTATGTCGTTGGCGTGTTCCAGTCTTCGTACCGCGCGTTGTACGTTGACGGCAGATTGGTAGGAAGCAGCGCATTGGCAAACAACCTGGGCAACTCCGGGAACAACCAGATAGGGGAGCAGTGCAGCACTTCGTGCAACCTGTTCTACAAAGGTCTTATCGCGAATGTACAGGTGTACAATTCATCGCTAAATTCGTCACAGATACAGGGGCTTTACCAGCAGGGTATCGAGGGGCTGCCGATGCCGAACGCAGGGCTTGCGGGTTGGTGGTCTCTCAATGGGAATGCGAACGACTATTCAGGCTCAGGAGTAAGCGGCACGCCTACAAATGTCATCTACACAGGCATACCCAGCTACAATAGAGACAGCGCACTGGTAAAGACAGTGCCATCTGGTATGTCTGCGATTCCTGGAGTAGGGCAATGCACAAGCACCAAGGCATGCCTTGCATACAACACATCAGGCCTTTACCTAAGCAATAATCCGCTGCTGTTTGGAAACGGAAAGCAGACTGCGGCAGGATTCAACGGCAGGAACAGCTACATAATTGTTCCATCCTCTTCAAGCCTGACGCAGAGCAAGTTCACGATATCCGCATGGGCGAAGAACAACGGAACTGCATGGAACGGCTGGCCTACTGTTGTCAGCAAGCGAGGCTCTGGTAGCAATTACATACTGCTTCAGGAAACGAATGGCGCGAACAGGATGTGCCTGTATGTTCCAGGAAGCTCCTGCCTGATATACAACACTCCTGCTGGTTTTGACATAACAGCATGGCACAACTATGTCGGCACGTTCGACGGTTCCACAATGTCCATATACGTAGACGGGGCATTGGCTAACTCGATAGCGTATAGCAGCAGCACTGCAAGCCTAGGGGACCTCTACATAGGCAGCGACTTCAACTGCAACTTCTACGGCAACGGCTGCGGTACGAATCCGATAACGTTCAACGGGCTTATATCTAATGTGCAGATGTACGGAAATGCGCTCACGACCAACCAGATTGCATTGCTATACAATAGAGGTGTCTTCGGGCCAGCATTGACAAACAACACGCTTGACGGATGGTGGCCTCTCAACGGCAACGCCAACGACTATTCAGGGAACGGCAACAACGGCACAGCATACCAGGTCGGCTGGCCGCTGCTGTCATCCGCAGTCAATGGCAGTGGAATACCGACTCCAGCTTACACAGGAGGATTGGTTGGCCCTGCGAGCGGATGGCAGAGCTTGGGGCTGGGCAACAGTTATTCCCCAAGGCAGGTGTATTGCATAGGTGACAGTCCGACCAACAGCATTGCCTACTCAACCTTGCTATCGAATGTGGGCGTGGGACCGTGGAACAATGGGACGAAATATCCCATCAGCACGTACGCTGAGGGCTGCGGAATCTATAATGGCTACATATACTGCATGGGCGGACAGACCACAGGAGGGGTGAATACGCAGGCGGTTTACTATGCACCGATATCGAGCACTGGCATTGGCGCGTGGACATCCTCGACATCGTATCCTTATACCTATACCTACAGGTCGCAGTGCGTAACGTATAATGGTTACATATACTGCGTCGGGGGTTTTAGCGGCGGAAGCCAGACCAATCTTGTCTATTACGCACCGGTGTCGTCTACCGGCGTTGGCGCGTGGGCAGCTGCATCAAACAACTATCCGATTACCATATGGTCGCATACATGCGTAACGGCAAACGGCTACATATACTGCGTCGGGGGAACGTCCGGATCGGATACCAGCGCAATCTATTATGCGCCACTTTCCAGCACCGGGGTGGGCTCTTGGGGCTCGGCATCCTATCCTGCAGCTGTTGAAGACCCAGGCTGCGTCACATTCTCGGACTATATATACTGCGTCGGGGGTTACTTAGGCGGCGCATACAGCGGCGCTACCTACTATGCGCCGATATCAAGCACCGGGATCGGGGCATGGACCGCGTCTGCTGCTTATCCTTTGTCTGGATACACATGGCCTTGTGTGACAAATGATAGGTACATATACTGTATAGGAGGTTATAGCTCTGGTTCGGTGAGCAGCGTATACTACGCTCCTTTATCAAGCACCGGGATCGGGCCGTGGAATGCGACCAAAAACTACCCTATTGTGATAAACTCCCAATATTGTGGGAATACCTGACCATGAGCTGTTCCATTCATATGCCGCCGATGCTGGTGAAGAAGCCCGCCATCGTGCTCGAGACGACGAAGTAGACCCCGAACCCTACGAGAAGGAAGATTGGGAAGTACTTTAGGCCGTTGGCCACCACCCCCGTGGATATTGCTGCGACTATGAAGGCGCCGAAGCCCGTTATTATCAGTATTGCGACCAGCGCGAATATCCCATAAGCCTGAGCAGTAATCTGGGGCTTGCTGAAGTGGATGAAGGAGACTCCGACGCTCGGCACGCTTCCCAGGGCTCCTATCGATATCTTGGACCATACCTGCGTCGTTATCGTTATCATCTCGTTGGTTATCCCGTAGAGAGCTGGTGCGCCTATCAGCGCAGCGAAAGCGATGAATATGGTGTACATGAAAAGCTGTCCAGATACCTCCTTCTGGATTATCTGCTGGTTGCGCAGATCCCTCGATATCTGGTTGAGCAGGTCCATCATCCCTCCTCCGTACTGCACGGTCTCGTTTATCATCCGCATGGTCCTTCTCAAGGTGTTTGACCTGTACCTGTTCGCGAAGTCGTTGAGCGCGTTCTGCATCGTCTCCCCTGAATAAAGCTGCTTGGAGAGGAGCTCGAGGTCGTCGTTGAAGAACTTGAACTCGGGTCTTGCGGATGTCGTCATCGCCTTTGATATCGACATCCCTCCCCTCACCTCGGCTGCGGTCAGCTGCAGGTAGTCCGGCAGGATCGATTCTATGAAGTCCTTCCTCTGCTCTATCCTGAATTCGAGAAGCGCGTATATTATGAACTCGAAGATGACGCTTGCGACTATCCCTATGAAAAGCGCGAGCAGCGGATTGAACTTCAGCGCAAGGGTAGTGTAGAAGGATGCAAGCACTAGGATGACTATCCAGCTGACTATGGCGAATGTGATGAAGCCGTTGACTGTTGTCTTGATGCCTGCGAGGTCCAGCTCGCTCGAGAGGTACCTTACAAGCTGCCTTCCTATGAGCCTCTCGAACACTATAGCCATCGCATCACGTCACGAACACGGGCCTCGAGGCCCTTATCAGGTTCAGGAATATGAATTGCAGGAAGAATATGGCGAAGAGCACGAATATCAGCGTGGTGTTGTTTATCGTGAATATGGCAACGAATGTAGTGAGTATCGATGCGACGGCTATGCCCATGCTAGGGAAGATTATTCCGAAGAGCATGTAGAACATTGCAAGCGCGTTGAGCCTCTGCCCGTACCTTCTCAGCTCAATGACCCTTTCCTGGCTTGCCTCGTTGATCTCCTCCTGCAGCGTTCCCACTATGTCGACTCCTGCCTTTATCGACATGCTTGCCTGCAGCATGATCCTCTTGAAGGTCTTTGACCCCGATCTCTGCGAGACTGTGTCGATCGCTTCCTCTATGGGCATGCCCAGCTGCGCGTACTCTATTATCTTCGCGAACTCCTGGCTCGCAGCCCCGTACCCGACGCTTACCGTGGCTATCGCGTTGTACAGGGGCAATCCCGACCTCATGCTTATTATCATGTCCCTGGCAGCGTACAGCACATCCCTTTCTATGTCCTTGCCCTTCGATGCGGTCTTCATCTTGGTGTAATTCAGCAGGGTGTTGAATACGGGAGTGTATACTACGACCCCCAGAAGAGGCCCGATTATTATCAATGGGGTTAGTCCCTTTGCAAGGAATATTATCGCGGCCAGACCTGCGCCGGTAGCTGCGCACACAAGGACTGCAAGCATGAACATCCTCCTTGCGAACTGCAACGGGGTCGCGTTTATGCCCTGCTCCTTGAGCGCTATCTCGAAGCCTTTTTGCTTGGACAGCACCTTGGTGAGGTAGTTGTCGAGGCCGCTCAGCTGCTTCCTCTGCTGCTGGCTTGAAGGCTGCGGGCTCCCTGAATAGTCTATCCTCTGCGCGGATGACTGAGGCTGCTGCGCTGGTCTCTGGGGCTGCTGCGACGGCTTCTGCTGCATGAACGGAAACTTGATGCCTTGCTGCTGCTTGGGCTGCTGCGACTGCTGCGGCATCTGGCGCGCAGGCTGCTGGGGCTGCGGAGGCGTTGGCTGCTGTGAGGCCTTCTGCCCGCGCTTGCCGTAGATGGGCTTTGAAGGTATCTTGAAAAAGAGGAATTTCCTTGGCTTGGTGAAGCCTATTATCTCCTTGTCCATTATGTCCTTGTCGTCAGCCATGGAACATCAACTGCTCGCCTTCGCCATCTGCATAACCTCTATCAACCTTTTGTTTCTTATATCCGTAAGGTTTCTGTGGAATTCGTCTGCAGGCACCTCCTTGCCCGATGCCTTTGACAGGCCGTCGAGCTCATCGCGTATTATCTGCAGCTCGTCTTTGCTGAAGGAGTTGCTGCCAAGGCCCATGCTTATCTTCTCCAGCTCGCTTATCTGGTCCTGCAACGAAAGGTGCGCAAGTATGTTCTTGTGCTTCGGCTGGGGCTCGGCCTTTATTTCCGAAACGTTCTTGCCTATGCCGGAGAGCGCCCCCTTCAGCTCGCTGGCTGCCTGGGCAAAGTTCCTGCGCGCGTTGGCTCCCAGCTCCTCCACAGGATACGCAAGGTGCATGAGCCCGATGCCCCTATGCTTCTTCTCATCCTCCTGCTTCTCGGGAGCTGCGGTTCCTGTGGTCAGCTCGTCAAGCTTCCTGACCAGCCTTTCTATCTCGTCAGCGGTGTACTGCCTCGGTTCCCTCGTCTTGCCTAAGGCTTCGTCTATGTCTATCTCTACAATGGCGCCGGAGCCGTCCTGCATGCCGCTCAACATCCCCACCGCTTCGTCGTAATCCATCAGCTCATCTTGAAAAGATCCCTCGAGTACGGAAGGCCCTTCCTGGTTATGTCGAGCACGTAGTTGGAGTCCTTGTAGTAGTTCGCGACGACTGCGCCTGCAGAATCGACGTCGAAGACGTTGTTCTTCGTCATCCAGTTGAGCACCTCCACCTTCTCCTTTATGTTGTCGTCTATCTCCTGCCTCGTGTATCCGCCGTACATCGTTAGCAGCTCGGCGAGCCTGGATATGCTCGATACCTGGACAAAGGAATCGGCCCGCATGTTCCACCTGTATATGACGCCTGCATCCCCGCTTCTCTGGACCTCTCCGAACTCGAATACTCTCCTTATTCCCAGCCTCCTGTGCCTGAAGAGCGAGATGATGCCGCCTATGGCGTTCATCATGACCTTGGGTATGTCCATGGGCGGGTTTATCATCCTGACTATCGTGTCCTGCGCGTTGTCAGCGTGTATGGTCCCGTAGACTGCGTGCCCTGTGTGTATGGCCTCGAACAGCGTCTCCGCGTCGTTCTTGGTCCTGATCTCCCCTACGAGCATTATATCAGGCCTCTGCCTGAGCGCGTTGATCATCAGGTGGTAGAGGGTTATCTCCCCCTTGCCTTCGGGGTTCGGCTGCCTGGTCAGCATCGGGACCCACTGCAGGAACTCCGGCAGCGTAAGCTCCCTCGTCTCCTCTACGGATATCACACGACGTGCGGCAGGCATGAAGATCGATATCGCGTTAAGGAAGCTGGTCTTTCCGCTTGCAGTGCCTCCCGATATGAGCATGCTGATCTCGTTCTGTATGCAGAGCCATATCATCGAGGCCAGTTCCGGGGACACCGTCTTGTTCGCTATGAATGCGGGTATGGTCCACGGGTTCTTCGAGAACTTTCTTATGGTGATCGTGTTGCCGTGCTGCGACACGGGGAAAAGGGTGGCGTTGACCCTGGAGCCGTCTGTCAGCTCCGCGTCCATGAGCGGCGTGAGGTTGCTTATCTGCCTGCCGACCTTCCTGCCTATCTGCTCGGCGTCGTTGTAAATGGTATCCTCGTCGAAGAACTTGATGTTGGTCTTGCACCATCCATACAGCTTGTGGAACACCCAGACGTAGTCCCTGGAGCCGTTGACAGCGACCTCCTCGAGGTTGTCGTCAGCAAGCAGCACCTCCAGGTCTCCCAGCCCCAGTATCACGTTGGTGACGTATGCCATCAGCACCTTCTTCACGTCCTCCGTCGTGCCTGGAAGGTACTTGTCTATTATGATGTTCGATGCGCTGAGGTACTTCCTGTTCACGTCGGCTATGTACGCAGGGTCGTTGACCCTGGCAGGGTCTATCGGGACCAGCGTCAGCAGCTCGTGCCTCAGCGATAGCAGCAGTATCTTGGTCGCGTCGCCGAGGCCGGGCACCGTCACCTCGTACCTGGGTACGAAGCCGCCTATGTCAAGGATCTTCACCTCGGCCACTATGCCGTGGGCATCGAGCTTGTATGTCGCGTAGGTCTTCTGCGCAGTTCCATCCATAACCATTCACTTCTTGCCGAGGCTCCTGGCTTCAGTGCTTGTCCTGTCGGCCTCGTCCTTGATGTCCTTTGTGACAGATGACAGCTCCTTTGTCCTCTTCTCCAAGGCGTTTAGCCTGTCGCTCTTCTCCATGAGCCTTGGTCCGGAGAGCGCGTCAAGCGCCTTCAGCTCGTTCGCTACCTCGGCAAGCCCCTTCTCGAGCTGCGCCTTCTTGGTGCTTATGTCCCCCAGCTCCTTCCTGATGCCGCTTATCTTGTCGTTCAGCTCAGCCGCGGCTCCGAACTCCTTCTTTATGTCTGCTATCTTTGTCTTGAAGGCTGTGAGGCTGCTGTCGGCCGCGCCCGTGTACCTGCCTATCTCGTCCTTGTCCTTCGCGACATCGTCGAGCATGCGGGCCGATTCCCTGTCGATCTTTTCGACGGTCTTCTTCGCGTTTAGCCTGTAGCTCTTGGCAAGCCTTTCGTATTCCTCCACCTGCCTCTCCTCGACCTTCACTATCTCCCCCAGCTGCCTTGTCTCCTCAGTTATGCTGCTCCTGAGGCCTATCACGTAATCCCTGTGCCTGCTTATTATCTGGTGTATCTCCTCGTTGGCCTCGTTGAGCGACCTGCCGTACGCAGTCACCTTGGCCTTTATGTCATCTATTATCCTCCTTGCGTTGTTGGTGTCGAGCGAGAAGGTCTCGAGCCTCGTTGCATGCTGCTGTATTGTCTGTATCTCCTTCTGCAGCTCTGCCTGCATCGCATCCGCTTCCTTCTTCTTGCCCCTTATCTTCGCGTAGGAATTGTCTATCGCACTCTCCATGCCGTTGAGCTTGTCCAGCACGCTCTTTATGTCCTTGTACCTTTCCTTGAACAGCTTCTCTATGCTGTCCATGGACTTGTTCATGGAGTCGAGCTGCAGCGACACCTGGCTCATTATCGCCATCTGCGACTGCACGTCAGTGCTTATGTCGGATTTCTGCGCCTCGGTGTTCTGCTTCAGCGTGTCTATCTGCTCAGTCGTGATGGTAAGCGGCGAGAGGTACATCTTGCCCGCCTTGTACGAGATCTTGAGCGCATTGGCCCTCTCAAGTATGTTAGCCCATTCTATTATGGTTGGTTCTCCTGCGCCAAGCGCAGCTGACAGCGAAGTGACGTTCGTTTCCCCGTGTTCACGCAGATAAGCTACCAAGGCATCGATGCTGGTCTTTATCTCCTGGTCAGCCATAAGCCCACAACCATAATCATTGACAGCCTTAAGTTTAATAACTTAACTAAACCTTCGGTATTCAGTCCTATTTTGGGGCTGTTTTTCCGAGGATGTCCGGCAACGGATTGACGTAGATGCGTACGACAGTCGCTTTGCCGGCCGTTTTGCAGCCGTTTCGCAAGGCAGGCAGCGCATGAGTTTCGGACGCATGCCAAAAATCGCTATGCGGAGACATGGCGGCCAACAGGGCAGCGGAGCCCTGTTCCTGCGTGCGGAAAACATGCTCATTATAACGAAAGGTATTTAAATCATTTATTCCAACATAATCTCTGGTGTTCATGTGGATGCATTCGCGTTAAGGAAGTATATGAATTACGTTTTCATGCTAGGCATAGCTAGCAGCATGGTTGTGGGAGTCGCTTCTGCAGCGGCAACTGGAACAATAAGCACGCAGTTGTGCGCCATAGTGAATACAATAAGAGGAGTCATAGGGATACTCGCCCTGCTGCTGTTCATAGCCGGAGGCGCGTTGTACGCAGTTGCCCACGTAATGCCTGCAGCGGGAAACCTCAAGGGCAACCTTCAGGGATGGTCGCTCGGCATGATCGTAGGAGGAATAGTAGGTCTCATAATAGTGCTCGTGGCGCCTTGGCTGCTTGGCAGCATAGTGAACTTTGCAACAGGCACGACCATAACGATTCCAAAGTGCTGAATTGGGATTCTGCAGTTGCAGGACAGTTTTAGGTCGGCAGGCTAGATGATGCCCAAGGATACTCTTTTGCATTTATCCTATGCGGAGCTGCTGGCCCTGTTGTTCATAACAGTGACGATCTCTGTCAGCCTTGGGACTGTGGGAACCCTCAACAGGGAGTTTTCCGCGATAACTGCGGCATTCGCACTGTTCCTCATACTGGCGATCGCATCCTTCCTTGCCTTCCGCATAACGAAATCCAGGAAGTTCCTGGTACTGCTGAACCTCTCCTTTCTCCTTTCGCTCTCCGCATTGTCCTACTATTTCTTGGAATCCGGCGCGCTCGACGGGTTTTATCTTGGCAGCATCCTGAACCAATCCACAAGGTACGTCCTTGAGTTCCTGATACTCGTGCCCCTGTACATCTCAGCTGTTCTGTGCGCATACTTTCTAAGGACGAAGAGGTATCATCTTGGAGCTGCAATGCTTGCAGCGCTAGCCGCCATGCTGTGGATCTTTTTCCTTAGCGGCTATATCGTTTCAGGATACAGGATAGGCGACGAGAACTACCTATCCGTGCTGAGCCTGAACGCGACAATGCACGGGCTAAACCCCTACGCGGTATCCTTCGGCAAGGAGCTCTTCGGCGCTGCGATGGGCGGCAATATCCTAGCGAACACGATCACGACGAACAACTCCATAATAAGCACGTTTGACTACCCGGCCCTGTTCTTCCTTGCGCAGGCGCCGTTCTACCTGATTTCGGGGCTGAGCATAGAAAATGTTGCGACTCAGGGACTGCTACTCCAGACTGCGGTATTCATGTTAATAGTGCTGCTCTGCATCGTTTTTTCGCTGGACAAGAGAGACATACTCAAGCCGAAATACCCGCTCATCGTCTTCTCGGTTGTCGGGCTTTTCTCGCTTAACTCCATAGTTACGCTGCTTATGATAGCGCTGATGGTCATCTCCTACAGGTTCCTTGACAGCAGGCATGCCTGGATTCCGATAGGCCTTGCGGCATCGATGCAGGAGGAGCTCTGGCTCCCCTGCCTGTTCATGATAGCGTACATCTTCAACAACCACGGCGCAAGGAGGGGTCTGTACGCCCTTGCGGGATCGGCTGCCATCTTTCTCGCGATAAACGGGTACTTCATAGTGCTTGGCCCCTCTGCCTTTGCGAAAGCCGTATTCCTGCCCGCATCATCAAACATACTGCCTAACGGGCCTGCTTTCTTCAGTTCCTTCTTGCTGACCAACTACGGCATGCTGCTAGGGTCCTTTACCAGCCTCACGATTCTTGTGTCCGCATTCCTGCTCATACTGCTGCTGTACTTCAACTTCAGGCCCATGATATTCGCCTTCTCGGCAATACCCTGGATGTTCTTCGGCCATGCGCTGGCAAGCTATTATGCAACGTTCTTCTTCCTCTTCGTCGTCTCGCTTTACATCAAGGACAGGAATGGGGAAGGGTATGTTGCGAGGATTTCAAGGGAGAGCGGACATTCCGCATATCCGACCATTGCGGCTCTTTCCCTGGCGCTGGCTTCGGCGCTGTTCCTGGTGTATTACTCGCATTCGGCCTATCAGAGCGGCTTTGGCATAAGCATCGGAAACCAGAGCCTGACCCACCAGGGCAGCATGAGCGTGTACGAAGCAGATCTCAGGTACGGGCACCTGCAGAATTACAGCGCGTACCTTGTCATCTACGGCTACGGGAACTATACGGATGGACAGTATGGCCTCTACAACCAGAGCATGCTGCGGGAAAACAGCACGTGCAATAGCGGCAGGTGCCCGGTCAACCTGAACAGGATAGTGCTCAACAGCAGCAGATCCTCATACCGCATAAGCGCGATCATAACATCAAATTCGCTGACGCCGATAACCTACGCATCCGCGGAGCTGTACAACGGCCAGTACGTCTACGTCGCCCATGGGGTCTGGAGCCATTGATAGCTTTTTATTCTTATGTTGGTGTAATAGATTTGGTGCCTGCTTGGGAAATGTTGTTGCAGACTCGTTCGAGCTTTACAAGAAGAACCTTAGGCTGGTCCTTTTCTTCTCGATACCGTTCATAATAGCGTTCGCGATTCCGCTGCTTGCGCCGTTCCCGACGTACGTCAGCATAGGAGCCATATTCCTCAGGAGCGCGAGCATATTCGTGAACATGAATCCCGTCAGCCTCGCTGTGATCGCAATCTCGTCGTTCTTCAGCCTTCTCTTCCTGAGCTTCGCCTTTGTTGCGATAAGCCTCATAGTCAAGTCCGACAAGACGCACGTCAGGATAGGGCTCAGGGTCATCAACGACATAGAGAAGCACATAGGAAGGGTATTCGTGGTCCTGCTCGCATACACCATCTTCCTCATAGTTGTCAACATACTCAGCTATTACGCAGGGCTTGAGGGGTTCGCGACTCCGCTGCTCGGCTTCCTCGCGTTCCTTCTCATATTCTATGCGCCGAGCGCCATAGTCGTTGACAACAAGAGCGCATGGAGGGCGATAAGAGACAGCACTAAGCTGGTCCTCAGGGAGCCGCAGTATTTCGTAATATGGCTGCTTCTCATAACGGTCATAGGCTCTGTGCTCGATGTCGCGACGATCGGGATATTCGGCACGTTCTTGTCAAGGTACGTGATGCTGGTGCTCAATTCGGTGTTCGTGCTACCTTACTTTGTCATCTTCATGGCCGAAGCTTACATGAGAAGGTTCAAGCTGCTGAAGCACTGATCGAAGCTTAGGATTTTGTCCTCTTTATTTTATGCATAGTATATAAATTTGACTAGCCGATTATATCTATGCGAATGCGGCCACGGCTGTTTTTTGTTTTATTGGTAGCGCTGCTGGTCGTAGGCAGGGTCTCGGCAACAGGCAGCGCCGCATGCATCGACCCGGCCAAGCTCGCGCAGAGCGCTTACCAGATACCAATATCGGGGATTGAGCTGTCGCTCATCGCGCTTACCATATCATTCGATGTCGTTGCAGTGGCTGTCATGATAAACAGGCTGATGCCCGGCACCGGGATAGGCGGGTGGATAAACAACGAGTACTGGGAGATAGCGAAATCCGTAATGCTCGTCGCTGGAATATACGCACTACTAACCTTCATAAGCAGCATAGCGCTGATAATAAACCCGCTCGCAGGGATAACGCTTCCTGGCAGCAACCAGGTAGGCCTCGGCTCTCCGAGCTACGGCAATGGGGGATACAACAACAATATATACGCGCTGCTTCAGGGAACCGAGAGCTATCTCTGCGCCGTGAACTGGGAGCTCTACAACGCCACGTATGCCATAAGCCAGATGTCCAATGGGATAAAGCTTCTGCAGAACCCTGGTATTGGAGTGGGCTCTGGGTTGCAGATAGGCCTGTATACGCCCGTACCCATACCCCTGCCGCCCGCGGGCTACGCGTTCCTGTTCGGTTTCACCGCGTTCCCTTATGCAAGCCTCATACTGGACAGCGGCAGCATAATCATAGGAGTCTTTGCCTCGCCTGTGAGAGACGCGCTGCAGTTCCTGCTCTTTCCGATGATATCGCTGGTGATAGTGCTGGAAAAGGTGCTCCCTTCCATAGCCAGCCTCGGGCTCGAGGTCATGATACCGCTCGGCCTTGTCTTCAGGGCCTTTCCGTTCGCAAGAGGGGTAGGAGGCACAGTCATAGCGATAGGCATAGGGGCAGCGATAATCTACCCTTCAATACTGGTGCTGTTCAATCAGCCGATAGATTACTATTTTGTAAATGCATATCCCATACACAGCCATGCCGTTGATTATGGATTCAATTCCAATAAAGACTGCCCAGTTGGAGGTATTGTTTTCAAGGTATTGTGTAGCGGAGTGAGCACGGTCCTCTCTGGATTCGGCAACCTCGTCGGCATGCTGCCCTGGGCGTACCAGGTCTGGGGGCCCGCCACTCCATTCGTCAACTATCTCATAGACAATGTGTTTTACGTAGTCATCAATTTCCTGCTGTTCATCCTTGACCTGATAATACTGTACCCTGCTGTCGATTCTATAGCAAGGGCGCTGGGAGGGACCATAAGGTTCGAGCTTGGAGGCAAGCTGAGGCTGGCATGATGTTTGGAACACTGCTGCAGAGCACGCTTTACCAGAACTACTGCACTTTTGGGGGAGTCAACACAAACAACTGGATAGGCATATGCATCCTGGTATCGATGATCATGCTCATGATAGGCGGCGCCATATACGGGCTCAGCGAACTGTTCCCCGCGGCGCTGAAGGAGAGGCTCAAGGGTTCCGCAAGGGTCGAGATCTTCCAGGCAGTCCTGAGCGTCATAATAGTGGCGATCATAATAGCGTTCGCGATGTCGATGTGCAGCATCGCGCAGGCGATAACGTCGAACACGTCAACGCAGGTGTTCACGGGCATCTCATACAATGACCCGATAAGGTTCGCGCTGGCTTACATGAGAGACCTCCTGTTCACGAAATCGCTAACCCTATTCAGCCAGATATACTCGGAAACAATCAACCTTGTCATATGGGGCAATATCTTTGAAGGGATCATAGACACGGTCACGGTGCCTGTGGCCCCGTTCGTATCGGAGGCGCTGCAGCACGATGCGGTGGGGGTCTTCTTCGGGTTTTCCGGGGTCCTTACAGGAGCGTACGTGACTGTCATAACTATCACGTTCGGCATCCTCTACATACTGTACCTATTCGTCGTAATAATACAGCAGACCGCCATGACATTGCTGGTGCCGCTCTCGATAGTCATGCGGTGCCTGCCTTTCATGGGCCCGAGGCTCAGGGAAACGGCCGACTCGTTCCTGGCCATAGGCATAGCCTTCTACTACATATTCCCGCTGGCAATAATACTGAACACTTTCATAATCGCATGGCTCTATGCCCCATGCAACCTTTCAACAGCCACAGATCTCTGCAACCCTTATGCGCAGTACGTCGGCTCCTACAATCTGGGTACTATAGACGTCACCAAGTTCTTTACAAGGCAGCCGGTCAGCCTGCACATGGGGACCTTTGACTTCAGCTTGCCGTACAACTTCATCTGGCAGGGCCTCACCGGACTGGGAGGTGCAGGCAACAGCTTCACGAACGGATTAAGCATAATGACAAGCCTGCCGCAGCTCATAATCAACTACGGTCAGCTTGTGGGCGAGTACCTGTTCGAGAGCATCGTGCTCATGGGCGTTGCCATACTTATAACGATAGGCTTCGCGCAGGGCCTTAGCAGGGGCCTCAATTCTGTTTCCAAGATACTGGGCGTCAGCCCGGTCTGGGGTGGTGGCGGTGGATAGGCGAAGGGTAGTTATCTCGATTGTGCTGCTCTCTCTGCTGCTCAGCGCCACGATGGTTGCTGCAAAAACCACGGGCAGCAGCGTCATATCCAAGGAGTCCGCATTCGACAGCTGGCTGCCGATAGCGATAATCGCAATACTGGTCGCGCTCGGAATAGCAGGAACGCAGTACATGGCAGGCGTGCTGCTCGGCAATCAAGGAGTCAAAACAAGGGCGCTCTCGGAATTCGGCCAGGTCTTCGGCAGTGCGGTGCTTGTTGTAATCATCCTCATAGTCCTGAACTTCTTCGGGACCGCGCTGACAGCGATGAACCTCGTATCGCCAAGCAGGATAACGCCGATGTGCGACACTCTTTCAGGAAGCCAGATAGACGTGCTTAATTCCGCCATGAAGCCGCCGTCGTCTTTGTGGACTTCCCCAAGCCCTACAGCAGTCATATGCAACGACCTGATATACAACAAGGGCAATATAGGGGCTACAACCAGGAACATAGATTATGGGCTTGGGGCAGCATACGTGATAAACGCGAACATGACCAACCAGACACTAAGGGACTTCAGCGAGCTGTACAGCTGGGACAACCTCCTCCTGTTCCTCAGGCAGTTCAAGATATACCAGGCATTCTGCGCTCCTCTGAGCTGCATCTCGCCGCTCAATGCCGGAACCGAACTTGAGATAAAGGTAACGTCAGATTACTTTGCAGGATACGTGTTGCACAGGGGAATAACTCCGATAATGGCGGCCGAGAACATACTTACATTTTACATATTCTTCGTGCAGATGCTGTTCATCCTGATAATGCTGCTTTTGTGGCCTTACCTACTTGCTGCAGGGCTCATACTCAGGACTGTCGCATTCACCAGGAGGGTGGGCGGCTTCCTGATAGCGCTGACTGTGGTGGCATTGCTCATATATCCGTTCCTCGCCCTCTTCCAGTACCACACTCTCGACAAGATGCAGAATCTCCAGCCCATAGGCGTGAGCAGCATGCCGAACCTGGCGCTCTGCGGCAGAGCCACGCAGACGGTCGTGCCCATCTGCGTTGCAGGAAGCAGCAGCTGCCAGAAGCCCGTGGACATCAACGACAACGGGAAGAGCAACGCGTTGAACGGGGTGTACTGCTACACCACAGCCGACAAGCTCTCAAACGATTACGTGTTCAAGGGCCTTGAGCCCGACGGGGTGAAGCCGTCGGGCACCATGGTCGCATGCCCCAAGGGCACGACGCCCAACAACCAGCAGACCGCGATGAACTGCTACGTAAAGAAGAATGTCAACCTGTTCGTGCTGCCTGATGTGAAGGACGTAGTGCACATGTACGCGTACTGGCCTCCGGGAGGCAACATAATAGACGCGGAGATCCAGATGTATCTCTTTGCGCTTGCTCCGTTCAACGCCGGGCCGCTGAGCCTTAGCTCGCTGCTCTCGTTGGGCAGCAGCGGATTCAAGTCCCTCAACGCCTTCCCCGAATGCTTTTCAGTATACGGGGCTACCACAGGCATTTGCATAGGGCCCAAGCACATGGGCGCGTCGATCACGGCGTTGTTCAACCTCTATGCGCTGATCGCCCTGCCCGGATTTGTGCTGCCCATAATAAACGTGCTTATGCTCCTATCTGCAGTGCTAGGGATTTCGTCGCTTATGGGCGGCGAAACCACGCTGCTGGGACTGACGAGGATGGTATGATGATGGCAAGAAGCATCGCATTATTGTTCATCGCGTTCCTGACGTTATCGAACATCGTGCTGTCCGCGTCGACCGCCCAGTTTATCGACTGCAACAGCTTCATAGGGAAGGGCGAGATAAACGGCAAGCCGGTGGTCGCACCGGCCCTATACAGCATCACGAAGAACAACGCAGCATTGCTGGGCTACGGGGTCCTGCTCGTGCTGCTGATGCTTTCGGTGATCGGCATAGCCTATGCGATAGGCTTCGCGTTCCATATAGACAGGCTAATAGCCTTCTCTAAGACGGAGGTGCTTGAAGGCGTATTCAACCTGATCATCATAATATCCATAGTCGGGGGCATGGGAGCTATCGACAGCGCAATATCCTTCATATCCGCGCTGGGCACCATAAGCAGCGTAGGCCAGGCTTCTATAGGAAACTCTGTGCAGTTGTATGAATCATTGTGCAGTTCCATGCAGGATTCGCTGGTGCTCAACGGCTTCCAGAACTGGCTCGGCGGCTTCTTCATACTCCTTTCGAATCGTGTGATATCGTCATTCACGGTGCTGGCCATGCCGAATGATTTTGGGATAAAATTTGCCCCGTTTGGGAACCTTGCGCCGCTGCAGCAGATAGTGTGGCTTGAGCAGGATGTCTTCATCTTCGTGATAGAGGCAGGCATAGGGCTCATAATAATGCTTTTCTTCATATACTTCCTGTTCCCGCTGTTCCTCTATCTAGGCATTGTGCTGAGGTCATTCCCGTGGACCAGGGCTGCTGGGGGCGGCTTCATAGCATTGTTCATATCCTTTTACATCATATTCCCTGCGCTGATGTATCCCTTCTCTGTGGCAGCTGCAGGCCAGCAGGGTTCAATCCTCTGCAGCTCGCAGAACTCAGGGAGTGGCGGGTTAAACGGCAACCCTAATTTCAAGATTATATGCCAGGGGCAGGGAACCCTGTTCGGAGGCAGCTCGTTTGACTACATCTTCAAGTCGTTCAGCTATGACACAGGGGACCTTATCTACAACGAGATCGTAGACTTTGCAAACGCGATGGTGCAGGTGGGCATACAGATAATAGGGTTATTATTCTCATTGCTGATATCGTATGACCTCATGGACAACATAGCAGACATCATAGGGGCTCCGTCGCTTGACAGCAGGAAGATAATGAGCAGGGTGTTGTGATGCTTGGATACTATCTCGTATTATTGGGAAGCTGCCTGAGCAGCATTACAAACTTCGTAACGAACCCATCCAACGTATGGGCGCCGATAGTCCTGCTGGGGGTGTTGATGGTGAGCCTTGTCCTCGGCATCATATACATGTTGAGCCCTTTCATAGGCAGGAGCGACATAAGGACATGGGTGAGGACAAAGCTCTACGACCAGTTTTTCACAGTGGTGCTTCTGCTCATATTCCTGGCGTTTTCGACGACTCTCTGCTCATTCCAGCCTGCCGCGGCGTACCACACCATGGGGCTGATTTCTAAGGAGTGCGATCCGACGATAAACAACGCGCTGCCGCAGCAACTTGACAACCTGTACGGCATAGCGGACTGTGATCTTTACCAGTTCAACCAGAACATAGGGTACTTTGTGGTGAACATGTATCGTGTCATGCTTATAGTATCGTTGAGTCCGCAATTCACCTTTGGGCAGGGCTACAACGGCGTTGGCTACCAATTCGTAGTGCCCCTCCTGCCAATAGAACCGATTCACCATTACCTCATACCCTTCATGAGCCTCTTCTTCGGCCTTGTCCTTATATCCCAGATGCAGCAGTTCCTCGTCGGAGCGTCTATGCTCTTCTTCCCGCTTTTCATGTCGATAGGCCTTATGGCCAGGGCCTTCGGGATAACCAGGAGCTTCGGCGGATCCATGATAGCGTTAGCGCTGGGGCTCGGGTTCGTGTATCCGGTGATGATAAGCGTCACGTACGGCTTCCTTGATTTTACGACGCAGCAGTTCGGTCTCGGGACTGGTACCAGAAATGCAGAACTATATACCTTGTTCAGCCCTTCGCAAACCATAGCTTTCATAGAGACGCTATTCAATCCCTCGTCTACCCCCAAGGACCTGCTCGCCGTGGTGCTTTCCGACTTCACGCCCATAATACTGTACAGCGGCATAGTCGCTGCAGGCATAGGCTTCGTGCCGCTCATGGTGCTTACGATAGTTGATGCGTTCGTAGTCGACACTTCGAGGGTCATAGGAGAAAGGATCGATGTGATATCGCTGCTCACGAGGATAATATGAGGGATTACATGAGGAGGCACCTGCTGCTTGTATTGCTCCTTTCCATGCTGTTTGCCAGCATAGCCAGGGCGCAGAGCATCTCGACAACGACGTACTGCCAGAAAGGCGGCTTCATACAGATACTCGCCCCGTGGTACTGCAGCAGCACCAATGGCATAGACGATGCCATAAAGACGTCTTGGGCGGACTACGCGCCTCTTGGCTTCCTTGCGGCCATGATCTCCTTCGGGATAGCCGCACTCCTGATAATGTTCGGCATAGTCCTAAAGAACGAGAGGCTTAGGACATTTGGCATAGGCGAGCTTTACGAGGCCGCAGCCACGGCATTCATCGTCGGCATGTTTGCGTTCGTTGCGGCCGTGCTTTTCGGGCTTCTCCCTTCGCTGGTGACCTATACGGTAAATCCTTACAGCGCTTCGCTCACATACATAGCGACTACGATAAATTCGACAGCGGCGCTGCACATGAAGCTGACGGCGGTGGCATTGGTAGACGCATGGTACAGCAGCATAAGCCTGACAATCTGCAACACCAATGCAGAGGCGACATCCGCACAGCAGATGCTGTTCTGCGGGCCCTCGATAACGACGATATTCGGCAGGTTCATTTACTACTCATTCTTCTGGCCGGCGTGGTCAATAGTCGAGTTCCTGAGCAGCGCGCTTGTCTCGCTCTGGCTGCAGTATTACCTGATCGTATTCTTCCTTTATGCGGCGATACCCGCATTCCTTATCCCGGGGGTCATACTCAGGGCTTTCATACCAACGAGGAGCTTCGGTGGCATGCTCATCTCTGTGGCGATAGGCTTCTACTTCCTCATGCCATTGCTCTTCTCTGTCGCGTACTATCTCACAAACCAGAGCCTCAGCTACCAGCTCTCCAATGCGATAGGCGCCATTGACAGGTATGGGAGCGGGCAGGGCGCGCAGAGCAACGCAATCACGCCTTTCTCGCCGCTCATAACGGAGCTCACGAACATACAGCAGACCTTCAGCAGCTTCTGGCTCGATGCGATCTTCTTCCCGGCGGTGAACCTCAGCATAACATACGCGTTCATAGTCCAGATAGCCGAGATAATAGGAGGCATGGGCAGGACATCAAGCAAGCTCAGGATAGTGGCATGATACGATGAATGTGCGCTGTAGGCATATTGATATAAATATCAAAAATGCGTTAACATTATCATGGTATTGCTGTTGGTGCTGCTGACCCTGGGCTCGATAGGCGCGCTGGTGCCTTTGCTGATCATAATAATACTCTTAGTGGCGGCTGCCGGGAGCACAAGGGGGTACAGCATATTCAACCTTTTCGGCATAGCGACTCTTGCAGGCTTCACGCCGGCTGCAGGAAGGGGAGGGCTCGCGGGCAAGACGGGACTGAGCTTGGGCATCTACTTCCAGAGGTTCATAGGCGCTAAAGGAGGTGGTTATCAGCTGGGAGGAAAAATAAAGGACTATAGGGCAGCGAAAAAACCAACATCCAACCGTACAATAAACAGGGCAATGAATGTGCTGCAGGCGAACCCGAACATGCAGGCTCCAGGTGCAGCTGCAAGTCTCAATACAGGCATAAGGACTACGAAGGCCTACAAGTACGCAGGCAAGGTGGGCGGTATAGGTAAGGCTGTGGGCAAGGTCGGTTTTGCAGTGGCCCTGCCAGTGGTGTATGTGGCGGCGAAGGTCCCCAAGATAGCGCACAAGTTGGACACAGGGCGCGTGAACAAGCTTGAAAGACGATTGAAGGATATCAATGAAAGGCTTGCGGCATCAGGTAGACATCCTGGTTTGGCCAAGCTGAGCAGGAGGGAGCAAATATTCAAGAGGAATTATGAAGCTGGGAAGTTTAGGAAGACCCATCCGAGCGGATGGTCGGTGAAGAATCCGGCAAACAAGGAGCAGCGCAGGAGGATGAGGCAGATTGTGGGAGCCACTGCGGGGGCTCTGGCTAGCCTGCCGCTTGCCATCGCTGCGGGCGCAGGTTACAAGGCATACAAGGTCAAGAAGGACAGGGAGGCATTCGCTGAGAATATCAAGACAAACCCAGCGTATGAGCCTTTGAGGGATGTCGTAAAGAACAGGGGGAATTACGGCAGCGATAAGGAGTTCCGCGATGCCTTCGCAGCAGAGTACAACAAGCTTTTGAAGGGAGACCCGGAGCTTAGGGACTTGAGGAAGAAATATGGAAAGATGTTCGGATACAACGACCTAAAGCAATTGATAAATGAAAACCAGGAGCTTAAGGGACGCGTGATGGGAAATCCCGAACTTAATCCGCATAATCCCGAAGGCGCTGCAAGGGCAGGCCCCGATAGCTATGCAAGGATGTCGAAAGATACCGAGAGCCTTGCTGAAGAAGCGCACTATAGGGCACAGCACAGGTGGCACAAGAAGAGGCATTGAATAGGGAAGGAACAGGAGAGGCAAAAGAAGCGGAGCTGAAGAGGATGGCACAGGGTAGAGAGTGCCGATGCATATACATGCTTTTATTTCACTTAGCAATTCTGAATCATTTTATAAGTTTTGCAGTGCATAGATGGTTAGTGGTTTTTCGTGGCTAGGGATATCCAGCTTATAACGCTAGTGCTGCTTCTCGGAATCGTCTTCGTCCTCGGCTTCTTCATCTCGGTCATGCCTCCCCAGTACTATATCCTCTCGGCGCTGTTCGCGGTCATAGCGCTTGCGCTTGACGTCATCGCATTCTCCAACAAGTTCTACTTCTACCTTGCGGAGCCCTTGCGCAAGATGAAGGGCAGGACGATCACGCTGCACGCCGAGGAGCCGTTCTACATGTATCCTTCAGGCTCTGCGATAGCCATAAGGGAGGAGAGCGAGATAACGGCCAGCGCGTTCATCAAGATACCCGTGTACAGGTCCGCGACGGAGATGACCGAGGAGGAGAAGCTCAACTTCGCCAGGCTGTTCGCGAGGGTCGTCACCATGAGCAAGTACCCGATGAAGATCGCTGCGGAGCAGTACGTCATAAACAAGGACGATTTCATAGACAAGATATCGAAGAAGCTCGCCGAGGCGCAGGAGAGGTACACCGCGATATCCTCAAACAAGGACTCGCCGAGGAACGAGATAGACAGGATAGAGGGAGAGCTGACGATGTGGCACAACCTGTTCGCAAACGTCACGAAGTCAAGGTCGCAGGGGCAGATGGCATACGCGATGGTCAGCGCCACAGGAGCCAGCGAGGAGGAAGCGGTAAACCTCGCAATACAGAAGGCCGAGGAGGCAGCCGCTGGAATAAGCGCAACGCTCGGGGTCACCGCGTCGCTGGCAAGGGGCGATGAGATACTCGCGTTCCTTGAGCCTGAGTATGTCATACCTCCGACAACCGTTGCGGAGATGATGAAGAAGGAAGGGGAGAGCGCGCAGGTATAGGAATGGACCAATCTACTATAATATATCTAAGCGTGACGGGCCTCATGGCCCTGTTCATATTCCTGGGGCCCAGCTACGGCCCCCTCAGCATACCTGTCAGGATCCTTGCGGTGCTCGCTGTCATACTGATACTCATAATAAACTTCGCCGACTTCCTGGTCTTCCCGCTGTTCACTAAACTGCTCGGGATAAGCATGGTGCCTGCCAAAGGTTACATGATACCGAAAACCCAGGACTCCGTCATAAAGAACGTGAGCGGCCTTTTCTACGCAACAGGCTACCTGACAGCAAACATATACAATTACGTGTTCACCGCAGAGGAGATGGTCCAGGGGGAGGAGCAGGACATGGCAGGAGGGCCCGACAAGTGGGAAAAAGCGGTCATGTCCATAGATTTCCCGTTCAAGTTCAATGTCATGACAGTGGCGCACGACATACAGAAGTTCAGGGAGGACCTTGAGGGCAAGCGCTCGTTCCTGGAGTTCCAGTACTCGAAGGAGATGGGTTCGGGCAACCCAAGCCCATCGTTTATAGACGAGCTGCAGAGGAAGATGCGTGTCATAGAGATGAGGATGGACAGGCTGGGGCAGGGGGAGAGGCCCGTGGACAGCGTCATGTACATGGAGACGACAGCCGTTGGTGTGAGCCAGAAGGAGGCGACCGACAAGCTTACGGAACAGCTGAGCCATCTGCAGACCGTATTCAACGTCTTCGACCTGAGCATAACCAGGGTCGTGGGAAGGGAGCTATACCTCCTCCACAAATACAATTATATAGTTCCGGAGATCAAGGACCTTAACGCGAACTTCACGGTGCAGTCGTAGTGGCAAATGGATATTTAGATTGATGGATATGGGACTTGTGCATGTGCAGGACGTAATGTCGAACGAGCTCGCCAAGAGGGTGTTCTTCAGCAGGCCGCCTGAGCCGCCGCACGAGTACCTCCTCAACGACCCTACCAACTCCATATTCATAGGCATAACGAAGAGGTTCGGGGTCCCTTTCACGTGGACCTTCGCGAACCTTACGAATCCCCATCTGGCTGTCGTCGGGATAACGGGTTCCGGAAAGTCCTTCTTCGTGAAGACATTCCTGCTGAGGGCAAACTACATCTGGGGCACCAACGCGATAATAGTGGACTGGGCAGGCGAGTACAAGTCATGGGTGAAGCAGAGCGGAGGAACCATAGTCTCGCTTGGCAAGGGTGACTACATCAACCTGATGGACCTGTCCGGGATGAAGCCCCTCGACAGGTCGAAGCAGATAATGAATTCGCTTGACATACTGACGGACCTGCAGGACTTTCCGGAGCAGAGGAGGCTCACTGCAGAGGCGATCGAGCAGTCATATGTAAACGCAGGATTCGCTCTTGCTGCGATACCGGATCCTGGCAAGGAAGCCCCCACCCTGAAGGATGTCAGCAGGCTCCTTGACGAGAAGCTCCAGGAGGGAACTTACGAATATCCTGCTGAGCTGGAGAACGCGGTCTACAGGCTCAGGCAGTTCTCTAGGGAAGGGCAGGACTACTTCGCGAGGAAGAGCACCATAGACCTTGCAAAGCTTTCGAGCTCTGGGCTTGTTGACATAGACCTGTCCGGCCTGCCTGACGAGAAATTCAGGGCGCTTGCTGCCTTCTTCATACTGCAGACCTTGAAGGAGAAGATGAGGTCCGAGGGCTGGAGCGCTACCAAGGGGCTGAAGGCCATAATAGTGCTTGACGAGGCGTGGAAGGTGGCGAGCGACGACAGGAGCGACGCGATCACGATAATAAGGGAGGGGAGGAAATACCAGTTCGGGCTGATCGTGGCTTCCCAGAACCCAACAGACGTCAACGAGGCGATATTCTCGAACGTTGGCACGACAGTCATGCTGAGGATAAGGTTCGAGAAGTTCATGGACTACCTTCAGGGGTCGCTCAACTTCTCGAATTTCATAAGGAGCGAGATCAGCAAGTTCGGGGTTGGGCAGGCTGCAGTCGACCTGTCGTTCCAGACAAGCATACAGTTCCCGTCCGTCTTCGTGATAGACAGGGTGGTGGGAGAGGTGCCGCTCGACGTCTACACCATAACGCTGATAAACGTGCTGAACGAGGACGAGTTCGGCGACAAGGACTTGCAGAAGGAGTACTACTTCGAGAAGATATCGCTCAACTCCAAGTTTGCGGAGAACAACCTCGACGTGGGGGTGGCTGACAGGATATTCAAGGCCATGGAGGAGAAGAACAGGATAATAGACGTGAGGAGCCTTGCCGAGGTGCTGAGGGCGCAGAACATCAGCAAGGAGATCGTCATCAAGTTCTTCAGGAGCCTCGGAATACCGGAGAAGATAATAACAAGGGTATTCACTTATGTAAGCTAGTGGTGTTATGGCGGCTACTTTCACTGTTAGCAGGGTCGAGATCAAGAGGATGCTGTCATCGCTAGGCATAGCGGACAAGCGGATAGACGAGATCCTGAGCAGCATGGACAAGACCCACAGGCACGTGAACATCGTGTCGCTTGTGCGCATGCTCCAGAACACTGGAATAAGGCAGAGGGACATTGCGAACATACTGAGGAGGATAGGGATAGGCGACATATCCGTTGCAAAGGTGTTCGATGTCATAGACGAGACAAGGATAAGCGAGGCGTTCGGGAAGGTTGTGGAGATAAACGTTGTTTAGTGGTTGTTTGGCTGGAAAAAGCTATTGCGTGGTGTGCGGAGAGCAGAAGGGAGGGCTGCCTGTGAAGATAGACTATGTGATAGACGCGATACGCTGGTTCAAGACCAAGGTGACGAAGAACGAGAAGAACAATGCTCTGGTGGTGTGCAAGGAGTGCTATCCAAAATACGTAGCGATGAGGAAGAAGTACGTATCGAGGATGTACATGTATGTGGGTCTTGGTATACTGTTCACTGTGCTCGTAATCGCGCTGAACCCAAGCATAGGCTCCTTCCTCATAGGCATGCTGCTCACAGTCGCCCTGTTCCTGTTCTCATTCCTTAATTACATGCCTGGGCTCGATATAGATGGGAGGAAGCGGCAAAAGTAAGGCATGCAGGTGTGCGAAGCTACAGTCGGCAATGGAATACCTTATGACCTATGGATGGGCCATACTCGCGATCGCTATTGTCATGGTCTCCCTTTATTCCTTGGGAATATTCAACCTCCAGAGCCTTTCACCTTCAGCTACGCCTGGATCGTGCCAGGTGATAAGGACCGCTGCGCAGACGAGCCTTGCGGGGCAGTGCAATAATCTGATGCCTAAGTATGTTGGCCAGTTTAATGGCCAAAATGCATACGTGAACCTTGGGAATAGCGCGGCACTAAGCCCCGAAGCCGGAACAAACGGAAGATGAGCTTCTGCCTTTGGTACTACATAAATACCGACAGTTCATTGACAGGTTTTTACGGCCCGATGTTAAAAGGCATGAACTCTCCGAGTTCAGGAAGTATATGGGAATATACGATAGGCCAGTACAGCGACCAATCGTTCACGGTCTGGATACCGTCCGGGGCTTCTCCCGTAGCCACTGAGGCCGGGCCAGCACCGTCAGCAAAGCAATGGTACTTTGCCTGCTTCACATACGACTATGCTGCGTCAAGCGCATCATTCTACGTGAATGGCGTACAATACATTGGAACTTTCAACAGCGGTACCCCTGCTGGCCAGGGAACGGGCAAACTGGTTCTTGGAGCCGGTGAGAACGGCTATTCAAAGGTTTATATTGCAGATGTGCAGCTTTACAACACATCGCTAGATGCCGCAACAATAAAGACGCTTTATCATGAGGGGATAGGAGGGGCGCCTGCAGACGTTACGCATCTCGTTGGCTGGTGGCCGCTGAACGGAAATGCCAACGACTATTCTGGAAACAACAACCAAGGGGCGCCTATAAATGTTATCTGGAACGCCAACTGGCAGAGCGGTTATACGGCTCCGGCTTCGTAGGAATCCGGATTGCGCGAAGACGGACGGTGCCTTGGCAAAGCATACAGATACGAATAAAAGTTAATATACATAAGAGTTAATATACGACTGGTGAAATCTTGCCTGAAGACGAGGCCATTGCAATAAAGGTTGAGGAGGTAGAGTTCGAGGGAAAGATGATAGGCACCATGGACGGCATAAGAGGCAAGGTGTCGCAGATCCCTTTCTATTCCGCAAAGAGCGAAGGGGAAAGCCTTGTGATAGCCAAGGTCGAGAGCAGGAACATACAGAAGAAGCCGTACCTTTTCCACATGATCATAATCAAGGACAGTTCGGTCAGGCTCGTATACTCTACGCCGCAGGATTCCAGCATCAGCATGAGAAGGGCGCTCGTGCTCAAGAACCTGGCCTCTATAATGTCCATGATAAGCACTGACTACCAGATAAACCAGGCAGAGTTCTTCCAGTACATAGATTCCGTCATGGACAGCGTCATGGGCGGGCTTTCGCAGAATTACACGCAGCTTTACAACAAGTACGATTCATTGCTCGTTGAATACAGGGAGCTGAAGAGGCTCAACCTGGAACTCAGCGCGTCGAACAGGAACCTTTCGATACAGACCGCGCAGCTGAGCGAGGAGGAGAAGGGCATGAAGGAGCAGCTCGACTCGCTCCAGAAATACTCGGACGAGGCGCTGATGGCGCTCGTTGAGGAGTGGCTCGAGGTCCACGGCAACGCAATAGACCTCGAGGAGTTCTCCAAGACGTACAGCATAAGCATACCGCGCGTTGAGCAGATACTGAACAGGATGGTCTCGATGGGCTACATCGAGCTGAAGAGCTGAAGTGTTTCGATGAAGTACTACGCGTTTGTAAACAGGAAGTTCAACTACACAAGGGTATATGAGATAAAGAAAAGGCTCAAGGGCAACACGAACGCATTCACCAGGGCTTTCCTCGCATTCTTGAACAAGTACGTATACAAGAAGAGCGGAGAGCAGTCGGTTTGATGCATGGATGGATGGTAATTGAATGAATAAGAGGAACAGGACGCTGGTAACGATCTTCGCTGCCCTGCTCTTCGCGGGCATCCTGCTGCTGTACATCTACAGCCTCGTCTCCGCGATATCCTTCGCTGCGCCGCCCCAGCCGCTCGGGGCCGTCTCGGCAAACTTCAGCGTTATCTCTAGCGGCATGCTGACCCACGATAACGGCACAGAGTACGCTGCATACGCTGTGCTGCATTACGGCATGGAGAACGTGTCAAAGCTCAATGCGTCATTATCGGTGTACACCACGAATCCCATACAGAGGATATTCGTTGTCGACCCCGTCAACTACTGCGTGAACTGCGGCGTGGGCATAGGGCTGGCGCTATACAACAACCTCAGGTACGACCTTGGGAACGGCTTCCTTGAGAACAGCACGAGCCTCAACTACGTGAGCATAAACAACCTGAGCAGCGTGCCTCCCAGGTCCATAGTGATACTGCCCACAGGGCTCATGCCTGACATACTCCTTCCTTTCACGAACTCTACAGGAACATGCAAGAGCTACAGGAACTTCACGATAGTGAACCTGCTGAACAGGGGCGACACGGTCATATACATAGGCAGGAACTTCTCCACGGTCGTCACTTGCGGACCGCAGATAGCCAAGACGCCCAAGCAGGCGCTAAGGGCCTTGGGCAACATCTCGATAAACACCACTGCGAACCCGTACGGCCAGGCAAACGGCCAGGTGAACGCCAACTATTCGCTCAACGGGAGCCCGCTGTATTTCAGGAGCCCGACGTTCGGGTTCTTCAACGGCAACTACTTCTACGGCATAGCGGCTACCGGCTCGCTGAACGGCACATTCATAGCGCTGAGCGACTATCCGGCAAGCGGATGGGGCAACAGCGCGGGCCAGCTTGCAAAGGACCTTGCGTTTGTGCTCGGTTCGAGGTACTGGCTGGACAGGATAGCGTACGGCACGTACAATGCGACCGTAGCGGCCAAGCCGAACGCAGAAGAGTCTGGCAACATAACGCTCATAACGCTCAATTCCCTTGTAAAAAGCTCGGCTAACGTATCAGGCATGGTGAATTCTTCGTATCCGCTCGTAGTCATGAAGTACTCGAACAACACGAACATGACACATGAGAAAAGCATACCTTTGAGGATAAGGCTCCAGGCAAACGGCTATATTTATACGACCGAGCCGTCCGTCGGTGAGAACCAGACGCTCACGATCAGCCTGCAGGTGAAGAACCTTACGGGGCCTGACGCATTCCACATATTCCTGTACAATACCAGCATGAGGGTGCCGATATACGGCTACACCATAGCGGTGGGGAATCTCAGGAACAACGCGGTATTCTACTGGTACTCCTCGTTCAGGCTTCCCAGCGGCTATTACATACTCTCGCTGATAGACCAGAACAACAGGACATACTCGAAGGCGCTGTTCTACCTGCAGAACGTGACGCTGACGCCGCAGCTAATAGACTTCAAGAACGGAACATTCGTGTTCGGCGCGTACA
>JAGWGW010000002.1 GCA_028867135.1 Microcaldota archaeon | reverse complement strand
ATTTATCTTGAAAGATTTTTGTGTGACATTTATGTACTGTGTGGTGCTTCCGCCGAATTTTGACACGTATTTTGGGATAAGGTTATTGCATTGACCGGCAAGACCCACTTCAGCCGCTGTCCTTATAACCTGGCACGACCCAGGGATTGCTGTTGGAGCAAGGCCGCCAAGATTGAATATTCCCAAGGAATACAGCGAAACCATCACTATCGCAATGGCGAGTATCGCCCATCCGTAAGTCATGAGGTACTCCATTGCTGACTGGGACTTGGTCGGGCTTATTCCGGCAATATGTCGCATCAGCCTAATAACACCTCAAAAGTTATTAATCCGTAAGGAAGAGTCGAAGCCTATTTCTCCATCTTCATTAGATATTCGCGCACATGGAGCGCAGCCTTCACGCCGCTGCCGCTCGCTGTCGCAGCCTGCCTGTAGAACCTGTCGGAGACGTCCCCTGCGACATACACCCCCTCTATCTCTGTCAGCACTTCATCCTTCGTGGCGAGATATCCCAACTCATCAGTCTTCAGTTTTCCCTTGAATGCCTCTGTGTTCGGCGAGTAACCTATCGCCACGAAGACGCCGTCGCACTCGAGCTCGCTCTCCTCGTTTGTCTTGTTGTTCTTGAGCCTTATGCCTGTCACCTTGCTGTTCCCGAGTATCTCCAATACCTCCATGTTCCAAAGCACCTTTACCTTTGGGTTCTTGAGCACCCTCTCCTGCATTATCTTGCTGGCCCTGAAAGAATCCCTTCTGTGGATTATCGTTACAGACTCTGCGAACTTCGTGAGGAATAACGAGTCTTCCATTGCCGTGTCTCCCCCTCCTACCACAATAACGTTCTTGCCCTTGAAGAACGGTCCATCACAGGTAGCGCAGCTTGACACGCCTTTTCCCATGAATCTTGTTTCGGAGTCGAGTCCGAGCATCTTTGCGTTAGCGCCTGTCGCTATTATCAGCGAATGGGCCTCATATGTCTTGTCGTCTGTCGTTACCTTGAAAGGCCTTGAGTCCAGGTCAACTGCAGAAACATTGGTGTCGATGAACCTTGCGCCGAACTTCTCCGCCTGCTTTCTCATCAGGCTTATTATGTCAGGGCCATTTACTCCGTTAGGGAATGCCGGGAAGTTCTCAACAACGGTTGTAAGCAGCAGCTGTCCTCCTGCATTGAACCCTGCGATGACAAGGGGTTCGAACCCCTCCCTTGCGGCATATATTGCTGCTGAGAGGCCCGCAGGCCCTCCCCCTATTATCAGTACCTTCTCGGCCATCAAAACCACAGCAAAAGCGGTATAATTATGGAAAGGCAAATATATAATGATTGCAGGGCATTATCCTTTGGCGACTCCATGGCACTGCAGGTTGGGAACTATAGCATAGCGCTGGATATGCACGAGCCCAGCTCGAACGTGAATTTCATATCGCATGCGCACTCCGACCATCTGTCAGGGTTGAGGAAGGGCAAGGGCACCATCGCAAGCAGCGCTACAATCGAAATGATAGAGGCGAAGAAGGGCACGAAGCTGCTGACCGTGGACAAGCCCGAGAGCATAGAGCTGCTCAATTCAGGGCACATGCTCGGCTCAAAGCAGCTGTACATCGAATCCGAAGAGCAGTCGTGCAGGATTGTCTATACCGGGGATTACCAGATGCAGCGGTCCATTGCATCCGAAGAGATAGAGATAAGGAAAGCGGACATACTGCTCATGGATTCCACATATCCGTACGCAAACATAGAGTTCGAGGACAGAGACGAAGTCATGACATCGATACAGCACTATGTGGAGAGCAGGATCGCCAGGAACGTGGTCCTATTCGGGGCGTACTCCTCGGGCAAGGCCCAGGAGCTCATCAAGATATGCAACGGCATAGGCATAAGCCCCCTTGTCACAGAAGGTATAGCGAAGATGAACAAGATATACGGCGACCACGGGATCGGGCTTTCATACGGCGTGTTCAGCGCCGGGGAACTGCAGCAGAACTGCGGCACATTTGCCGCAGTGGTTGAGCAGCACAGGCTGGCCGAAGCCAGGGACTCGATATCAAGGATGTGCAAGGTTCCCGTGCTTACGGCCGTTGCATCGGGCTTTGCAAGGATGATGAAGTTCGATACAGACGTGCAGTTCACCCTGAGCGACCATGCAGACTTCAGGCAGGCGCTCGAATATGTAGACAGATGCTCTCCCGAGATTGTCTACACATACGGCAGCGGAGCCGGCACGCTGGCAAAGAACCTGAAGGCTAACGGCTGCGACGCGAGGCCCATCGCAAGCACCAGGAGCTTCGACATCCCCTCCTTATCCAAACAAATAGAAAAGACGTAAATAACCATACTGAGAGCTATATTGACGGGGTAAGCGGCATGGAGAAGGACGTCGTAGATGCTTCCGACAGCGTTACGCTCGTCACCAGCAAAGTCAAGAACATGCACCAGCACGGGGTGCGCTGCCTCAGGCTCATAGGCCACGTCCTCGCCCATGACGAGAAGACGATCATAGAGGTCAAGCAGTCGTACCTGAATTCCATATCGCCTGACAGGATCATAGCCACGAACAAGCGCATAATAATAGTCAGGCCCTCATTCTGGGGCCTTTACATAGGCAGGAACCTGCTGTCGCCAACCGAGTTCAGCATGGTCCCGTACAAGAACGTCATCAGCGTTGTCGTTTCAAAAGGCAAGTTCCTTTCGACGATAAACATGCGCATACACGGGTTCACCGACGCTAGCGCAGCGATAAGGAACGAAGGAGTGGTCAACGGCATAAGGACGAGGCAGGCGGAGAAGTTCATGGACTTCATAGAGGAGATAGTCAACACAAGGAGGGATTACGGCGCAAACGGCGCAAAGGCGGACGGGGAAAGTGCTGCAATGCGCATCGATGCAAAGGAGCATGCTTACGCGCATTCCGGGATAGGCATAGACGAGGCAAGGAGGCTGGTCGCATCGAGCGGCAAGAAGATGGTATGGCTCGGCCTCGAGCCACTCGAATACGTCGCATACCTCCTGGGGGTCAGCCAGGAGAACCTGACCAAGCGCGACCCGAAGGAGATCATGGAGCTTGAGGGCGAGCGGCTCAAGGAGTTCGAGGGCTGCATATTCGTTGCATACAGCGACGCTGTTTCCGAGCACGTAATAAACGAGCTGAAGGAGAACGGGGTAGCCGCGTACAATCTCAGGGGAGGCATACTCAGCACGCTGCACAAGAGGCGCAGATGACAGGCCCCAATTCGCATCCAACGATAGTGATTTTAAGGAGAGCATGCCATGTATTATTGACGGTATACCGCGGTGGAGCGTATGCCTTTAATGGACGAGCTTAACAGTGTGCTTCAGCCAGGGGAAACGGTACTGATGGTGCTGAAACAGAGCCTTATGTCGAACATAGCGCCCGACAATATCGTCGTGACGGACAAGAACATGATCATAGTGCACTACTCCTTCTGGGGCAGGTACACCGGCTATAACCTTATATCCAAGACAGAATTCACGATACTCCCCTACGACAGGGTGATAGGCCTCCTAGTGGACAAGGGCAAGTTCCTTTCGACAGTCACTATAAAGATTGCAGGGTTCGGCCAGAGCGACTTCATAAAGAACACGCTTGGAATAGACGGGCTGTGGCACAACGACGCGAGCATACTGGTGAGCTTTGTCCAGGAGTACAAGGAAGGGGTCAAGAGGGAGCAGATCGAGGAGGTGAGCCTCGAGGAGGCCCACGAGCTGGCGAAGACCGGAAGCGCGAAGTTCGTATGGCTGGGCAGGAACAACCTCAGCCATGTCGCTGCGCTGCTCGGCGTGGAGGGCAACAAGATAGTCCATGTCAATCCCGGGAATGTCAATGCGCTCGGCAAGGCTGACATACTTTCATTGAAGGATTCTGTCCTAGTTGACCATTACGGCACTGTATCAGCGACCTTCTCAAGGTTCCTCAAGCGCATGTACGGCGTCGATTCCTTCGTGCTCAAGGACGGGCTGAAGAGCGTGAGGGTGCACCACGAGCAGCTGCCCGCAAACACAATACTTCATTACCTGGAGAAGGACATAGACACAGCCGACAACTGGTTTTCAAGGAATGCGATGGAGATAGGCAGGTTCATCGAGGTGGTATTCGGAGCTGTCTGGGGCATAGACGCTACCCTCAAGCTCAACAGCTACTTCTTCAGCAACCTGCCCCAGCTCATAACTTCATCAGCATCGCTCCAGCCTTCATGGCTCGGCCCGTGGTTCTACCTGTGGGCAGGGATAGTTTCGCTGAATCCGGCGCTGTTCGCCGCAGTGATAGTCATATTGGAGACCGCTGTGTCGCTGTCCCTCATACTCGGGCTGATGAGGAAATTCGTATACGGCGGGGGATTCCTGTTGAGCCTTGTGATATGGTCGATACCGGCAGGGCCCGGAGGCCCGTACGGCCCGGCATCGACAGACATAGGCACGGGAGTCGCGTACGCAATCGTGTTCCTGCTGCTTGCCGTGATAAACGCTATATACGGGACCTCAGGCCAGACAGTGGACAGCCTGCTGGAGAAGAAGCTGCGCTGGTGGAAGGAGATAGCCGAGATAAAGCACTGACCCTCGCGGCCAAGCGCGATCCCGTCATCCGAAAATGGAAAGGCGTATATACCTTATAAGCCACAATATAATCGTGGAGGCCAGAAAAGGGCCTAGCAACCAAGTCGGGGTTGGACAACGATGGAAAAAGGAAAAGAAGGGAAAAACGGTCCTTCTTGGCCTTCACTCTCCTATTTCTGCGTGGTATCATGAACGTTCTTGACTCATTCAGGCTCGACGGAAAGATAGGCATAGTGACGGGTGTCTCAAGCGGATTGGGGGTATCGTTCGCTACAGCCCTTGCGGAGGCGGGAGCCGATCTAATAGTATGCGCAAGGAGGGAGGACAAGCTGAAGGCCAATGCCGAAGGCATTGCAAAGTCGACCGGGAGGCAGGTCGTGCCCGTAGCGCTCGACGTCACAAAGGAATCGATGGTAGCAAGGACGGTAAAGGCTGCTGAGGAAAAATTCGGGAAGGTCGACATACTGATCAACAACGCCGGCATAGGCAGTGCAAAACCAGCGGTCTCATTCACGGAGAAGGAATGGCTCAGCGTGCTGAACGTGGACCTCAACGGCACGTTCTACTGCGCGAAGGAAGCGGCCAAATCCATGATAAGGAACAAGGTCAGGGGCAGGATAATAAACATAGCGAGCATCTACGGGCTTTTCGGCGACATCATACCTGCAGTCCCATATTACGCTGCAAAGGGAGCCGTTGTCAACATGACAAGGGCGCTGGCCGTTGAGTGGGTCCAGTACGGCATCAGGGTGAATGCAATTGCCCCGGGATTCTTCCCCAGCGAGATGACCAAGGGTGTCCTTGAGGACAAGAGCACGCTTGGCTACATACAGGGAAGGACCCCGATGGGCAGGCTAGGCGACCCCGACGAGCTGAAGGGAGCGGCAGTGTACCTTGCATCAGACGCGAGCAGCTACGTTACGGGACTTGTGCTCAAGGTTGACGGCGGCTGGTCCGCAAGATAGGCTATTAATCCCATGGCATGATATCCTTCCGTGAATCGCATGGTTAAGCTTGACCTCAAATCGCTCTATTCATCCGCGAGAAGGTATCCGCTGCCGTTCTTCGCTCTCATCGGCCTCATAATAGGCTCTATCCTGTTCCTCGCAGGACAAGGCTTCTACGCAGATGCGGTATGGTACGTGGTGCTTGTGCTTGGAGGCGTGCCGATAATAATAGGCACCATGCGCAAGCTATTCAGGGGCAAGTTCTCGGCAGACGTCATCGCTATGCTTGCCATAGTGGTCGCGATCCTGGTCAACCAGACCTTTGCAGGAACGATAATAGTGCTGATGCAGTCAGGAGGCGAGGCTCTCGAAGACTACGGCTTCAACAGGGCCTCCTCATCGCTCGAGGAGCTGACGGCCAGGACCCCGAAGAGGGCCAGGAGAAAGATCGGCAACCACATAGAGGAGATAGATGCCGATGCCGCCAAGGTCGGCGACATACTCGTGATAAGACACGGGGATCTCATACCAGCGGACGGCAAGGTCACCAGCGAGAACGCGTACGTGGACGAATCCGCGCTCACAGGAGAGCCCGTGCCCAGGACAGTCGAGGCAAACGGCAACGTCCTGAGCGGATCGATAAACGTAGGCGATACGTTCGAGATGCGGACAACAGCCATAAGCGAGGAGAGCCAGTATGCGAAGATAGTCAAGATGGTGCGCGAGGCCCAGCAGAACAAGCCAGAGATACAGCGCCTTGCGGACAGATACGCAACGTACTTCACCCCCTTGACCATTCTCATAAGCATGATAGGGTACCTGATGACGCACAGCGTCACGACGGTGCTCGCCGTGCTTGTAGTTGCGACCCCGTGCCCGCTGATAATCGCGGTGCCCATAGCCGTCATAGCAGCGATAAACAGGGCCGCCAACGACGGCGTCATAGTCAAGAACGGGGCTGCGATAGAGCAGATAGGCGGCGCAAAGGCCATCCTCTTCGACAAGACCGGGACCATAACATACGGAACGCCCCTTGTAGAGGGAATAATACCATTCGGCAAGCACACCAAAAACGAGATACTGTACAAGAGCGCGGCTGTCGAGCAGCTCTCATCCCATCCATTATCCATGTCAGTTGTAAGCGCTGCAAGGAAGGAGTTCAGGAAGCTGGAGCAGCCGAAGAAGTTCAAGGAGACCCCTTCCAAAGGGGTTGAAGGCTATGTGAGAAAGGAGCATGTGCTCGTGGGCTCCAGGAGCTTCTTCGAGGAAAGGATAGACGGCTCTACGAGGCTTTACCTCAAGCTGCTCGAGAAGAGCGCATCCGAGGGCAAGCTCTATTCGTTCGTGGCGATAAACGGCAGGCTCGCGGGCATAATAGTATTCACAGACAGGATAAGGCCGGGGGTGCCGAGGATGGTGAGCAGGCTCAGGAGCCTGGGAATAAGCCAGATAACCCTGCTCACGGGGGACAACGAGCAGAATGCGAGGGTCATAGCCGATGCTGCCGGCATAAAGGACTACAGGGCAGGGCTGCTTCCTGCAGAGAAGGTCACCATAGTCAAGGACGCCAAGAGGAGGTTCAACACGGTCATGGTGGGCGACGGCATAAACGACGCCCCTGCGCTCGCCACCGCCACCGTAGGCATAGCGATGGGCGCGCACGGCACAGGCATATCTGCAGAGGCTGCGGACATAGTGCTCCTTGTCGACGACGTGACCAAGGTGACTGATGCCATAACAACAGGCAGGCGTATGCTCAAGATCGCAAAGCAGTCGATATTGGCAGGCATAGGGCTCTCGGTATTCCTGATGGTGGTCGCTACCACGGGGGTGATACCCCCTGCAATAGGCGCGATCATGCAGGAAGCGATAGACGTCACCGTGATCCTCAACGCGCTAAGGGCCAGGTAGGGGAAGCTTATTAAGCATGCATTGCAAAGGAGGATTGTTGGTATCTTGGCTTTGTTCGTCGATCCGCTGACAATACAGATGGCCATCATCATAATAGCCAACGCTGTTGCGGTAAGCCTTCTCATCTCGATCAAGTCAGCGCTCAACATAGACAGGCTCAAGGCGCACGGCCTCGTACTTGCATCATTGGCTGTGCCTTCCCTGGTGCTTGCGCTGTTCACCTCCGCGATATGGCCCCTTCCAGGAAGCTACAACATCATATACGGCGACGCATTCCTTCTCTTCTCGGTCGTCCTGCTGTCTGCCGGCCTTCTGCTCTATTACGTTCCAAGGCAGTACCCCGTAATCTCGGTCCCCCTGCTCTTCGCGGGCCTGTTCTCCATAATCTACGGCGCATCCGTGTACGCGAACAGCCTCTCTTCAGAGCCGCTGCTCGCCGGCGCATTCTTCGCGCTTGAAGGCCTTGCTGCGGCATCCACTGCGTACGCTATAATGCGCAAGAACCCCATGTTCACCAACATCGCGATATTCCTGTTCGTTCTGGCAACGCTTGCAGTGGCAGTCATAGACGTGCCTGCCATATTCGCCCACGCCACATCCTTCGCAAAGTGGGTCCCAGGATAAGGCTGAAGCAAGAATGGGGCAGCTTTCGCCGCCCCACCTATTTCCAGGTGTTTGCTGATATTGTTCAGCGCATGCAATATGCGCCTTCTCCTTTATATATCTTTACTTATGTATATGCGATTATAGCAAGATATAAATACTTTTACTAGGATATATGACAGGGAGAAAGCGAAGCCATCGCTATACAAAGCGGCGACCTATTTCTGGGTGATAAGGTGCAAGGTATTGTGAGGCGTGAGAGGAGAATAGGAAAACTGAAGAGGATAATCTCGGAGATGATAGAGGAGGCGTCTTCTGAGAAGCCAAGAAAGGAACTGGTAGAGGAACTGTGCAGCGCGATAGGCTCTGTAACCGAGTGCATAGCGCTCTCGCAGGGCTTCAGGCGAAGCGGCCTTGACAAGAGGCGGTGGTACAACCACAGCATACTGTCATCGGCTGACACTGTCGCATACCAGTGCAGCAGGGAAGAGGCGGGGCCTCCTCCCCTCACAAAAATGCACAACGGTCCGGATTCCGATGGACAAGAAGATTGCGTATACCAACAACGCCCTGGCAAGGATCATCGCGAGAGGCCTTACCATAGGCGCAGTGGAACAGGCGATCCTAAAGCCTGACAAGGTCGTCGCCTCAAGGGGCGACAGGTACAAGGCCACCGGAAATACCGACGTTGGAAGGATTAGCGTCCTGTATACCGAGAAGGAAGGAAAGGTGACAGTATTGACCGCGTATCCGGGCGAATGAATGGAGATAAGCTTCGACCCGCAGGCCGACATCATGTACATCTCGATAAAGAGGGGCAAGTTCTCCAAAACCATGAAGCTCGGCAACGAAACGATGCTGGATTACGACCATACGAGCGGCATTCTCGGGCTGGAGCTCATCGACGTCTCGAACAGGATGCATGCCGAAGACATATTCCACATCGACATCAGGATGATGCCCCGTGCAGCGGACTGAATATATATACCTTAATCGCTATTCCTTATAGAAATCTGCATGAACAGCGACGATACGCCGGCGTGGATGCTCTGCGAGGACATGCTCACAAAGGCTAAGGACGAGCTGATACTCGAAGCGATAGACATACTCCACGAGCAGATAAACGAGAAGAGGATAGACATACGGGGATACGTGCCTGTGCTGATGGACAAGTCGGAGGAATTGCAGAAGGACATGTTCATAATAAACAACATGCTCGCGAACAAGGAGCAGATAAAGTCGCAGTACGCTTCATACCTTGGCAAGGATACGAAGGACCCCAGCGAGCTCTCAAGGATAGAGGAGCTGAAGAAGCTGGTGATGGCGATGGATGCCATAGATTTCCTTATGGCCATGAGCCATGTATTCGAATCATGGGCCGAGGAAACGGGCAATTACCCTGCAGTAAAGGACCCGTTGCAGCTGCTGAAGAAGGGCATGACTAACGAGCAGAGAATAGAGGCGCTCAAGTACATCCTGTCAAGCAAGAAGTTCAGGGAGAACGAGGCCCTTACGGAAAGCGAGATGACGCTTCTGAATCAGGCCCTCGGGAAAGGCTAGCGGCAGAAGCAGGAAAATAACATCCGTCCTGCGGGCCGTATCCTATGTTGTCGGCGCAGCGTATCCGCTCTGCCAGTTCGCGTTCCATGTCACGTTTGCAGGCATCCCATTCCTAAAGCTCCCCGAGTAATCATTCGCATCGCCATTCAATGGCCACCACCCTACAAGATGCTGCAGGTCTACCGGAGCCCCGCCTATACCTTCCTGATATAGCCTCTTTATCGTAGTATTGTCAAGGGAGGTGTTGTAAATCTGGACATTGGCGATGGAACCGTACATTTTGGTTACGCCATCGTTTCTGTTCCCGATTTTAAGCGGCTGGCCAGTATCTGCAACCAGTACGGACACGGTCGTAGGACCCGAGATTAAAACCCCGTTTCTGTAAACCGACATCGCAATTCCAGTGTATACGAACGCCCATTGCTGCCAGGTGTTAAACACGACAGTGCCGCTGGCCGTGCTGATGCCCTGATTGCTATTTCCATTGCCAACCAGGTAGGATATCTGATTGGTCTGCGAAATGACATATACGTCGAAAGGCGCAGGCAGGTTCCCCGCAGTCTTGCTCACAATGCCCCTGTATGTTGCATTGTTCATTACGTTAGCCCAGACAAGCACGGTAAACGGCGCCCCAGTCCCAAACGTCATGCCGTTTACACCAACATAACTGTTCTGGCCATTAAATTTACCCGCATACTTTGGTATCATGTTATTGCACTGCCCAGCAAGGCTGGTCTGCGCCGCCGTCCTTATGACTTGGCATGAGCCGGGTGTCGCAGTTGGCGCAAGGCTCTGGAGGTTGAATATGCCGAGGCTGTAGAGCGAAACCATCACAATCGCGATCGCGAGTATGGTCCATCCATACGTCATCAGATACTCCATTGCGGACTGTGACTTGCACATTCCCCTCATAAA
This sequence comes from Microcaldota archaeon, assembly GCA_028867135.1. GTDB lineage: Archaea > Micrarchaeota > Micrarchaeia > Micrarchaeales > CABMGC01 > JAGWGW01. The sequence continues at coordinate 79,037 of JAGWGW010000002.1, read as the reverse complement.
CAATCAGGTCGACGGCAAAAATTATAATACTTCAAATGCAGATTCATTCAGTCGTTTTTATGCTCAGGATAGGTTACCATGTGTCTATAGCAAAGAGCATGGACCTTGCGTTCGACAGGGCAAGCGCGCTCGGATGCACCGCAATGCAGATATTCATCACGAATCCGAGAGGGTGGGCAAGCAGGAAGGTCGCCAGGGACGAAAAGGAAAGGTTCCTGCAAAAGCAGTCAGGCACAGGCATAGAGGTCGTTGCGCACATGCCGTATCTCCCCAACATCGCATCCTCAAATCCGCTAATATTCAAGAAGTCTGTCAATGCCCTAATGGAGAACCTCGCAAAATGCAACGATCTTGGGATAGGGTACCTTGTTGCGCACATGGGGAGCCACATGGGGATGGGAAGGCACAGGGGGCTGGACAACATCCTGAAGGCGATATCGATGGCAGAGCAAGAGATGGGGAGCACGAGGCTCCTTCTCGAGAACGAGTCAGGTCACATGAATGCGGTAGGTGCAGACATCAGCGATCTTTCATACATATACGAGAATGCGCACTCAAAGGGCATAGGCTTCTGCCTTGACACCTGCCATCTCTATGCCGCCGGCTACGACATAACCAGAAGGAGCGTGCTGGAGAACATAGATGACGAACTTGGATGGGACAAGGTCCATGCCATACACTTCAACGACAGCAAGAAGCCGCTGGGGTCGAGGCTTGACAGGCACGACAACATAGGATACGGCCACATAGGAATAGCAGGCTTCAGGAAGTTCCTGTCGTACGACAAGATACCTGCGAAGCCGCTGATTCTTGAAACTCCTTCAAGAGCAGGCCTGGATGAAGGCGAAGAGCTCAGGAGCGTAATCAAGATCTACGAATCGTTGAAATGACTACATCCTTCTGGCGTTGCGGATCCTCTCATGAAACTTCTTCAGTGTAAGCACGTTAACTGCGGTTATCGCCACTCCTCCGGCAGTAAGCCCGGCAGCGGCAATATGGAACGCAGGATTCGAGTAAGGCACGTTGCTCGAGCCGTCGAAGAACGCTGCCCCCATTCCGCTCATCATCACTCCTGCCATTACAGTCCCAGTCCTCCTCTTCAGCCCCTCTACAGTTCCATGCACCTTCCCCCTCAGGCTACTCGCGGATACTGCAGAAACGGTTGCGGCAATCAATCCAGACGCAGCACTTGCACCGCCGTAGATGCCGATGTCCTTAAGACTTGGCATATTCCCATATCTTGAGAAATGCAGGTCCATCATCGCGAAACCTGCTGTTGAAGCTACAGAACCAAGAGTGGAAACTACTGAACGGTTCCTTACTGCCCTCTTCAAATCCCTTATGTTGATGTCGATTACGTTGCGTGCCTTCTCTCCAGATAATGCCCTATTAGTGCTTTGTACGTTCATGCTCATACAACATGAGATGGCTCATATTTAAACAAGCCGATTTCGGTATGTTTATTGACGAATTTTGTTATTTTGAGACAGTAGAGTTTATCCCCTCCCTGCCTCTGACAATGCTCTTGAAGCCCTCCATGGTCTGGGATATCCTCGATTCGAGGTACAAGCCTCCAAAATAGCCGGTCTGGAGCGCAAGGGTCCCGAAGACGAAGCCGTATCCCGCTCCCGTGACCTCGTTGAAGCTAGGATGCATCCTATAAAGCTCTGCGCAATAGACGGAAAGCCCCATCGCCAATGTCCCCAGGGTGCTGGTTACTGCGAATTCGGTGAGTTTGCCGCCAAGCATTCGCAGGGATTTGACCTGGTCGTCAAGCTCCTTCATCTGTTTGTTCGCAATGCCGTAATCATAGCTTGTCAGCGCATTCTTAACAACCACCAGAGCCACCCCCGCCTTCTCTGCGCTTTTCCCTACGAGCCTCACCTCCTTGGCAGCGATCACTGCGTTGTATACGGAATTCATCATACCCGTCGCGCCTATGCCTCCCACGATAACGCTAGCTGCCATGAACTTGGCGTCCTTGCTTGCTGAATAGAGATAGAACAGCGGGGCGCTCGTGAATACCGCAAAGGAGCTGTGCGCCATGCCCCTTGTAGTATCCCTGATGTGCTCGCATGCCCTCGCCGCGCACCTTGCGATCCTTGATACGTCGTCAAGCATCCTCTCCCTGCCAGCCAGTGCGGACAGTGCCATTTCCCTAGATGCCATAAGGAATGGCTCTCTTTTCCTCATATTTATGCATTGCTGTATGTTCGGCCGAAGCAGAAAAAGATGGTTTTATGTTCGAAAACAACAAAATTGCGATAGGAAAGATAGACAAAAGGCTCTCGATAAAGGGATTGTACTCTTACAAGAGAAGCTGGCGGTGGAAAAGGCAGTTCTTCAGGAAGATGAGAATAGACGCAACAGGCATCAATCCCCACATGGTGATTGTCGGCGAATCAGGAAGCGGCAAGTCCAATCTCAGCAAGCTGATAGCGAGCTGCCTTGCAAGCGAAGGCGCGAAGGTCGCGATACTCGATCCCCACAACGAGTACATAGGCATCGCAGGCAGGATAGGCGCTGACATATACGACGCTCGCTACGACGGCATGAACGTTTTGGACCTTGACGGCATGGATGTCAAGGAGAAAACAAGCGAGCTGACGGCTCTTTTCAGGAAGGTCTTCAGGCTTGGGGACGTGCAGGCATATACGCTCTACAGGTGCATCTCATATTCGTATTACATAATGGGCCAGAGGAACAGGGTGCCTACGATAAGGGACCTGATGTATTCCGTAAAGGTCTTCAAGGCCCATGCCGGAAAGTCCGAGCATTCGGTGCTTGAGGGGCTGGAGAGAAGACTCTCGCTGATAGAGAACGGCAGGAGCTCGAGGAACGTGCAGATGGACAGGCTCCTGGAGGGAAACAGCATCTTCCTTCTTGGAAGCCTGCATACGCCCGAAGCGCAGGCTGTCTACATAGAGGCATTCCTTAGGAAGGTCTACTCAAGCATGCTCTCATCGGAGAAGTCCTCAAAGCCATTGCTCTACATACTGATAGACGAGGCCGAGAAGGTATCGGAATCGAAGATGCTCGGGAAGCTGGCCGCGGAAGGCAGGAAGTACGGCATAGGGATAATAGCGATATCCCAGAGGGCAAAGTCGATAAGCAAGAGTCTAAGGAGCAACTCGTCGCTCTTCATCACCTTCTACCAGAGAGAACCTGAGGAGCTGAACTACATCGCAAACCTGATTGCTGGAGGAAACGAACTGAACAGGTTTGCAGAGGTCAAGAAGGGGATCAGGCATCTCAGGAGAGGCCAGGCGATGGTGCTCGACTCAAAGGAGCACGAGCCTTTCGTCGCGACATTCTTCAGGTGCGATGAGAATTCGGTCAATGCAAAGTACATGATCAGCAGCCTTTCACGGGAGTGCATAAGAGAGTCTGAACTGGTCGCTGAACTGGAGAAAAGGGGCGCCTTGCAACAGGAGATCCGCGACACGATCCAAAGGCTGGTGGCTGACAAGACTCTCGGTTCGCATGTCATAAGTGCAGGCTCGATATACGATGGCGCATGGTATGTCTACATGCCGAGGAACTCTCCCGAGCACGAGATAAGGGTAAGGATAATAAGCAAATACCTGAAGGACAACAAGCTCCAGAACAGCGTGTACGACAGCTCATACGGGCCTGACATAATAGCAAGGACCGGCAAGAGGATAGCAATCGAGTATGAGACAGGAATGAAGCAGATTGAAGAGACTGCGAGAATGCTCGAGAACAGGAAGAGAAGGTACGAAGCTATAATGGTCGTTGTGAACGATGCGCAGGTGTACGGGTACAAAGCCCTGAACGGAGTGGAGGTGATGGGCTTCTCGCAGTTCATGAAAAGCGGCGCAGAGAAACTCAAAAGCATGTAGCTAATTCTTGCCTATGCTTATCTCGCTGCCTATTGTGATGTTGTTCATGGCAGCGAACCCTGAGCGCGCCTCTATTGCGTAATTGGAGGCATTGGTAGGCACGTACAGGGTGCAGTCGCTCTGGTTCTTGTCGTACTGTATGCAGGGCACGGCATTCGCCACGTACACCACCTTGCTGTTGTTTATCCATATTATATCCAAGGGCACGTACGTATTCTTCATCCAGAACGGCCATATGCTGTGCCTGTTGAACACGAAAAGCGCAAAGGTGCCGTTGGATATGTTAGTCTGGTTCATGAGCCCCCTCTCCCATCCAGCCTGGTTTGTCTCAGCGTAAGTTGCAGCATACGTCTTGCCCCCGACTGTAAAATGCCACTGGCTTTTGCTGGAGGATGGCAGGTAGCTGGCAAGGGAAACTACGGAGAACAGTGCCGCGACAGCTAGCAGCAGGATTACGACCCTCTCCTCCATAATTGTCTATCACTGACCTTCCTTTATATGTTTCCTGAAGGCAACCCTTCGTCCATTGCCGATGGGCATGCAAGATTTAAAGGTGTGCATACCTCATTCAAGACATTGACGATTCTATGTCAGCCATAGTGGATGCAAACATAACGAAATTCGGAAAGAGCGAGAAGAACCTTCTTGAGCTTGCTGCAGACGCCGCAAGGCCTGTAATCGGCAGGCACCAGTCCTTATTTGAAGGCAGGGAGGCAGCATCCAGAATCAGGGTGGTCATAGCGAACAGCTATGCGGCCGAGTTCAACGGCATATCCGGGGTGCATCTGCAAATTGCAAAGGCGATAGGGCTAGAGCAACTGCCTTCGCAGCTGGTAAACAACATCAGCGCCTCAGGGGCAACAGCGTTGCACCAGGCGGACATGATAATAAAGAGCGGGGATGCGGACGTAGTGCTTGTGGTCGGCGCTGAGAAGATGACACACATGCCTACAAAGGAGATAACAACCGCGATATCCACGCTTCTATTCGAGGAGGAGAGGGCTGCCGGGCTCACGCTGCCATCGCTTGCAGGCCTGATGGCAACGGCATGCATTTCAGAATTTGGAATAAGCAGAGAGGACATAGCCAACGTTGCAGTGCAGAACAGGTTCAACGGCTCACTGAATCCCAACTCTTACCATTTTGAGAAGGGCGTAGTGACATTGGAGCAGGTGCTAGAATCTAAGATGATAGTCTCTCCTTTGAGGCGCTTCGAGTTCTGCCCTAATGCTGACGGTGCAGCTGCCCTGCTCGTCACATCGAATGGGATTGCAAGGAGCTTCACAGACAATCCCGTGTTCGTGAGGGGCATAGGACTAGGAGCGGACTCTGCGCTTATATCATCCAGGAAGGACCTGGTCAGCATGCCATCGGTAGAGCAGGCATCTTCCAGGGCTTATGCTCTGGCAGGCATAACCCCGGCCCAGATAAGCATATTCGAGGCGCACGACATGTCGACGATACTGCAGCCGATGCAGATGATAGCTGCAGGAATACTCAATGGCGGGGAAGCATGGACTGCGGCGTCTGAGGGCAGGACGTCGATACACGGGGACATCCCTGTAAACACCAGCGGCGGCCTCATATCATGCGGCCATCCCATAGCGGTATCCGGGCTGAAGCAGGCGATTGAGGCGTATATGCAGATCAGGGGCGAGGCAGGAGAGAGGCAGGTCAAGAATGTGCAGAATGTAGCATTCGCAAGCCTTGGCGGCTTCGCAAACTCGGTCGTATTCACGGTACTTAGCAAGGACGGGGATGAGAGGCAAAGAATCCATCCGGCGTTCGCACAGGAAATCAGCTATTCAATGAACGGGTCGCACAACGGTTCTCCTTTCGGCTCCGTCATCGACAAGCACGCATGCCAGCTGATGGCTACGGTCCTGTCGACTACTGTTTCATACGCAACAGCAAAGGACTCCCCCGACGTGGTAAGGCTTGTAGTAGCGCAGATGCATTCTGGCAAGAGAGTCATAGCCAGGGCGGCTCCGGAGCAGGACGTTGCTCCTGGGGACACCGTCTCGATAATGAGGGCGCTGGATGGCGTTCCGGAGCTGCTGAGAGGATAAGCAATTAGCTTTATTTTTCTTCCTTTCCAATAAAACATCGGATTTGATGTTCTACATATTGGGAAATCTGCTTGTCCTAGGCTACACTGCAGCTCTCCTCGGGCTTCTTGCATTCGTATACCTCTCAAGAAGGCGCATCTACGACGCCCTCCGCGGAAGGGTTGACCGATACTCCCTTGCGGTGCTTATCGGCACCCTTGCGTTCTTCCTCATGGTCTCGATTCTCCTGGTGCATCCTGCAGAGCAGCTCTATTTTGACGAGAACATATACCAGGGCATTGCGATAAACATACTGAAGCATTTCGATGCCACATGGTGCCAGTACGGCACCGGAATGGTGTCAAGCTGCGGCTCCACACTGATATACCATGACCCTGCGGAGTTCTCCTTCTTCATAGCAATCGCATTCGCACTGTTCGGCATAGGCACAGCAACGTCATTTGCCACAACGCTCTTCTTCGGCTTCCTAGCGGTGCTGTTCGTGTTCCTCCTTTCGTCCGCGCTTTTCGGCAAGCGAATAGGCCCCATCGCTACAGCCCTCTTTGCGATAATGCCTGAGCTTTACATATGGTCGAGGGTGCAGGCGTCACCCGACCTTGGCTTCATGGCGCTCACAACCCTTTCAATGCTCCTCTTTGCCGTATACATAAGGAACAGGAGCAGGGCAAGCCTGCTCGCCTTTCTGTTCTCCCTTGCGCTTTCGGTCGGCATGAGGACTGAAGGCATACTCCTGATACCGTTGTTCATAATAGCGTACCTGCTCTCCTTCGAAGGGTCGCTCCGCAGGAAGCTAAAATCGTTTTACGGCTCTGCCATGTCTGCTTCAAACGACACCGGAACCCTGCTCTGCCTGCTTGCGTTCTTCCTTGTCATATCGCCGCAGATATTCTTCATAGCCTACCAGCTGCCGAATCCGCAGTTCGGACAGGACGCACAGCACCATCTCTTCTCGATACAGAACCTCATGCACAACGGACGCGACAATCTCCTCTACCTGTCAGGATACTACGACCAGCAGTCCTACTATCCGGCATCGTTCCCGCTGTCATTCTCTGTAATGGCCCTGATAGGGATAATCACCCTGATTCTGGACAGGGGCATTAGGGGCAAAGGCATCTCATCAGCCCTCCTGTTCATGTGGATACTGTTCTATGAGCTTTTCTACGACTTCTTCTATGCAGGCTCTGCGGTCTACGGGGTCGACGCAAGGTTCATGCTCCAGCTGCATCCTGCGATCGCGATACTCGCAGGCGTCGGGCTTTACGGCATCATATCTGCTATTTACGGCCTGGTGCAGGGAAAGCTGCGCAATAAAAACGCGCTCAAGCGGAGCGTAATCTTCACTGCCATCTATTCCTTTGTAACGGTTACATTCCTCTGCCTTTCCATCTCGCAGTATCTGGGCATAATAACGATAGCGCCCCAGAACATGCCCCAGCAGAACGTCATATACCCTGCGATGAGCTTCTTCTACGGCAACTACAGCCATGTGCCCAACAACTGCCTTGTCTTCAGCTTCACTCCAGACATCTGGCTAGAGGTCAACAGGAGCGCAGCCCAGATAGGCTACATATACGGAGGCGACAGCAACTTCACCGACTTCTCAAGGCGGTACAGCTGTTATGTATTCGATTACGGCTACTGGTGCACGGTCCCTCCCAACCATGGCGGCATGTGCAGCCAGATACTGAAAAGCTATGCGACGAGAAGCATTGTATCCGGCAGCATCCCTAGCTCCGAGGCCACTAACGTAAGCCTCTACTACATACTCAACTATTCGCACTAGCCTTTCCTTCTCAGCCTTGCCCTGAGGATCAGGATGACAAACGCCACAAACACTATCGCCACAGCATATTCCAGCAATGCTCCCAGCTGCATGCCCTTCTTCAGTCCCTGAGTGCCTATGGTTATCGTGGACAGCGAGGCATGGTTGAGGCCATTCTCCTGATAGGAGACCACCACAGCACCTGCATAGCTCCCGGTGCCGTTAGGATACGTTACTGGAAAGAATATGCCATCCCTTGAGCTGGGGCCTAGAAGGAGAGCCTTGTGGCTTCCGAAAGGCGCAGAGAGGCCTATCGGCAGCACCAGATCCACTGACGCGTTGATGGACGTGTACCCGCCGTTCACAACAGACACATTCACGGTGCTGTTTCCGCTGATCTTCGAAACGACCTCTGAATTGACGAGGAGCTGCGACGCTGTTCCGTTGCCTATGTCTATCAGGCATGGGAATATCGCGGAGAATACGGAGCTGTCCTGCCTGTACGCCACAAGGAAATAGGAGCCGAAAGTGCCCGAGTTGCCGTTGCCGGACACGGGCACGGAAACGTTCAGGCTCTGCGCAGGCGCTATCTTGCCTATCTGCACTGATTTGTTGGATGTCACGTTGCCTATGAAATGGAGCGTTATGATGAGGCTTGTGGCTGACTCGTTGCCGCTGTTGCTGAGGGAGAAGCTTGCGTTGCCGTTCACAAGCTTCGAAGGGCACGTGCCGCTGAGCGTGACTGTGCCTGCGCTAGCGATGAGCGGCAGCATCAGGAAGGCGATAATAAGATGCGTTATCTTCATGGAATCTCAGTCGTACGTGAGGATGCCGAGGTTCGAGAGCTCTATCTTGTTAAGCGCCTTCTCGGGATCCTCATAATACTCCTTGCAGAAGTTGTTGATGCCCGCGAGGTCCCTTATCCCCATCTTGTTGAGCTTCTCAAGTATCTTGGCCCTCCTCTGTTCCTCCTCTATTATCTTGCTCGGCGAGTAGCCGCTGAGCTTGGACAGGTTGTCCCTGTACGTTACGCTGGGCAGTATCTGCGAACCCTTCCTTGTCTTGTAGTCGTATAGGAAGAGATCCGAGAGCAGCACCTTTGTCTCCACTCCGGACACTTCAGATACCTGCGTTATCTTCCTGGTGTACATGCCCTCCTCCTGCACCTGCGAGACCACCATCAGGACGTCGACCAGCGATATCGCGTTCCTGTCGATGTTCATTGGCGAGCTTTCCAGCCTTGTTATTATATCCCTCGTGGTGCTCGCGTGTATCGTTGACATCGCTATCTTCCCTATGTTCATCGCAACCATCATGTCCTGCGCCTCAGCCCCTCTCACCTCCCCGACTATGAGCATGTCGGGCCTCATCCTGAGCGAGTTCTTGAGAAGGTCCTGCAGGTCGACCTGCGGGCTGGTCTCCAGCCTTACGCAGTTCTCCTGGGTCTCGGTGTTTAGCTCGTATGTCTCCTCTATGACGACTATCCTCTCCTCAGGCCTGAAGAACGAGAACATGGCGTTGAGGAGCGTCGTCTTCCCGCTTCCAGGCGTTCCCCCTATCACTATGTTCGCTGGCCTGACCTTCAGCCCCTCCGAGTACACCCACAACCTTCCGGCCATGTTGTAGCTGAGCTCTCCCCTGTTTATCAGGTCTATTATGCTGTATGCCTTCTTCTTGAAGCTCCTTATCGTTACGTCTGCGCCCAGCGGCGATTCCACTATGTTGGCCCTTGCGCCGGTCGGCATGTGGACGTCGAATATCTGCTTGCTGGCCATGTCGCTTGTCGCGTACATCCTCAGCTTCTTGACAAACCTGCTAAGCTCCTTCCTTGTAGGTATCCTCTCCTTCACCATCTCTATGCCTGCGCCTGTCCTGTATACGAATATGTTCCTCGTGTTGTTCACCATGATGTCCTCTATCTCCTCGTTGTGGAGATAGTCGTCTATCGGGTCGAACTTCCTGGCATCGGCTATGGCCTGGTTTATCTCGTCCTGCGTGACCGCCGGATTGACAGTCTTGGATATGGTCTCGATGTTCCTAAGGAGCTCGCCCTCGTCGTTTATGGAGCTCAGCTTGCCCTCGAGAAGCTCGAAGACCTTTGACTCGAACTGCAGAAATTCCTCATCCATGCAAACCCATCTATATCGCCTTTATGCTATTTTAACTCTTTTATAATGTTCAGTTGTCCGGCACTATGTTGTTTATTATGAATTCCGGGTCATAGGCCATCAGGTCAGAGTACTTCTCGCCCATGCCGAAGAAGAGTATGGGTATCGTCGTGTCGCTGAGTATCGATATGGTATTGCCGCCTTTCGCATCCACATCGAGCTTTGTCAGTATTATTCCGTCTATCCTTACAGCTTCATTGATGGCCTTGACCTGGTTCAGCAGCGCGTTGCCCGCTATGCCCTCGCCTACGAATATTTTCATGTCAGGCATGGTCACCCTTGCCATCTTCTTCAGCTCCTCTATCAGGCTCCTGTTCGTCTCCTGCCTTCCCGCGCTGTCCATGAGCACCACGTCTATTCCATGGGCCTTCGCATGGGCTATGGCATCGAATGCAATGCTAGCAGGGTCAGCGCCGTAAGCGCCCTTTATGACGCTTATCCCAAGTCGCTGCGCATGTATTGCGGTCTGCTCCATTGCAGCTGCCCTGAATGTGTCGCTTGCCGACATCACGCACGAAAAACCGTTGTCAAGCAGCATCCTCGCGACCTTGGCCATCGTTGTCGTCTTTCCCGCCCCATTGGGTCCCAGGAAAAGTATCCTGAACGGCATCTCTCCCTTATGCTTCTTCTCCCTTGCCATCGAAACCATGTCAGAGCCCTCCTTCTTCGCTATGGTCCTAAGTATCGAGCTCCTCACGCTGCTCCTCACCTCTCTTTCTATGTCCCTGGAGTTCACCTTCATCCCTACCAGTTCCCTAGACAGGTTGCCGACCATCCTTTCAGCGACATCGTAGTTGACATCGGACTGCAGCAGGTCCATCCTCAGGCCCTCAAGAAACGAGCTTACGTCCTTCTCTTTTATCTCGACCTGCCCAAAAATGAAGCCCTTTATCCTTGTTGCGGCAGACAACCTTATGCCCTTTCTCTCCTCTTGCGGCTTAGGGGCCGAATCCCTGCCCTGGCGAACCTGCTCATGCTCCTGCTCCTGTGCCTCTGGCTTTGCCTCTTCTCCCTCGCTTCCTTTTGCCATCTGCCTTTCGTACTGGGCCTCGTCACTCTCCTCTTCCTCTATCTCCTCTGCCTTTTCCTCCTTTTCGATATCAGACATCTTCTCCTGTTCTTGCGCAGGAGCAGCCTGGGCTGGCTCCTCCCTCTCCTCAGCCTTCCCCTCCTTGGCCTCTTCCTTGACCTCCTCATTCTCCTTTTTCGTGATGTTGTCTATAAAATTCGAGAACTTCTTCTTCAGGCCTTCAAACATCGGATTACCTACTGTCCTGACAGCTGCTGCTGGAGGACTCCCATCCTGTAGTTTATGTCCAGCAATTCCTTCTCGAGCTTCTGCTTGTCGGACACGAGCTTCATGAGCACCTCCTCTCCCTTCCTCTGGTTCTGCTCCATGAAGGCCTTCGCATCCTCAACGCTCTTCTCCACTAGATATCCTGCACCAACATAAGTTATGATGCTCCTGAGCTCCCCGATGCTGGCTTCCATGTAGATTCCTGCGTCTGGGCTCATCAGCACCTTCGAGTTCTTCACAGAGTCCGCGCCGCTCAGGAGCTCTATGCTCCTCCTGACGGAATTGTTGGCTATAGTGTAGCTCGCAAGGTTCTCCTCTATGTAATCGTACTGCTGGCTGTAGAGGTTCTGCAGGTACTGGAGCTGCACGTAGAGCTCCTTCGGGTCTATGTTCGCGTTGTCCTTGTTCTCAGCCATCGGATCAATCTTATCTTGTTGACACTGAGCTATCGAAGCTCCTTCTCATGAGTGCTTCGATGTCAGAAGCCGATTTGGTGCCGTATTCTGCGCCTATCCTGCTCCTGTTGTCGTATACCGTATTGCCCCTCAACGTTATCGTCCTTATCGCAACCGTATCTCCTATGAACGGTATCGCATCGTCCTTCCCGAAGAGCGTTATGCCCTTCCTCAGGTCAACAGAGCGTGGGATGCCCTGCGCCCTCTGAACCGTGCCGTTGGAGGCGTACCATATTGTCAGCGTCTCCCTGACTTCGACAGCATTTCTGAGCTTTCCTATGCTCTCCTCTCCTATCTTCATGTTTGCTGTGCCTGTCCTGGAGCCGAAGTCAAGGTTCGGATCGCCGCCGTTCCTCATGAGCGTCCTTACCTCAGCCTCTCTCCCCTGCCAGTGCGCGCTGACAATGCTCTTGTCATCGCCTATCACCGGGTTGAACGTTCTTGACCTCCTGCTCATAAAACCCCACTAACAATGGGAAGGATTCGTATTTATAACTTATTTGTCATTCAAGGTCAAGGCCTTCCGAGATCCTTGCAAGCTCGAACCCGGTAGTATCCTCCCCGACGACAATTCCCTTCGAGTTCGCAATAGCGCACAGCCCTATCGACGCTGCCCCCAGGTTGGCCGTGGAATACGATATTGACTTGAATAGGTGCTTGAGCCTCTCGCTCTCCTCGTCGCTGGCCCTGTTGTTGAGCACCAGCCCCTTGTTCGTGATTATGTTGTTCGCGCCAACCGTCCCAAATCCGCCCACAGAGAGCCTGATCGTCTCAACCCCGAGGGCATCGGATATCTCCTTCTCCTCCTTGTTGCTGTACTCAGGATTGATCACGGCTATCCTGTCGTTTGCAAGGATGTTGTTCTTCAGCGCGTTCAGGCTCGTCCTTATCACGTGCACGCCTATGCTGGGAAATGCCCTTTTGACCATGTCTATCTCGTGCCTCTCCATTATCTCCGGCACCATTATCGCATTTGAATTGGCAACAGTGTATACCCCTACAAGTCCGGAGCCGTTGACGGTAGCCCTTGCGACCTCGGTCCCCAGCGCCTCCTCTACCATCTTCTCCTCGTTCATGGTGGCCGCGTTGCTGAGGATTGTGAATCTGTCGTTGGTCGTTGCAAAAGCGCCTATGTAGCTGTTGCCGAGAATGCTGCCCTTCACGATGCTCATGGAATGCAACCTAAGTCTTGTTCTGCACCTTGCTGTCCTTGGGCTCGTTCTTCAGAGGATGAGGCTTTGGCGGCTCAAGGGGCTTGGGCTTCACGTTCGAATGCACTGATGCCTTCTCTTTTGGAGCATCCTTGGATTTCTGTGCCTCCTTCGCCTTCTCAGTCTGCTTGGCAAGCTTGACGCTTACCCCGTCGCCAACCTTCTCAACGTTAACCTCTATGGGCTCCATGCTCCTTGAAACCTTTATCGAGAGATGCTGGTTAAGCTCCTTGTCGAGCTTCACCACGGCCTTGTCAACCTTCTGATGCCTTGCCACGAAGCTCTTCAGCAGGTCAGCTGCCTTCGCGTGCCTTCTCGACATATGCAGCCTTACAAGGCCCTTCCTAAGGTTTATCCTCATTACAGACATTTTCACACTTCCTTGCTAAGCCTCATCTTCCTGTGCCTCCAGCTCCTCTGGAACCTGTTGTACTGCACGCTCCTGTGCGTCCTGAGCATGGCTAACGCGGGAACCCTCCTGTTCTGCTTGAGCTTCTTTCCCAGTCTCATCTTTAGCTTCTGGCTTTTCTTCGACATTTTCTCACTTCACTTGTGCTTGAACTCTATCTTCGAATCAGGCCTGTAAGTCAGTCTCGACAGCAGGTCTCTCAGCTGCACATCTGTCATCTTTCCCTGTATCCTGTTCTGCTGCACCATCGCGATTATCAGGTCAACAAGCTGCGAATACAGTTGGTAATTTGCTACTCTAACATTCATAAGCCTTTCATAAGCGTCGGGCTCCATGAACTTCTGCGCTATTCCCCTCTTCTGCTGCTCTACCTGCATTGCACGTATTCTTTTCTCGATGGCCTTCCTTGCCTTGTTCTGCTCCTCCTGCTCTTCAGGCAAGGCTACGCACCCTTGGACAGCTCACCAGCCACCTTGTCGAGAAATGACCTTCCGACCGGCGTGATTATCCTCCCCTTCTTGCCTTTCTTTACGTATCCCTTCTTCTCGAGCGCGTCGAACGCATCCTTGATCAGCGAACCTCCTGAACGGAAGTGGTGGTGCCTGTGGACCGTATGGTTGACCCTGGAACCGTACCTTGTCCTGAGCTTCGATACGCCGATGGGGCCTTCAAGGTACACCTGCCTAAGTACCGAGGCGCATCTCATGTACCAGAAGTCAGGATCCGAAGGGGGTCTCTCCCTGCTCGCCCCGCTCTTTACGAAATCGACGTATTTCGGCTTGTCCATGCCTCCAGATTGCTTGAGCTTCTGGGCTGCGCTCTCCACAAGCTTCTGTGTATCGACCTCGAGTATGTTTGCCATGTACTAGAACCCCTGAAAACGTAGGAATCTGTAACGTATATTGATATGGATAAACTATATATATTTAAGTATACCATCTACAACATATACTTGCTTCTGCTTGTTCATAGGTGGATTGTTTGAAACTGAATTTCATAGAAGACGAGGCAAAGAGCCTTACGATAGAGTTCGAGGGCTTTGACAGGGGAATACCCGACCTGATAAAGGACAGGCTCCTCGAGAGCAAGGACGTAGATTTCGCAGGAGTCGTCAAGGAGCATCCGGAGCTTGGGAACCCAAGGCTGGTGGTAAAGGCTGAGAAGAATGCAAGGCATCTTGTGCTTAAGGCCATCGAGGAGGTGCAGGAGGAGTTCAAGGAACTAGCCTCCCAGGTGCCCAAGAAGTAATTGAATGCTGAAGAAGGGAGCACGAATTCTTGTAATCGAAGACTCGCCGTTCAAGAGGAACGACAAGAGCGTATTCATACTGGGCATCATAGCAAGAAACGACATAGTCGAGGGCGCCATCTCATTCTATGTCGGCAAGGATGGAGATGACGCTGCGGAAATGATAATCAGGAGCGTGAGGAAATCAAGGTTCTCGGACCAGATAAAGCTCGTCGTGACGAACGGGATTGCGATTGCCGGCCTCAATATCGTCGACATGACAGAGATAAAGAGGAGGCTGAGGATAGGTGCAATCGCAATAACAAGGAAGAAGCCAAGACCCATGCTGCTGAGAAGGGCGATAAGGGTCATGACAAAGGACAGGGAGAAGCTGGCCTTATTCAACAGGCTCTCAAAGGAGATCAGCATATACAAATCAAAGGGCTACTACCTGCAAACACTTGGTATTGAGAAGGGTGATGCAGGCAGGTTGGTCAGCGATGCGGTCAAGTACCTGAGGCTAGCCCACCTGATAGCAGGGGCCGTTGTAAGGGGGGAAAGCAAGGGCAGAATCTGACCCTCCGCTACGAAGCTGGAGCAGTGTAGTTGCCCTGCCAATTCGCGTTCCAGATTACGCTGGTTGCTGTTCCTTGGTTGTTGTTTCCTGAATAATCATTCGCATCGCCATTCAATGGCCACCACCCTACAAGGTGCTGCAGATTGGTCGGCGCCCCCCCCAATACCCTCCTTATAAAGCAAATTTACTGTTACGTTATCAAGTGATGCATTGTAGATCTGGGCATCTGCCATGTATCCTTTTGAATAGCCGTCCCATGAGTAGCCACCTATATACAAAAGGCTACTGCCTTTCGAAGTTGACGATGACGTTGGAGATGCACTGGCCTTCAGGATACCGTTAACGTATAAGTATGCCATGTTTCCGGTATCGTTCACGACACATGCTATATGATTCCACCTATTGGCTGTTATTCCTAAGCTTGCATCAGTTGCCGTAATGCTATAAAATCTCACCCCGTTGTCGAGAACGCATTGGAATTGCGTAGACGAGGTATATCTAATGTAATATTGCTGAAAAGCGCCAGATCCAACACCTCTTTCTATAATGTCAGCCGCGGATATGATGATAGGATAAAGCCAGAAACTAAAGGTCGCAGAGTTAAGATTCAAGTTTGAATTGGAAGGTACGCTTACATAGGCTGTACTGCCAGTAAAGTATGCAACATACTTGGGAATCATGTTGCTGCACTGGCCAGCGAGGCTCGTCTGCGCAGCAGTCCTTATCACCTGGCACGAGCCAGGCAACGCTGTAGGTTTCAGGTTTCCCAGATTAAATATTCCAAGACTATAAAGGGAGACCATGACAATCGCGATTGCGAGTATCGCCCATCCATACGTCATCAGGTACTCCATCGCGGACTGTGATTTACGCATAAGACAATTACAAGTCAACTCTATTTATTGCTTTTGAATCAGCATCTGCTAATTGCCCCGCACCAGTGATACCCTTAACATTGTGTCCTTCTCCTTTATGTCCTTCACCTTCATTCCGGAATTCTTTGCAGCCTCTTTCAGTTCATCAGGGTCCAGCGAATGCATGCCTACGAGTATCCTATGAGCAAAGCTTCCATGCATCTTGAATTCGTAGATTCTGAACTCACCGTTCTTCGCAAGATGTTCCTTTATGTGTGCCATCGATGTCGCTTTCTCGGCCCAATGGTGGAAGGATATTGTCGCGATTATCAGGTCGAATTTCGAGCTGAAAGGTATGCTCCTGCTCGAGCCAAGCCTTACGTCTATGTCATAACCCATCTTCATCGCATTCCTTTTTGCTATGCCTACCATTGCAGGCGAGGGATCAATCGCATAAACCCTCCTTTTCTTCGCTTCGTATATCAGCATCGGTATCCTTCCGGGGCCCGTCCCTATGTCAAGTATCCTCTTTGCCCTGCTTTTCCTTATGTCGTTCACGACGAACCTGTAGAAATCGGTTATCCTGCCCATCCTTGTGAATATGGAATAGAGCCTTGCGGTGATTGGCCCGAAGGCCTCCTCGTTTTTGAGATAATACCTTCCCATACGATACCATATGGAAACGTTAAATAAATTAATGCAGAAGTGATATTATGGCATTGTCAACGCCGCAGTCGCAGGCAGGGATACTGAGCTTCTACGACGCTCCCGAAAGAGGGCCGTCGCTGAATCCGAGAGTGGTACTGATAGCGGTAGTGATCTTTGCGGTCCTTGTGATAATCTTCAATCACTTCGTGGTCTAGGCAAGGGTAAATGTGTCTCTCTTCTTCTCGCTGACATCTCCGTTCTCGGACAAAAGGTACAGTATGCCCCTTACCCCATCCTCGTCCAAACCCATGTTGTCAGCAATCTCGCTGACCTTGCTCGACCCTTCCCTGAGCTCCTTTATGACCTGGCCGCTGTACCTTTCGAAAAACGCCCTGAGCACCACGTAGAACTTCTTGTTGAAGGCCCTTGTGCCCAGCACCAGGCCCTGCCTTATCGACTCCTCCAATGCGAGCGAAAGGGTCGATGCCTCTCCCTCGGTCGGAACCACGACGAAGCCGTTCTGCTCCAGCGCCCTCACGTTCAGGTCCTGCGCGCTCTCCGGCTTCTTCTTCAGCATGTAGGTGTACTGCTTCACGACCTTGCTCTCCTTCATGCTCTCTTCAGGCTTCGCCTGCTGTTTCTTCCTCATGAGGAACGAATCGTAGATGCTCTTTGGTATGCTGTACAGCTGCGCGCCCTTGTTTGTCTTGAACAGCGTGACCCTTTTCTTGTCCAGGAGCTGCTTCAGCGTCGCCTTCTCGTTCTCATTAAGTATCCTGCCCACGTTCTCGGGGGTCCTGTTCATGTACCTGAGCGTATCGAGCTTCTTGAGCACTGAAAGCTCCGCATCCGATACAGTTACCTGCTGCGTGGCAGCTCTTGCCTCGGGCCTCTGCTCCTGCGCAGCCTCCTGCCTGGCCCTCGTTCCCCCTACCAACAAAGTCGCTATGTCCGACTTCTTCGCAAACGCGAACGAGTTCGGGTTGAGCCTGATGAAGTCGACCTCGTCGTTCTCCTTGAGCTTGAGAGCGCCTATTACCTCGAACGGCAGGTACACGATCAGCTTGTCCTTCTGCTTATAAATTTTTGATATGGAAACACCGACAGGAGCTTTTAATATATGCGTTAAGATATAGAAATCAAAGTATTAAAAGTGTTTGTAAGATGCCTGACGACGTTAAAAACAGCGAGGTAAAGGTGGATCTTGCGAGCGAGGCGGATCTCTCGCTCGCATCTGCACCAAGGAGTGTATTCTCAGACAAGGCTACGAGGGGCATTGTGCTTGTGATAGGCGGAAGCGACAGGCTCTACGGCGCTCCTGTCCTCGCATCCAAAGCTGCATACAACTCCCTTGCCGCGCTGAGGACTGCATCGGGCTATGCGAAGACATATGTCCCAAGGGACATACTGGCGCTCACGAGGGGCTTCTCGCCAAACATGGTCGTCAACGCGCTGGGCAGCAAGTCGATAGTCTTCAACAGCGCCATAAAGAGGGAGATAGAGAAGTCTGACGCGATAGCCATAGGGATGGGGATAGGAAGGAAGAGCGCAGCGCTCAGGGCAGCTTATAGCATAATAAAGCACGGAATGGCAAAAGGCAAGAAGATGATCGTGGATGCGGATGCGATAGGGTCCGTGAAAGGCAGGAAGCTCTCGAAGGACGTCGTTATAACTCCCCACGAGAAGGAATTCCTGAGGCTCTCAGGATTGACTGTATCAAAGACCGATATAAAGGACAGGGCTGCAAAAGCGATGACGGTGTCAAGGAAGCTCAACGCAAACGTCCTGCTAAAAGGCCATTACACAATAATAACAGACGGCACAAGGGCCAAGGTAAGCATACCGAAGGCAGCTGCGCTGGCGACGATGGGCACCGGCGACGTGCTGTCGGGGATGATAGCGGCTTTCGCCTCTGCAGGAGCACCCGTCTACGAGGCCGCTGTCGCAGGAGCATACCTTCATGGCAGGATAGGGGACCTGCTGTTCGAGGCGAAGGGAAACCATGTCATCGCATCTGACGTAATAGATATGATACCTTCAGTCCTAAAGAAATACGATAAGACAATAGGGAGATGATGGCGCTCAAGGTCAAGAAGCAGGTATACGACAATGTTCACGGATACATAGAACTTACGGAGTTGGAGACAAGGGTGATAGACACCCCGATATTCCAGAGGCTGAGGCACATAAGCCAGATGGGCCCGGCATACTACGTCTATCCAGGCGCGACTCATACCAGGTTTGCGCACTGCATAGGCTCGATGTTCATGATGCAGCAGTTCCTCGACAACGTGAAGAGCCATGGCGAGTTGCTGACAACAGACGATGACGAGATACAGAAGCTGAGGCTGGCCGCGCTGCTGCACGACATAGGACACTATCCGATGTCGCACACCACAGAGAACGGAATAGTGCAAAGGCTCAAGGGCATGGGGCACGAGCAGTTCGGGTCCATGCTCGTGGAAAAATTCCTGGCTGGCAGGCTAGACACATACGGGGCAAACGAGATTACCGACATATTCACAAAAAAGAGGAAGCACAAGTTCTCAGCATTGATCTCCTCCGCCTTCGACGCTGACAAGAGCGATTACCTTCTCAGGGACTCATACCATACTGGAGTCGTATACGGAAGGATAAACGTGGAGAGACTCATGCGCACTATGAGCATCGATGGCGACAGGATAACCTTCAGCAAGGACGAGAGCGTTGTCGAGAGCTTCCTGCTGGGAAGGTACCATATGTTCAGGTCCGTCTATCACCACAAGACGGCTGTCTCCTTCGGGTTGATGGCTGATAAGATATTCGAGATGCTGATAAGGGAAGGGTACATACTACACCCCGACGAGCTGCTGAGGCGGGAAAGCGAACTTGATGTTCTCGCGTATACGGACAACATGTTCTATTCAGCAATGTACGCGTACATGAAAAATGGCAAGAGTAAGCACCTCAAGGAACTGGTAAAGATGTTCCTTCTCAGAAAACCGCTTGCTGCCGCATACATGGACCCGCAACCATCGGAAAAGGGCAAGCTGTCAAAGGCATCGCAGGAGATAAAGGAGATGGAGGGCAGCGACAGGTCCAAGGGGGCATTCGCGCAGAGGGCCGGGATAGACGAGGAATGGGTCTTCCCTGTGTACCTGAGGCCATTGAGCCTGCTAGACGAAGGCAGCAAGATATACACCAACAAGATGGGCAGGTCCTTGCCGCTGTCCGAGAACAGCGGACTTATCCTGGGGATGGTTGGCAAGAAGACGCTGTATGACGCGAGGGTGTACACCAAGAAGGAGTATGCAGATAAACTGCACGGCGCAATGAAGGGATGGTAGCATGTCAGCTCCAGGCAAGGACCTCAAGAACGAATTCATAGCTGCAATAAAGGGCTCCGTATCCAGGAATTTCAAGGAATCCGATGTAGCAGAAGAGGAAATACTGCTGTCGCTGTCTATCCCCAAACCCGATAACGGGGACATAAGCTCATCAATATCGTTCAGGATCGCAAAAGCCGCGAAAAAGAACCCGAAGGAGATAGCGGAGAAACTGGCTGCAGGCGCAAAGGGCGCCAGGTTCATAACTAGGATCGAGGCGCTCAACGGTTACGTGAATGCGTTTGTAGACGAGAGAGAGTACGCGAAGCATGTTTTGGAGAGCATAGAAGGGGGCAAAGGAGAATACGCAAGGAGCGACATGGGACGAGGCGCAAAGGTGATAGTCGAGTCTCCGAGCGTCAACCCCAACAAGCCGTGGCACATAGGCCACCTTAGGAACGCATTGCTGGGAGATGCCATATCGAACATGATGGAGGCATGCTCTTTCAAGGTGGAGAGGGAAGATTACATAGACGACCTAGGCATGCAGGTTGCGGAGAGCTTCTGGGGATACATGAACCTGGGAAGCAAGCCTGACAAGAAGTTCGATACGTGGCTGGGCGAGCAGTACGTAGAGGTCAACAAGAGGCTCAAGGAAAAGGGCGTTGAACAGCAGGTCAAGAGTCTGCTCGAGAAGATGGAGGAAGGCTCTTCAAAAGAGTCGAATGAAGCTAGAAGGCTCTCAGAGGAGTGCGTAAAGGCGCAGTACCAGACGGCAAGCGGCTATTCCGTATACCACGACGTCCTTGTGTGGGAGAGCGACATAGTCAGGGCGAAGCTGCTGGACAAGGCATTCTCAATACTGCTTGAAAACGGGATCGTCAAGAAGGAGACAAGCGGAGAATACAAGGACTGCATAATCGTCGATCTTGAGAGGATAAGGCAGATGGCAAAGGACTTCGAGAGCCCGAGCGAAGACGTCAAGGTGCTGATAAGGAGCAACGGTACAGCCACATATGTCGCAAAGGACATAGCGTTCCACATGTGGAAATTCGGAATGCTCAGCGACACATTCAACTACGGCATCTTCATAGGAAAGCAGCAGAACGGAAAGCCGCTCTACACCACAGCGCAATCCGGGGAGAGGATGGACTTTGCCAATGTAAAAAAGGCGGTCAACGTGATAGACAATAGGCAGAGGTATCCGCAGCTGATCCTCAAATCAATGTTCATGCTGATGGGTAGGAAGGACATCGCCGAGCAGATAATGCACCTGTCGTACGGAAAGGTCGACGTCGAAGGAGGCACGCTGAGCGGAAGGGAAGGGGGATGGATGGGCAGCGGAAGGAGCTACACTGCGGATTCGCTGCTTGAGGAAACAGAGAGGAAGGTGTTGGAGATAGTCAAGAGCAGCGAAAAGATAAGCGACAAGGAAAACGCGAAGGCCATAGCAAGAAGCGTCGCGATAGGCGCTATAAAGTTCGAGTTCCTGAAGATCGCCCCTGAGAAGAACATAACCTTCTCGTGGGCGCGCGCTCTCAATTTCGAGGGCAACACCGGCCCGTACTGCATGTACACGTACGCAAGGGCGACAAAGATACTCCGCAATCAGGAGATTAGGAAATCCCTCAAGGATTACAATGGCATGACAAGGAAACACGACTTCGGGCTTGTCAAGCTGCTTGGCAACGCTCCCGAAGTCACGGAGAAGGCATGCAGCGAGTACAGGACAAACGTCATAACGGATTATCTCATAGAACTATGCACCGCATTCAGCAGGTTCTACGAGACGATGCCGGTGCTCAAGGGCGGCTCGGCGAGGGAACTGAGGCTCATGATAGTGGATTCAACTGCGGAAGTGCTTAACGAGATGCTCACGGTGCTGGGCATAGCAACGGTAAGCAGCATGTAGTCTTAAAAACATCAATTGAGGATTGAATTCATGGACGGGGCAAAGACACAGTCTGCACTCGAATATCTTTCAATCTACGGCACGGCCTTGCTGATCATCGCAGCTGCCGCGTCAGCCCTATACCTCCTCGGCGTCTATTCTCCACAAAACAACGTTATAGGCACGTGCTCCTTTTCAGGAGCATTCGGCTGTTCGGACCTCAAGCTCGGAAGCACGGGCGTGCTCCAATTCAATCTAGTAAATACGGGACAATACCCAGTCTACGTTAGCGGCTTGGGCTGCAACGCCAACAAGAGCGTTATCAACATCGTCAGGATAGCGGGCCCCCAGAACAATTCGATCTACATACCTACGGGATCATCGTCGACGTTCACAGTGCAGTGCTATATCGGGACGAACAAGTTCGCAGCGAACATAGGTTCTGCATTCACGGGCTATCTCATACTGAACTACACGGACCAGTACACAAGAGTGAAGAAAACGACGTTCGGCAACATAAACACGAAGGTGGTAAGCGGGGCGATAATCCAGACCACGTTCACCACCTCGACAAGCACAACAATCTGAGCCTCAGCGAAGCCGCAAGGGCGTAATGCCCCAACATGTTTTATATGTTATCCAGCCTAATAGAAACGATGCAATTATGATGGGGAAAAACGCGCGCATGCTGCAATCCGCAATGGAGTATCTTACAACCTACTCCTGGGCATTCCTCCTTATCGCAATCGCTACCACCACATTCGTTGCGCTTGGCATCCTGAATCCTTCCGGCCAGATAGTCTCATGCGCGCTTCCCGCAAACCTTGAGTGCAATCAGGCCCTCCTTTCGAGCAACGGCATACTCTACCTGAGCATAGCGAATGCAAACCCGTATCCCATAAAGATAACCGCCTCAGGATGCAACAGCAACCAGACCGGCATAGTGACGCAGAGCCAGAGCCTTGTGATACAGGGAGGCAGCACCGCCGCAATATCGACGCAGTGCTACTCCGGAACAACGGCGTTCTCTGGCAAGATCGGCTCCCTGTTCAGGGGCACGCTGCAGCTGAACTACACAGAGACGCAGACGGGCATACCGCATGTCGTGTACGGCCAGCTGCTGGACAAGGTCACGTCAGGCGTCTCGATAACCACTTCCGTAAGCACTACTGTCTGAAAATGCCCGCGCCTCATCTCAGCTGCGTCAGTTCCAGCTCCTTCGAGGCCATGTACCGTTCGTTGAACGCGACTACAAATATTTTCGTATGATTGTTTACCAAGGGTAGCCGGTAGTCCACATTGTATACTATTGACTGGTGGGCAGGCAGCTTGGGCAGCTGCATTGCGAGTATGTACCCCTGCAGGTTCGGGCTCCGGCTGACTATGTAGAAAGAGACATTCTGCTGGCTGTCGTAGTCGCTTGAGACGTTTATGCTAAGAGCGCCTAGCGCATAGCCGTTCTGGTATCCGTACACGTTGCTCTGGTACAGCACCGGCGTTATGCTGTTAATGGCCACCAGCCTGCTGCTCTCATGCTCATCGTGGGCAACGGCGGCCATCAATGCCGCTATCAAGACGAGGAACAGCGTCACATGCCAGGCCCTTAGCCCTGCATTGGCATCATGGCGTTCATGCCTATCGCGCGCGTAATACACCGCAAGAAGCAGAGGCATGAACGAAAGCCCGTATATCGAGATGTTCCTCCACGAAAGGAAGAATATCATCGCGGGCATTACGGCTATCAAGGGCATCATCTCGTTTGTGCGGAAATAGAACAGGACAACCATCGAGAGAATTGCCATTATGGATAGGGCTGTGGGGTACCAGTAGCTGACTGGATAGAAAGGCACCAGGAACTGCATTATGTTTGTGCCGTAAAAAGGCAGCTTTGTCGCTCCGAGCAGCGAAAACATGTTTCCTATCGTCGCGCTCGGCGATAGTGCAATGAAGTATGCGTTGACGAGAAGGAAGGCAAGCAGAGAGGCCCCGACGGCCTTGGACATGCCTTCTATCCCATGCTCCTTGAGTATGAGGACATAGAGCAGTGGAAGGGCGAACCACGCGAGCTGCGTCGTGCTTGCGCCAAGCCCTAGCAGCGCGCCGGCAAGTAGGACCCTCCTTCTCTCCAGGTATGCAAGAAGCACAAAGATGCCGACTGCAAGATATGGCGCCACCACCCCTACCAATCCGTATGTGGCGACAAGCCATACAGCTATTGGAAACAGCATCGCCATGTTTCCATTCGACCTCTCGTACACCATGTATGCGGAAAGCAGGCTCAGGAAGATGACTATCGCTATGTAGCTCATGAAGGATGTTATGTTGAGCAGCGGGATGAAGAGGAATGCAAGGAAGCTCAGTGCAGGATAGTCGTATGCGTATTCGTATGTTCCATTCAGCATCACGGTCGGAAAGATGTGGAACTTCGTGGTGATGTACTCCATGCTTGCAGTGTACGGATTCTGGCCGTGGATGAAAAGGTATGATGCATAGTAATTGAACGCAAGCTCATCGACCCCGTGCCAGCTCAGCTGCACGAAAGCGTACATTATGAAATACGCGATAGCAGCCATTACCGCTATGCCTACGAGCGCCGCAATCTTCTTTCTGTATCCGCCAAGCCCCTGTATGGACCTTCTCAGATAGTACAGTCCAAGTACCGAGGCTGCAGCTGCTGTGGAGGCCAGCAGCAGAGGAACCGACACTGTCTGCAAGATGTTCGGCGCAGGCAGGTCAATGGCAAATTCGTAGAGCGCGAAGACAATTGAGGCAGCAAGAAGCGATGCAAACACGCCGAGCCGCCTGCCCTCCAATCGAGATCCCTTTCCGGGCCTTGAAGGGAGCATGAAAAGCGCGAGCGCCATTGCCGCGAGCGCGAATATGCCAACCGAGCCGTACACGGAGAAGTACTGCTGGTTTGTGAACAGAAGGTACGATAAGCCAAGATCTGCTATCGCAAGCGAGAGATATGCGGACATGCTGTCTATGCGAACCAAGCAAAAACCTTAGCCCATCTACTGGTATGCGCCGGGATGCGGCCATTCGACATTGGCAACGCTCATCCTGTCAGCAACGCTGCCTATCGAGCTCATCCTGCTGAATGTCAGCATCATAAGCGCGAAGAGAAGTATGACTGCGGAGAGAAGCAGGTTCTGGGTGCCGCTTGTTAGGTACTCGTATACAAGCAGCATCATCGAGAAGCCCACGACCACGCTGGAGAACAGGAATGCCCTGTTGGACCTGGACAATGACACGAGCGCCGCGATAGCGTTGCACAGCAGCATCACAGTGTCCGCGAGCGCTATCATGTAGCTGTAGTTGTACGTGTGGATCAGGCTGGATATGCCTGACTGCATTATGTAGCCTATTATGTAGTATGCCTGCTGGTTGAAGAACAGGAAAAGGACTACGGTGTTCGCAGCGAATATGAAGGCTGTCACGTAGTTGAAGGTATTCCTCTGGACCTGTACCTCCTTCTCCATCGATGCCTTGTCTATGTCAGCCAGGCAGTAGTACTTGCCGTTGTGCGTCATTATGTCCGCATAGCAGAACGGAAGGTTGCAGACAGAGCATATCGCGTATGCGGGCCTCCAAGGATGGCTTATGCAGTTCAGGTTCTTTACGTCGTTCTGCTTCGGGGCCATCCTTATCACCTTTTCCTCGGCCCTAGGCACGGCTCTCGGTTCTATCTTGGGTTCTGGTTTTGGAACAGTCTTCGGGGCTTGCGCTGGCTTCTCCTTCTCCTTTGCCTTCCCTGTTTCGCCCCCCTCTTTTCGCAGCTTGAATATGAGAAGGTCGGACGAATCCATGGTCTGCCTCACATGCCCTGCCGTCTGGCAGCCATCCTCGCAGCCTGCTCCGCCTTCTTCTGGAAAATTCCCCTGTGCTTGGCACAGCTTATGCAATAGTATACCTTCCTGGTCGAGAAGTAGCTGACCTCGGCCTCCTTCTGCTCTGTGCTGAACCTTATCGCTCTCTCGTCTACCACTGCCTTGTTCCTTGGAACAGTCCTTCCGCAGCTGCTGCATGATACTGGTGGCTCTCGTCCTCTCAAATGAACACCTTGATTAGTCTTCGCCGCTCATGTATTTAAACATTAACTGTATATCTCTGTATTGGTGAGTCCATAAAGGTACTGCTGTTAAGCAACATCCAGGGTGGCACTGACAGGATAATAGACGCGCTCGACGAGAACGAGGTCAGCGTAGTCGCCAAGGAGGTGGACTCTGACGCAGAGGGCCTTGCGGAGACAGCGTCAAGGCTCATGGACAGGAAGGGATTCGACCTCATAGTGTGCGTGCCTGACAATCCGTCGGGTACAGGCATAGCGCTGAACAAGTACGAGGGCATAAGGGCGGTTGTATGCGGCAGCCAGAGCGATATAGAGGAGGCGCTCTCGAGCAAGGCCAACGCCATAATATTCAAGAGTCTCGGTGCGAGAGACATGCAGGGCATCCTGGGCTACCTGATGAGCAGGCATGAAACTGCGACCATGAGAAGGCCGCAGGCAAGGCAGCAGCCGGCGCAGCAGCAGCAGCCGCAGCCCCAGCAACAGCGCCAGGGCCTCTTCAAGGCTCCAAGGTTCAAGATGCCTGACCTGCAGAAGCTCGTAACGCTTCCTGAGAGGAGTGGTGAGGAGCCTGTCCAGGATAAGCCAGCTGCTGAGAGGCAGCCCAAGGTGCGCAGGAAAGGAATCCTGGGAAGGCTCAAGGACGAGCTTGGCATAATCGACAGCTAGAAGGATGCAGTTTGACAATGATCTTCATGGAGCTTGAATGCGGAAAGATAACAAGGTATGTGCTGCCCGCTGTAAGGGCGTCGATAGCGGAGAAGATGAGCATGACCAAGCGCTACAGGCAGGGCGAGATAGCGGAGAAGCTCGGCATAGTGCAGGTCGCGGTGAGCAAATACCTCAACGGAAGGTATTCCAGTGAGGTTGCGAAGATAAAGGGGCGCATAGAGAGAAAGGGCCTTGCAAACGCGATAGTGGCCGGCATAGAGATGGGAGAGCCTTCAGAGAAGATAGTGCTCAGGATAGACGAGCTATGCAATGCGCTCGCAGAATCATGATTGTTGGTGTGATATATGGTAGAAGAACTTGATCCGTTCAAGATAGCGCAGTCGCAGCTGGACGAAGCAGCAGAAATAATGAAGCTTGACAAGACAGCGCACGAGATCCTCAGGGAGCCGATGCGCACCCTCGTTGTCAACATACCAGTTAAGATGCGGGACCATTCGGTGAAGATATTCAACGGCTTCAGGGTTCAGTACAACGATGCTAGGGGGCCGGGCAAGGGCGGCATAAGGTACCACCCTGCGGAGAACCTGGACACAGTCAAGGCGCTCGCAGCATGGATGACGTGGAAGACCGCGCTTGCGAACATACCATACGGAGGTGCCAAGGGAGGCGTGATCTGCGACCCCAAATCAATGAACGAGACCGAGCTCGAGAACCTGTCGAGGGGATACATAAGGGCGATAGGCAAGTTCATAGGTCCAAGGACAGACATTCCGGCCCCGGACGTGTACACAAATCCGCAGATAATGGCGTGGATGATGGACGAGTACAGCAAGATAGTCGGCTACGACGAATTCGGCGTCATAACAGGAAAGCCGGTGGAGGTATGGGGCTCGGAGGGCAGGTTCGATTCCACTGCGATGGGGGGCATGTACGTGCTTAGGGAAGCGGCCAAGAGGCTGAACCTGGATCCCAAGAAGGCAAAGATTGCGATACAGGGATTCGGCAACGCCGGCAAGTTCGCGTACGAGCTTTCGCAGAAGGTCTTCGGCGCGAAGATAGTCGCGATAACCGATTCAAAGGGCGGAGTCTACGACCCCAACGGCCTTGACTACGAGAAGCTCGAGGCAGCGAAGAAGAAGGGCACAGTTGAGGACTACAAGGGGGGCGACAGGATAACCAACGAGGAGCTCTTCAAGCTTGATGTCGATATAATCATACCCGCAGCGATAGAGAACCAGATAACGAAGAAGAATGCCGACAAGATAAAGGCGAGGCTGGTCCTGGAACTCGCGAACGGGCCCGTGACCCCTGAGGCTGACAAAATCCTGTTTGAGAAGGGGATCGTCGACATGCCAGACTTCCTCGTCAACTCTGGCGGAGTGATAGTGTCGTACTTCGAATGGGCGCAGAATACGCAGAACTACTACTGGAGCGAGCAGGACGTCTATTCAAGGCTAGACCACATAATAACCAGGTCGTACAACGACGTAATAGCCATGCAGGAGACGTACAGGAAGAGGGGCAGGAAGATAAGCCCGAGGATGGCCGCATACATCGTTGCCGTGGACAGGGTTGCAAAGGCAATGAAGCTGAGGGGCTGGTACTAGGCCGCTTTTGCGGTTGTCTTGACGCTGCTTGTAGTCGCAGTCGATGTCGTGGATGCGGTTGTTGTGAAGCACTGGTACTTGTTCGCGTTGCCGCACGTGCCTATAAGCCTCGGCGAGCAGCCCTTAGGGCAATAGGAGGAATTCGGCTGCGTGCCAGAGCTGCCCCAGCAGAATGCGGAGCCGCAATTTATCGTTGTAGTCCTTGTAGTGGTCGTGAACGTCGTGGTCTTTGTGGAGATGCTGCTGAGCGTTGTCGATACCGTCGTGCTCCATGTTGTTATGACTCCGCCCCTATACAGCTGCTGCTGCGCCGTGCCGTAATTGGAAAGTATGTACTGCGAGCCTACTGCCAATGCCGCAGCTGCGACTACGAATACCACGATGGAGAAAAGTGCAGCCCTCCTCTCGATGCCCTTCAAGTCCATGATTAGGAATTTTGCGACAAGGCTTATATACCTTGTTCTGAGCCCTCATTTCCCTAGGAACGATAGCAGCTCCTTGGCGTTCATCGTGTTTACGACATCCTCCTTTGTAAGCCATCCCCTCCTCGCGATGCCGATCCCGAATCTCATGAACGAGAGATGCTCTGTGGAATGCGAGTCCGTGTCTATGCAGAACCTGAGCTTGTACTTCCTGGCCTTGAATATGTTCTCGTCGCTGAGATCCAGCCTGTCCGGAAAGCTGTCGATCTCCATAACAACATTGTTCCTCTCTGCAGCCTCGAACACCCTGTCAAAGTCCACGCTTATCGGCCCCCTGGCGTTTATCAGCCTGTCTGTCGGGTGCGCCCATATGTCGACATAGCCTGAATCGAAAGCCGCTATTATCCTCTTCGTCATCTCCTCCTTAGGCATCGAAAGGTTTGTGTGTATGCTTGCAAGCGTGTAGTCCATCAGCTCCATGGTCTTGCCAGACAGGTCAAGCGAGCCGTCCTTGAGTATGTCGATCTCTGCGCCCTTCAGAATCCTTATTCCCTGCACCGCATCGTTCGCCTTGTCTATATCAGACAGGTGTTTCACGAACTTCCTGTCGTCCATCCCGCGCGCAATGTACTCGCTCTTGCTGTGGTCGCTTATGCCTATGTATTCCCTTCCCAGCTTCTTGGCCGCTGTAGCCATCTCCACTATGCTGTACGAGCCGTCGCTTGCAATGGTGTGCGTGTGCAGGTCCCCTTTTATCTCATCAAGCTCTATAAGCTTGGGAAGCTTGTGCTTCATCGCAAGCTCTATCTCCCCGCGATTCTCGCGCATCTCGGGGGGCATCCAGTCGAGCCCCAGCTTCTTGTAGATATCCTCCTCACCGTCCTTCGATATGTTCCTGTCCTTCTTGTCGAACAGTCCGTACTCGTTTAGTTTGAGACCTTTGCCTATCGCAATCTCGCGCATCCTGACGTTGTGCTCCTTGTTTCCAGTGAAGTACTGCAGCGCAGCGCCGAAGCTGTCATCCTCGACAACCCTTACATCGCAGCTCAGCCCTATCATCAGCCTTACAGTTGTCTTGGTGGGCCCTTTCAGCGCTACGCTCTCGACTTCATGCATCTTCGAGATGAAGTCCATGACCTTCTCCGGCTTGTCCGATGTCACCAATATGTCCAGATCGCCAACAGTCTCCTTCCTTCTCCTTGTCGACCCTCCTATGACAACCTCGTGCACGAGCCCCGAGTCCTTTATCTTCTTGATTATCCTTTCTGCCTCAGGCAGCGCCCTTCCGAGGAGCATCCTGCCCTTGCTTGATTCGTACTGCTGCACCCCTTTCAGTATGACCTCCTCGCTCCTCTCCCCGAATCCTTCAAGGTCCTTTATCTTGTGCCTCTCAAGTGCCTTCTTCAAATCATCAATATCCTTCACCTTGAGTGTAACGAAGAGTTTTGCTGCTTTCTTGGCTCCCAATCCGGGAATCTTCGTGAGGGTGTTGAAGTCTACCGGGAACTTTTTCTTCAGCTCATCGTATTTCTTGATGCGTCCGGTTTTGATGTACTCCTCGATGTGCGAGCTCGTCGACTTCCCTATTCCAGGCAGCTCCTGCAGCGCCTCCAACCCTCCCCTGGCGTATACATCCTCCACAGGCTCCTGCAATCCCTCGATTGTCTGTGCAGCCTTCCTATAAGCAAGGACCTCGAATTTCCTGTCAACCTCGTCAAGCTCGAGCATGTCAGCGATTTCCTCAAAGATCTCTGCAATCTTCGAATTCATCATGATAAACGTATGCGTTAGGAATAGATAAATTTTGTCTTTTCGTCAGGAGGCAGGGGATGTATATCCGCTCTGCCAGTTCGCGTTCCAGACTACAGGATTAGTAACTGTTCCCTGATTATTGTTGCCAGAGTAGTCATTGGCATTGCCGTTGAGAGGCCACCATCCGACAATATGCTGGAGATCTATCGGCGCACCGCCTATCCCTTCCCGGTAGAGCGCCTTTACAGTGGCATTGTCTAATGAGATATTGTAAACTTGGACATTAGCGATTGAACCATTGAAGAAACGCGGACCTGCGCCTATACTAAATGACGTTGTTTGGAAGTTTTGCCCGCCACCTGTTAAGGGACTCCCTCCAACCCCATTTAAATAGATGATCACATTGCCTGTGCTAGCTGAATAGGTGAAACCTAGCATAGCCCACTGGTTCGTTGTAAATATCCTAGAATCTATCCAGCAATATCCAGCGGTACACATTCTTGGGTTAAGTGTCGATGAAGTCGCATTATTCGTATTTATCTGGGCACTCGTTCCAGAGCCAGTTATATAGGCTACATTAGGATAAGAGGTGGCTTGC
Source organism: Microcaldota archaeon (assembly GCA_028867135.1). Taxonomy (GTDB): domain Archaea; phylum Micrarchaeota; class Micrarchaeia; order Micrarchaeales; family CABMGC01; genus JAGWGW01. The sequence continues at coordinate 48,178 of JAGWGW010000002.1, read as the reverse complement.
CGTTCATTTATCCATGCAAACATGGATATATCGGCATTACCCTTAGGAAAACCCGTTGCACCTGTTGTAATGTAGCCACCGTTGAACTGTCCGACGTACTTCGGAATCAGGTTGTTGCATTGCCCTGCAAGGCTCGTCTGCGCAGCGGTCCTTATCACCTGGCAGGAGCCCGGAGTTGCAGTAGGCGCCAAGTTGCCCAGGTTGAAGATACCCAACGAATACAACGAAACCATCACAATGGCGATTGCGAGTATCGCCCATCCATAGGTCATCAGGTACTCCATCGCAGACTGCGACTTTGCGTTTTTCAGCTCTCCCATGTCATTTCCACTATATGTGCTTTTTTGCAAAGATATTTATTATTGCCATGCGTCATTAATCAGAGGGATGTGCATGTACGGCGACACGATAAAGAACGCTAATTTTGACGCAAGCGATTTTGAGGCCTTCAAACCCAGGATAGGGGTTGTTGGAGTCGGAGGAGGAGGAAACAACACGGTCGAGAGGCTGGGAAGACTTGACGTAAGAGGGGCTAGCCTTTTTGCGTTCAATACAGATGCGAAGCAGATAAACATGATACCTCCCAACATAACGAAGCTTATGCTGGGAAAGACGCTGACACACGGATTGGGCGCTGGCGGATACCCGGAGATAGGGGAGAAAGCGGCTGAGATGTCAAGCCACGAGATAGAGATTCTGATAAAGGACCTGAACATGGTCTTTCTCACAGCAGGAATGGGAGGCGGAACGGGAACAGGCGCGGCGCCGATAGTGGGAAGGATAGCTAGGGAGAACGGCGCGATAGTCATAGGCGTGGTAACTATACCTTTCTCGCTCGAGAGGGTAAGGCTCGAGACTGCAAGAAAGGGGATAAAGAGGCTGAGGGAGCAGGTCGACACGCTCATAATAATAGACAACCAGAAGCTCGTGCAGGTGTATCCAAACCTTCCAATAGAGAAGACGTTTGCGATTGCCGACGAGATAACCGCAAAGGCCGTACGCGGCATAACAGAGGCGATCACGCAGCCCAGCCTGATCAACCTCGACTTCGCGGACGTAAGGAGCATCATGAACAGGGGAGGGCTCGCAATGATAAGCGTAGGCTCTGCGCACGGATCAAACAGGGTAGAGGAGGTTGTGCAGGATACGCTCAGGAACAAGCTGCTCGATGTTGATTACAGCGACGCGAAAGGGGTGCTGCTTCACATAACAGGAGGACCGGACCTTACATTAGGCGATGCGAACCAGATAGGCGAGAAGCTCACGGCAAGCTCGGCTCCGAACGCCGAGGTTATCTGGGGCGCAAGGCTCGACAGGGATTACGCAGGCAAGGTAGAGGTGATAGCTATATTCACAGGGGTAAAGGGATCGTCGATAGTGGGCAAGGAAGAGGAGCCGCAGGGCAGCAATCTGGGCTTCGGAATGATATAAAGGACTCATCCTAAAGAACTGGGCATTTCAAAACATGGTTAAGAGTTGAAGAATACGGATAAAAGAAGTCGTATGGAGATGTGGCGGAGGAGCGTGACCTATGCGTCTCTCATACTAATGCTCATTCTATTAGAGTTTATTGTCAGCGTGATAATGCTTTTAGCAGGACATCTCACAGGAAACGCATACTTCCGAGGAGTTGGAGTCGGACTTGTGATTGCTTGGGTAACAAGCGGCTTAGCCTATTTTATTGTAAGAAAGTCAAAGCAAAGTTGATCTTCTCCTCATCCGGCCAAAGGCTGGGGCTTCAGACGGCGCATCGCAATGGTCAAAGCTCTATTACGCCTGTCTCCTGATGCTCGTCCTTGTTCCTGTTAAGCATGTATATCTTGGCGTTGCTGACCTGCTTCAGCGCCTCGTCATGCGTTATTATGAACGTCTGGTCGATTATCTTAGGGATTGCATCGTTGAGCACCTCGACGAACTTTGCTATCCCCTCCCTGTCGATGTTGTGGGTCGGTTCGTCGAGGATCAGCCACTTCAGGTTTGGCACAAGGACCAGGGCTATCGCTATCCTCATGGTAAGGCATGCGGTGCTCCTCTCGCCGCCGCTGGCTATCGCCTCCACCTCCTGCCATATCTCCTCATTGTCGACTACAGATCTCAGCTTGAGCACGTAATCGTTGTCAGTAGCATCCAGCATTATGCTTGTATAATCGCCATAAGGGTATATCTGCGGCCATATCTCGTGCATTATCTCGTTGACCGAGCCGACAAGCCTGCTCCTGAGCACGACCTGCGTCTCCTCAAGCGAACTCCTGAACTTCGCGAGCTCCTCCACGATCCTTTTCTTCTTCTTTATGGTCTCATATATCCTCTCGACCTTCGCTATCTCAACCCTCTTGCCCTCGATCTGCTTCTCCTTGTCCGACATGTATCTCGAATTGGACTCTATCTCCGCGTTGATCTTGCTCAGCATCGAGCTCCTATCCGAGAAATCGGCCTGCAGCGCGTCAAGCCTCTCCTGGCTGACGTCTATCCCCTGCTGCTCTGCCCTCCTGTCGGATATCTCCTTATCAATGCGTTTAGCCTCAGCCGCATACGCCTCCCCCCTCTCAACGGTTTCCCTGGATGACCTGAGCGAGGCTATGCTGTCTCTGGCCTTAAGCACGCGCTCCTTGGCCGCTTCATGCCCGCTCTTTGCAGACTCGGAATCCTTCGCAGACTTGGTGATGCTGCCCTCTATCTCTTTCAGCCTACCTTCTATACCCTCATAGTCCTTGAGCTTGTCAGACGAGATCTCCATTTTCTTCAATTGTTCTGAAATCGAGTCCCGCTCCTTCCTTTTGGAGCCGTCCATGCTCTTGAGCTCGTCGATCCTCTTCCTCATGCTCGCTATCTCCTTCATGTTCTTCTGCGTCAGCTTCTGCTTGAGTCCTTCGTCAAGATCCCTCTCGCATACGGGGCATTTGCTTATATGCTTCTTCAATTCCGCAAGCGCCCTCTCCTTCTCTTCCTTCATGGCCATCGAGGATGCAGACTCCTTCACAGCCTCTTCAATCTCCTTCGCAAGTGCCTCATGCCTCTTCCTGAACTCGTCTATGTCCTTTCCGTGTATCTCCTTCTTCAGGCGTTCCATCTCCGAAAGGTCCTTCCTGGCCCTTGCAAGGTCTCCTTCCAGCTTTGCCTTTACGCCTTGCGCACTGAGCAGCCTTTCTCCCATCTCTTTCTCGTCATCTACCAATGCCTTCAACTGCTTCTCAGCCTTCCTGATCCCAGCATCCAGTTCCTCCTTACCCATCAGCCCTTTCTTCTTTATCTCCCCTATCTCATGCTTAAGCGCGGAGAGCCTTCCTCCCATTTCCTGTATCTGCTTGTCGAGCTTCATCCTCTTGTCGTACATCTCTTTGGAGGCCTTGAGCTCCCTCTCCACAGCATCCTTTTCCTTCTCCACGTCCTTTTTCCTCTCCTTGGCCTCGCTGTTCGTCTTCCTGTACCCCTCAAGCTCAGCTGCAATTGCACCTAGCTGCTCGTTTAGCTGCTTGACATCGAAACCCTCGGCGATCTGCTCGTCAGAAGAGGCAGTCCTGTTCAGGTCGTTCATCGTAGCCTTGGTGTTCTCCAATGCATTTACGAACCTGTCCAAGCCAAGGAACCCGTCTATCTTCCTCTTCCTCTCCCTAGGGTCTATGTTGAGGAAATAATCTAGGCCGTTCTGTTCTGCGTATATCGCCTTGGAGAAAAGGTCATAGTCTATCCTCAGTATCCTTTCTATCTCCTCGGTAACCCTTTTCGGCTGCGATTGTAGGTACGAGCCGTTCCTCTTGAGCTCAGCTGAGGATGGGCCGTCGAGCGTCAGCCTTCTCTCGACAGCGTATTCATCGTCACCGTTTGTGAATTCCAGCCTTATCTTCGCCTCGCGTTTCTGCGACGGCTTGTTCCTTATGAGGCCGCCGACGCTGCCCCTGCTCATCGACGGGAACGTGCCGAAGAGCGCGAACGATATCGCATCCATTATGGAGCTCTTGCCCGCTCCCATCTGGCCTATGAGGAGGTTGGTGCCCCTGGCGAAATTGAGCCTTGTAGAGCCATGCGTCTTCCAGTTAACAAGCTCTATGGATTTTATCACTTTAATCACGCAAAGGAAACACTATCCTATGCCTGAAAAACAATATAATTCCTCTGTAGGATGAGCAGTTACAGGAGGGTTTCGTCCTCGACTTCGACCTCCTTGACCCCTTCTATGTTCCTGAGCCTGTCCTCGAATATGTTGCTGCCCTCAGAATCCTCGTGGACGAACATGACCTTTATGACCTTGATCCCGAACGCGATCTCCATCAACTGCAGAGACTTTGGAGACAGCTTTTCCTTAATCGCCTTCGCAGTGCCCTCCGTATCGTCAGAATAGACCTTGAAGACGGTCGCGACCATTCCCATTACGGTCCCTCGAACTCGCACTTCGTGCATCTGTACCTCGTGTGCTTCTCCCTGCAGCTGTAGCACCTTATCATGTCGCCTTCGCTGCAGCTCGGGCACCTGAACTCCACATACTGGTTCGTAAGCCTCCCGCATGAAACGCAAATCTTTCCAGGGTTATCTGCCATATGCTCACTATTGTTAAAACCAATGACAAGTATTAAGCTATTAAATAACAATATATAAAAAGATATGTAGCTGGGCATGTGGTGCAACTTGGATAGCACGTCGGCTTGCGGAGCCGTTGGTTGCGGGTTCAAATCCCGTCATGCCCGCATTTCCCAGTCTTACTGTATCTTCATGCCTCTTCTACCGCCCTTTCCTTTTTTAGCAGCAGATATCATGCCCCTTAATACCAGGTAGATTACGGCAATTGCAAAGCCGCCTATCACGACGAGGGCGACGATTCCTATCAACAGGTCGTTTGAAGAGGGATTGTTCTGTGGAATTGTCGTTGTGCTGTATGTTGGCACTGTTGTTTGGTTCACCGACAACGAGGTTGTGGGAACCGTGCTAGACATTGTTGTTGTGGTGGAAACCGTAATTCTGTTTTGGGAATACAATATGCGGGTGTAGTTCGGCGTGCCCGTGGTAACGAGCGCACCTCTAGGGCTCGGAAGAGTTCTGAGGTTCGTGGCAGCTTCTGCAGTATCGCTTCCGAAGGTATAGACAGACTGTAGAGGTTTCATTGTGCCGTTGTCATAGTAATAGGCTTGGATTGTTGCGTTGAGTTGCCCAAAATTGGTAATCTCTCCACTGTTCTCCCCTCCGAAGACGAATTCTATATCATAGAGGTTCCCGGATGGGGTTTCGTAGTACGGTGTCATCAGGATGTAGGCATTATCCGACGGAATATTGAATGATACATTGTCATAGTAGTAGGTTCCCAGTGCCGAGTAGTAGCCGAATGACACTATCGGATTGCCTAGTTTATATCCTATCTTTATGATCGGCGAGAAATATAGCGGATAGGTATAAAGACGCGCATGAATTGGGGAACCATAGAATTCCTGCTCATAGACCGCTCCTCCGTTGTCTATTACTGAAGTGCTTGAGATCCAGCCGTTGCCAGATAAAGTCGAATTTGAAATGTTGGCCCTGCTGCCGCTGTAGTTCCATACGTTGTCGTATATATAGTAGGACATGTTGCTGGTGTTCAATGACATGATGTTTTGCAGCCAATAAGTGTACCTCTTTCCATTTGATTCGATGTTCATCAAGGCGTTCAACTGCAGGCTGGCCCCGTATTTCGATACGTTCACCGGAGGCATTGCGTTATAAGCAGATATTTCGGTAATGTTAGCGGTCCCTTCTATCTCCGTGGTGTTTATCTGGTACGGGGTGAATTGTCCTGAGTAGTTGTAGAGTCCATAGCTGGCGATCCCGATTGGCTGGGGATTTGTAAAGTTTGTCATGTTGTATCTAAGGGGGTCGATTATGGCAGGCGTGGCGTTCAGTAATAAAAACACCCTTGTCGCCTGCAGGGAGGTAAAGTTGATATAGTTCTGTCCCCTGTTCTCGTGGAAATTCCAATATAGAACAGACCCATTTATCGTATAGTTATAGCCGCCTGGAAGATAGACTTTTAGCGGATGATCGCTGACAAAGCTTAGGTTTATATCGCTGTAATTCTGCAGGTCCAGGGGAAGACTGTATTTGGTATTGACAAGTATGCTTTGAATGCTGCCGGCAGGGGCTGCAAATGCGCTGTACGAATAGTTGATGGTAGCGTATTTGGCATCGAGGATAGCGTAGTACGAACCGGCTGGCAAGCTGATCGTCTTGATGTCCTGACCGGAGACGGTGCTGTTGTATAATGGATAGACGCTGGACCCGTTCAGGTATGAGCCATACTGCGATGATGACATCACTGACAAAACGGCAATGTTGCTTACATTGTAGCCTATGGCTATCGTTGACGGCACCGATACATTGAGCGCATACTGGACGGAATAACCCTGTTGCAGGGTCCAGGCGTTCGAGATTCCGAGTGACAATACAAGAACCAGAAACGGTGCGGCTAAGCCTGAAACCCTCATGCGCAAATCTCTTCTTGCTGTGCCTAATTAAATAATCTTTCAATATGGTTTATATATGCTCCGCTGAGCCTTCGTCTGTAATGATGGGGCTGGCACCAAACTTTAACCCCTTACAAATCTATGTACCTTCTTTTCCTCCTTCAGAGCCTCATGTATCGAGTATCTCTTTATCACAAGCATCTTCATCCTGTCAACATCCCCGAAGTTCTGCTCCCTTGCTGCCCTCTCCGCCTGCTTCAGCTTGCTAACGTATGAGTTGTAGGCGACTATTGCGGCCGAAAGCGCGTCCCTCTCATGAAGGTTCCCTACTTTGTAGCCCTGCGCCAGCTCCTGCTTCCTCTCAACGTTTATGTCCGCGTTGGGCGTGAATATGACCGAGTTGAATATCGCAGCCAGCCTGCGCACAAGGGATTGCGCATCCTTCTTGTCGCTCGCGATAACAACAGGCATTCCCTTCTCCCTTATCCTGTCCACGAACCAATCAAGCCCTGCAAATCTCCCGGTATCGATGCCTATGACCTCCCTATCGAGGCTCATCGACACTACCGCGACCGTCTTCCCCGAATCTATCCCTATTATCGTATATTTCATGGGCATATCAGCATAAACCGTTCCGAGAATAGCATATCGCGCTTCTTGCTGTCTGCGGTATAGCCATATATTGGCAGTCGGCAACCGCAACAGGAGTTGTCGTGATGTTGTAATACTGTGCAAGTATTGCCTGCGCATTTATTGTGGACTGCGAGGATGCCAGGCACGAGTTGAGCTGAGCGATGTCCAGCTTGGATATGTTAGCCATGCTAGAGAGCGTCCCTGGCGATATGTATCCCTGGAATGAAGACAGGCTCCCGGAGAAGTTCGCGAAGTTCCGCTGCGCCGATGCGCAGAACAGGTACTTGCCGAGCTGCTGCGTGTTGTCCTGGCCGTCCGCCTTTCCTATGTTCTGCGAATACTGGCTGTAGAGTATCTCCAGGCTCATGTTGACCTTGCTTCCGAAGCTTCTCTGCAGCTGGGTATAGTTCTGGAGGCTCTGCAGCGCTCCAGGGGCGTATGGGTCTATGAACCAGTACACTGGAACCGCCCCGTTGCCCTGCAGGCACGGGACCTTCCCGTAAAGCCTGACTATGCCTGCCGATGCAACATAATTGGATGACAGAGGAGTCGGGTTTATCGTTTCAATGAAGGTCATTACCACGGAGCCGTCCGTATCGCTTATCACAGCAGACAGGTTGAAGCTCCTGTTCTGCAGCGGATTGTTGGCCCTGACAGACACGTACCACTCCTTTGCGCTCGGCATGTACTGCGCCTCTATGGCGCTCACATTGGTTATGTACGGTATCAGCGACAGTGATGTATTGAGGTTCGCGTAGCTCGCGAGCAGCCTTTCGGTTATACCCTTGATCTGGCTGGAATTGTAATGCGGGGTTACGCACGTCCCGTTTACAGCGCCGTATACGCATGTCGAATTTGACGATACGTTCTTTACGAGCACCTGCTTGTTGTACGAGACGACAAGAAGAAGCAGTATGAGTATGACAACCAATCCAAGCAATGCTACGTGTATGTTGTCAAGGCCGCCGAACTTCGACAACGGTTTGACTATTATGCTTGGCTCATCGATGTCTATCTTGTCCTTCTTGCTCGCCATCAAATCACAATGAACGGGTCCGACGGGAATTTCATAAATACCTTACCATCCAGATTAATAAGGGTAAGGATTTATTTTGAACCCGTGACCATCACCTTAATCCTTTCGGATTAGGACGGTGCTGCTCTATCCAAGCTGAGCTACGGACCCGTGTTAGAATATTGGTATGCAAGCAATTAAAAACAGTTCTTTACTTCAGCACCTTCCTCATCCAGACCGCCTCGTTCGGCTCCGTGTATCCCTGCTTACGATAAAACGCTTTCACCCTCTTGTTCGTGTGATTGACGAAGAGAAGGACCTTCCTCGCCCCGACTCCTTTGAGCGCAACCTCCGCCTTCCCCAGAAGTGCGCTGCCAACCCCGTTACCCTGATAGTCAGGATCCACAGCAAGGTGATGTATCCATGCCCTTCTTCCATTGTACACTCCGAAGACCGTGCCCACGACCTTCCCGTTCACTGCAACGAAGCATGTCTTCGTGTTTATCCTCAGCATCTCCTTAGTCTCGTACCTCTCGACCGCAATGCTGCTTAGATCGAGACCTGCCCTCTTCCATACCCTGAACATGGAACTGAAGTCCCTATTGCACATCCTCCTTATCCTCATCCGCTCCCCAAATCAGACAATCCTTAGCAGATGACGCACATCGCCTTCCACGCTGCTGCGATGGCTCTCAGCAACAGCAGCCGTATATTCGCACCAGAGGTTTCTGTCTGCGTCGGCCACATGCCCTCCTGCGTTCTCAAGCTTAGAGATTCTTTCGTCAAGGCGCGCAAGGTTCTTCGCAGACATGTCGACAACCTTGGGCGAAGCCCGAGGGTACTGCTCAGCAAGCAGCTTCCTGTGCCTATCCACGCGCTCCTCGAAGGACGCAGGAGGTCTCAGTATCGCGAATATCCTCTTCTCAGTTGCTATTATGATTGGCCTCTGCTCGACTACCATGCGCACTCCTAGTACTTCTTCCCGACTTTCTTGTAAGCGTCACGGAAAGGGACTCCTTTCTTAACAAGCAGGTATGCCTGTTGAGTAGCGAAGAGCTCCTCCGTCATCGCCTTCTTGCATGCCTCCTTGTCCACCTTTATGCCGTTCATCAAAGTGCTTGCGATTACCATTGACTGCTCAGCAATCTCGAAGCTCTTCATCGTAGGCTCCTTGGTCAGCTGGAAGTCCTTGTTGTATCCCGAGATGAGGTTCGACACAATGCCCTTTATCTGGAATTCGTACGAATTGACCACATGGTAGCTCGCACGCAGCAGCTCAAGCGCATCAGGATTCCTCTTGTGCGGCATCATGGAACTGCCAGTGGTGAATTCCTTGGGCATGATGAAGTAGCCGAACTCAGGCATGCTGAACATTATGAGATCCTGCGACATCTTGTTCAGGTCGAGCATCAGCATCGACAATGCATGGACTATCGCTGCCTCGAACTTGCCCCTGCTGTTCTGCACGTATATCGGGCTCTCCTGCACCTTGGCGAACCCCAGCTCCTTTGCTGTGAACTGCCTGTCGACCTTCATCGGGACACCGTATCCTGCACCTGTGCCCAGCGGCGACTGATCTATCAGGGAATAAACGTCCTTCAGCTGCTTGACGTTATCCTCCATCGATTCAATGAATGCGGCTGTCCACATGCCTGCGGAGGATGGCATCGCCTTGCGCGTGTGCGTATATCCAGGCATGACGATGTTTCCGTACTTCTTGCTGAATGCCTTGAGCGACTTGATGAACGCGCTTGCAAGCGTCTGGCACGTCTTGAGCTCGTCCTTGTAGTAGAGGCGGAGGGCAACGGCAACCTGGTCGTTCCTCGAACGTGCCGTATGTATCTTCTTGCCCACTGCGCCGAGCTTGCTGGTAAGATAGTTCTCTATCGCAGTGTGGCAGTCCTCGTCCTCTTTTTTAATCTCGAACTTGCCCTTCTTGTCGAGCTCGATTATCTGGTTCAGCCCCGATACCAGTTTCTTGACCTCTGCATCGCTCAGCACACCTATCTTTCCTAGCATCTTAGCATGGGCTATGCTGGCCTTGCAGTCGTATTTCAGGAGCTTCCTGTCGAGGATGTAGTCATTGCCCGTGGTGAACTCCTCGATGCCCCTGTCTATGCCATAGCCTTTGTCCCAGAGCTTCATCTCATTTCACTTCTTGGCCTTCTTGCTGCGCCACGCATACGGGTCTTTCTCTCCCAATGCTACATAATGGGCCTTAAGCCTTATAGCGCTGACGCTTATGAAGCCTTTAGAGTCCTCCGTGTTGAATCCTCCTTCCTCGTGCATGCTCGAGAACTTCTGGTCGTAGAGCTTCCTGTCGCTCTCCCTGCCAACGGTCATGACATTGCCCTTGTACAGCGCGACCTTGACCATGCCGTCGATCGCCTCCTGGCTCTTGTCGAACGCATTCATCAGGAAGTCCATCTCAGGCGAGAACCAGAAGCCGTTGTAGACCAGCTCTGAGAACTTCTGCGTGAGCATGTCACGTATGTGCATCACCTCACGGTCCATTGCAAGGCCTTCAAGGTCCCTGTGCGCTGTCCACAGTATCGTCGCCCCAGGGGTCTCGTACACTCCCCTCGACTTTATGCCTATGTACCTGTTCTCGACCATGTCCAGCCTGCCTATTCCGTTCTCGCTTCCGACCTTGTTGAGGTGCATGAAGAGCCCGAGAGGGTCTGTCTTCGTGACCTTGTTGGTCTTGTCAACTACCTTTATCGGTATGCCGTCCTTGAAGTATATCTCAAGCATGGTCTCCTTGTCAGGCGCCTTCTGCAGCGATGTCGTCCTGCTGAAGACATCCTCCGCAGGTCTCAGCAACGGATCCTCCAGTATTCCAGCCTCGTGACTTATGTGCATGAGGTTCTCGTCCTCGCTATAAGGTTTCGATACCGACGCCTTGACAGGTATTCCGTACTTCTTCGCAAACGCGATGAGGTCATCCCTTCCCTTGAACTGGTTCAGGAAGTCCTTGTCCTTCCAAGGCGCTATGACCTTTATCTTCGGGTCAAGCGCAAAGTATGAGAGCTCGAACCTCACCTGGTCATTGCCCTTTCCAGTAGAGCCGTGCGACACGTACTTCGCGCCTTCTTTGCTCGCTACCGCTATCTGCGCCTTCGAGAGCAGCGGCCTTGCAAGGGATGTTCCCAAAAGATACCTTCCTTCATACAATGCGTTGCATTTCAGTGCGGGGAAGATGAAATCCGTGACGAACTCCTTCTTCAAGTCCACAACGTAAACCTTCGAGGCCCCTGTGGCCAGCGCCTTCTTCTTTATGGCATCGAAGTCCTCGTGCTGCCCTATGTCCCCTACGAAGCAGATGACCTCAAGCCCCCTATTCGCAAGCCACTTCAGGATAACCGACGTGTCCAGCCCGCCGCTGTATGCCAATACAACTTTTTCCTTTGCCATTTTCTCATCTATTTATCATTATCGATTAACTTTCGCAAGAAACTCCTTTATGCCATTATGCATGTATCCTATTGCTGTGGGATTGGCTGCAAGCATGAAGGATGCGTCGGAAACTCCCTGGTCCCATATGGCCAGGCAGGCCTCCTTCGATATCCCTGCATCCATCGCAAGCATGGCCTTTGTTGCGGACGTACCCCTCTTCGCGAGCTCAAGTTCTATCCTTGGGGACTTTCCCGCGTTTGATGCAAGGCCCTTCCAGATTCCTCCGACCTTCTGCGTCCTCGCTATCAGGAGCAGCTCCTCCTGGACGGCCGGCCAGCTGGTGCCCTTCGCAAGCGCAACCAGAACTGCTGATGCGCCTGTCTTCTTCAGCTCAACCCTGCCCTTGTTGAGCAGCTCCCACGATGTCCCGCTGGAAAGCTTCGGGTTCCCGGCCAAGGCCAGCAGTATGCCGGCCGAGCCGCTCCGCATGAGCTCCTTCTCTGCCCTCTCGCTTATTGAAGCGCTCTTCGCAGCTGCAAGCTGTTTTTCAAGCCCCGCAGCCTGGTAAATCGTCATCAAACCATCGCGGCTATTCCCTTGCCAGCTCCTGCCAGACTATCGATGCGCAGGTAAGGCTGCCGTTGAGTATCTGCGTCTGACTTGTCGGCACCTCCTGGACCTTTTCAGCGTCGTAATGCTTCAAGGCGATGTCCTTCACGGTCTTGAAGCCTTCAGGCACGACTATGCCGCCGTTGATGCGCAGGACATTTGCTGCGTAAGCGTCCTTCTCACCGAGCTCGACGACCTCTATCCAGTTCGGAAGCATTATCGGAGCGACGAGATAGGGGCTCTTAAGGAAGAGCTCGGGGTGCACTGGCGTCATGCCCGTGGTCAGGTGCAGTACCCCCTTGATGTCCTGCAATTGGAACGCCATGGGCTCTATCTCACGCACGATGTCTATGAACTTGCTTGCTCCCTTCCAGTTGGTCCTCTCGGATAATCCTATTACCATAAGCCCTCCGTTGACGCCATCCACCTTTTCCACGTCGCCGAACTCGATGAACGCATTCTTGCCCTTTATCTCCTTTATCTCTATGTTCAGCGAGGATATGAACTCCTTTATCTCGCCAACCTCCTTGCGCCTCTCAGGGTTTCCCGGGTTTGCAATGATCGCTACCGGTTTCCAATCGCTTCCCGGGCCGGCCACTATGTAGGCCGTATCCTGCACGTAAAGGCTGTCGGGATGCCTGCTCACAGGCATCTCGATGACCTTCCCTCCCGCATTGCGTATTGCCTGCTTGTACAATGCATGTTCCTGGCTTGCCATACCCAAATCAACGGCCTCCGTCCTGCCGCTGCTCCTTATTCCCTTATTCATCGTGCTTGGAACATCCGCCCGCACAAGCACCTTCGTAACAAGCTCGAGTTTCTGCCCCTTTGCAACAGTAGCGTTCACTAAGATTACCAAAGAGATAGGCGCTAATTATATATATTAAGCTTGCGACATATTTGATGCAAATCAAGCCTAAAATGTATCAAATGGGACAAAATGGTCGGGACAAAGATAGCAGACCTTGTAAGGACGTACCTGAAGAACAAGCCGTACACTATGGAAGCCCTCGAGAGCGGGATAGTGAACTTCAGCTCCCTGTCAAGGCTCATACAGAAGGAGCTCAGCATAAAGAGCTACCAGGCCGTCAAGGCTGCTGTGAGAAGGCATGCTGAGCACATAGGCAGCATAAAGAACACGATAGAGAAAAGGGCCCTCGATGTGCTGAAGGAGAACAGGATAACGCTGCTCGACGGCATATACGTTGCCATATCAGACAAAAGGTTGGAGATCGAGAACAAGGCGGAGGTCAAGGTGGATTCGTATTATGTATACCTCACGGACAAGAGCGCGTTCAAGTCGATGACAAGGAAGCAGAAGGAGTCGCTGATAAAGGTGCACGAGAACTGCTCCGCCATAATAATATACTCGGAGGAGAAGCTGGAGAACGTATCAGGAGTCCTCGCTTTCGTGACCTCATTGCTTGCGGAGAGGAACATAAATGTCATAGAGTTCATATCCTGCTACACCGAGACGATGCTCATAGTAAGCAAGGAGGACGCGCTCAGGAGCTACGAGGCGCTATCAGAGATAATAAGATGATCAGGTTACTGAAGCGATTATACCGTCGATGATTCCGTGGATTCCTATCCCTCCGGTTGACCTGACCGTCATCCTGTGGCTGAGTATCGGCTTTGCAAGGAACCTTATGTCGTCCTTCGTCGTCTCTGTTCTTCCGCTTATAAGCGCCCTTGCCTTGGAGCACTGCATGAACGCTATATCGGCTCTCGGGCTCGCGCCCATGACTACGTGTATCTCCTTCCTGCTCTCAGAGACTATCGACGCTATGAACCTGGCAACATCGTCAGGCATCTTCACCGCCTTGACCTTCTCCTGGAAGTCGAGGATATCCTCGATGCTTATCACCTTGCTGGTTATTATCTTCTCCTCGGCCTCCTTAATCCTAAGCATGCTGACCTCCTCCTCCATCGACGGGTAGTCAACGTCTATCTTCATTATGAACCTGTCAGCAAGAACCTTGGGCAGCTGCTCTGTTCCCTCTATCCTCAGCGGGTTCTGCGTCGCGAGGGCTGTGAAAGGCCTCGGAAGCGGTATGTTCACCCCGCCAATGGTCACCATCCTCTCCTCAAGCGTCTCGAGGAAAGCTGCCATGGTCTTCGGCGGGCTCCTGTTGAGCTCGTCTACAAGAAGTATGTTAGTGAAGATCGGACCCTTCTTGAACTGCGTCTCGTTGTCCTTGTCCAGATACGACTCGCCGAGGATGTCGCTGGGCACAAGGTCCGGCGAGCCCTGTATCCTCTTGAAGTCTGCCTGTATGCAGTCCGCAAGCGCCTTGGACATGGTCGTCTTTGCAACTCCAGGAACCCCCTCAAGGAGCGCGTGGCCGTTCGCGACCAGCGTTATGAAGAGCAGCTCTATGGTCTCGTCCTTGCCCGCTATGTGCTTCTTCATCTCGGCCTTTACCTTCTGATACGCGTCGCGGGCATCCATCCAGTCACCAATACTCTATACTAAACAAAACATTTAAATTAAGGCATTCGCTATACTTATCTACGGGGTACTTATGATTGGAAAGAAGCAGGCTTCCTCAAGGATGGTCTCGATAGCAGACGTACTTGACATATTGGAAGAGAGGAAGAAGGACGGCGAGCTCGGATATGAGCAGCAGATAGAGTACGAGCACGCGAAGAAGTTCTCAAAGCTGAGCAAGAAGGAAGCCGAGAAGATGAAGGCCGAGCTGATGGAAAACGGCATGCTGGAGAAGACGGCGCTGAAGACGGTGGAGATAATGCCGGTCGACATCACGCAGCTGAAGCTGATACTGGTCATGGACAGGCTCACCCCCGACGACGAAGCCTGCAAGAAGCTTATGGGTATAGTCGAAAGCTATAGGGGAAAGCAATAAGGCTGCACAGGGGAGAGCATGCAGGAGATGGAGCAGAAACGGGAGGGTCTGGAAGAGTACGCAGTGGTGCTAGACTATCTTCCCACCGGAAGGTCATCGTCGATAAAGTCTGAGCCGCTGGTGCAGCTGCTCGGAGAGCAGAGGTTCACGCTCCTCGAGGCCGTGGCGAAGGACAGCGACATCAGGACAGGCACAAGGGTCTACATAGGAAAAGGGGAGAGGGACAAGATATCGCTCATAAAGGGCAGGCTCTCGTACAGCGAGCTTACCGAAGGGGCAAAGAACGAGCTCATGCCAGCGATCTATGCGATAATAAAGCAGAACGAGAAGCACTTCGTGGAGCTGTTCAACACGGCATCGCCGCTCAACATACGCATGCATTCTCTGGAGCTGCTTCCGGGGATAGGCAAGAAGCACCTGGCCGCGATCCTAGACGCAAGGGAGGACAAGTCCTTCGAGAGCTTCGAGGACATAACAAAGAGGGTGTCGCTGCTACAGGACCCGGTCAAGCTGCTTGCAGAGCGGGTAATCATCGAGCTGAAAGGGGACAGCAGGTTCTACATTCTCACAAGGCCGTCCTTCCATCATGATGTGTGAGCGCAGAACCCTGGCCCTGTCTAATCCTGCCGTTGGGCTTAAGCCTCAATGCCCTCAGACGCACGTATACCTGATTCCTGCCGATGCCGAATTCCTTAGCCATTTCCGCGGCCGTCTTCTTGTCGCTGTGCGCAGCCCTGATCTGCTCGTCGGTTATCCTGGATTTCCTTCCTCCCCTTGCTGCTCCGTTAAGCCTGGCCCTTGCATTGCCATTGCCTCTTGATGATGCATAACTTTCCTCAAATTCCCTATCGCTCTGCCTCTGCGCCTCCCTTAACGCAGCAACCCTTCTCGCTTCCCTATTGTCCAAGATCACGCCGTAACGGTTCTTCAGCACTCTTTTGTATGTCCTGCTTCCTACGTCTAGCGCAGGCTGTATGCCAACAACGGACGATATAACAACCCCATTCAGCAGCTCGCTCTCGACGTATATCCTCCTGCTAACCCACAAAGCCTTCAGCTCCTTCGGAAGGCCCTCATAGCTGTCGCGCAGGTTCCCGAACTCGCCCTCAACCCTCCTCACAAGCTCAAAATACGGCCTGCTCCTCTCTACTGCAACCCTTACCTTCTCCTGGTCTATGCCTCCCTTGCCGCGGAACCTTGCCTGCGCGCTGTTAGGCTTCGACTTATAAGAATCAAGACCGGCCATACTGAGATGGACCTGATTCTGGTATTTATACTTATTGCCGGTTCAGAAAAAGATCATGCCTTGTCGAGATGCATCTGCGGGACAACAAGCTTCCTGATGGTCGACTTCGACGTGTGCACTTCAACTACGTATGCGCCACCCCTCTTCTCAACAACCGTGCCTACTCTTCCCCTGTACCTAGGGTGGGGTATGTTGTTGAAGTTGCCCTTGGGCATTATCAGCACCCTGGAGCCTATCGCGAAGCTCTTGAGAAGCTTGCTTATCCCCAGCCTTGAAGGAGGGTTATGCCTGGCTAGCTGCCTTGTCCTGCCTACAAAAAGACCGTGCGACCTTCCAGTCATGCCTACTACCTCTAACCAAAATAGAAACACTTATTCTTTGCTTTATAAACCTTTATAAACACTTGCTTTTTAATAGTAGTGTGATTCGAATGCCAAAGCACGCTAAATCCGGAAAAAGGGTAGAGCTCCACCCGGTCTTCAAGATCGAGAATATAGTGGCCAGCGCCGATCTGGGGGTAGAGCTCGACCTTTACGGCATCGCCAAGGCATCGCCCGACGTCGACTACGAGCCTGAGCAGTTCCCTGGAGCCATATGCAAGATACACGATCCCAAGACAGCGTTGCTTCTTTTCAAGAACGGCAAGATAATCTGCACAGGTGCGAAGACAGAGGCTGACATAAAGAGGGCGATAGACCAGGTAATAAAGATAGTAAAGAACTACATAATAGAGAAAAGGGAGCCTGAAACCAAGTGACTATCCCTTCCTTATCCTCTTCAGCGCATAGTCGTAGATTAGGTACAGCGCTATCAGGAAGAGCGCTATCGCCACAGCAGTTATGGTCAGGCTTCCTGTGGATAGCGCGTAGTACCCGAAGCCTATGAGCGCCACCTCCCATATAAATGCGCCTACCATTGAATAGAATATGAATTTCTTCAGCGGCATCTCCGCGAAACCAGCAGGAAAGTTTATCAGTCCTCTTGCCCCTGGAAGCAGTCTTGCGACGAAGACCGCAAAGGGGCCGTTCCTCAGGAACCACCTGTCAAAAGCATCTATGCTCTCCTTCTTTATGCGGAAAAGTCCCAGGTGCTTGTACACCACCTCCTTTCCTACGTAATAAGCTATGGCGTAGTCTATCATGTAGCCTGCCAGGCTTGCAAGCAGCACGTCAATGACGGCTATGTAGATGTTCAGCTGCCCCGTGTATACGAAATGGCCGACTGCAGGAAGCACCACCTCGCTGGGTATCGGCATCGACGCGGACTCGAGCGTCATCAATACGAATATGCCTATGTAGCCGTACTGCGATATTATCGCGTTTATCGCGCCAGACGCGCCTGCGAGCAGCGAAATGATCGCCTGTATTATCGAGAAGGCAAATAGCATAAGCATCAATATTTCATCAGCGTGTCTATCCTGCTCTTTCCGAGCATGCTCCTGCCGTTCAGCCCGGCAAGCTCTATCACGAAGGCGAAGCCCGCGACCTTCCCTCCTACCGACTCTACCAGCTCAGCCGCGGCCTTGGCAGTTCCGCCTGTCGCAAGAAGATCGTCGACAAGAAGGGCCTCCTGCCCGCCTGCGAGCGCGTCATGGTGCATCTCTATCGTCGCGGTGCCGTATTCGAGAGCGTACTCCTTGCTTATCCTCCTGTAGGGAAGCTTCCCAAGTTTTCTTATCGGTATGAACCCCTTCTTCATCTTGTACGCGAGCGCAGCGCCTATTATGAATCCTCTCGCCTCTATGCCAACAACGTAATCAAAGTCGATGTCCGAAACCCTCTTCGCGAGCTCGTCGACGCACAACGCAAACGAGCTGCCGTCCTTCAGCAAAGGCGTTATGTCCCTGAAGAGTATGCCCTTCTTCGGATAATCGGGAATGTCCCGTATCTTCCCCTTCAGCGTGTCTTCCACGTTATTCATGATAGGGATTTGCTCAGCTAATTTATAACGCTATTGAAATCCGTCGCTCTCAACATAAATGTTTATATACATTTCAAACGCTATCTAAGTGAATTCGATGGCTTTTGAATTTTTACCCGAGACCATAGCTCTTATACCGGACGGGAACAGGAGGTGGGCGCACCAGCATAAAATGTCTGTCTTCAACGGATACGAACTCGGCGTCGGGAAGTTCATAGACTTCAGCAGGTGGTGCATGGACTACGGGATCAACAACGTCAGCGTATGGGCCCTCTCGCCAGAGAACCTCAAGAGAAACCGCAACGAGGTAAGGGCGCTCTTCACCATATACAAGAAGGTCGCCAATGACAGGAAGATGCTTGACATGATCCATGACAACAGGGCGAGGGTCAACATAATAGGGAAAAGCTCGCTCCTTCCGAAGGACCTATACAAGGCGCTCCACCAGCTCGAGCTGGAAACTGCGCACTACAGGGGCAGGACGATGAACCTGCTCATAGGCTACGGCGGAAGGGAGGACATATTCCATGCTGCAAGGAACTTTGCGAACGACGTCAAGAAAGGTTTCGGCGCAACTGTGGAAAGATTCAAGTCCGAGCTGCTCTCATCCGCTGTTCCAGACCTCGACCTTATAATAAGGACTTCCGGAGAGAGGAGGCTGTCAGGCTTCATGCCGTGGCAGTCCTACTATTCAGAGCTGTATTTCTCGAACAAGCTCTGGCCCGACTTCACGAAACGCGACCTCAACCTTGCGCTCCTGGAATATGGCAAAAGGGAAAGGCGTTTCGGGAGATAAGGTTTTTCGAATGCCTGCTCGCAAGGGCGATCTAACAAAGTATGCCACTTATTTCAACATGTCAGTGCCGGGCATACTTGCGCAGCTGGCTATCCTGCTGGCGCTCGGCGCGGTCGTGGGCATCCTCGCTGTCTTCATAATACACATGAGGAGCCTTGACGGCGTCTTCAAGCTTGCGCTTTACGGCCTCAGCTCCGGCATATTCGTCATAAGCATGCCCGCGATACTTACAGTGATAACGATAAAGGGGATGAAAAGGAGCATGAGGATAAAGCACGCGATGTTCGCTGTGCTGGCGATATCCACGATATACTCCATATTCCTGCTCCTCGGGGACCTTCTCTACATGCTGTCCAACAGCACGTTCGCAGCTTACCTCCTCCTCCTCCTCGGAAACGCGGGCGTGTACGGCTACTGGTTCTTCATAAACAAGCTCGCTGTGGGCCAGAAGAAGAGCGCTGCGATAACGGCTTCGATACAGCCGCTGCTCAACGTTCTATTCTACATACCATTCGGCAGGTACATACTGGACTTCAACGTCCCGATAGAAGCGATCCTGATCAAGCTCTATTCTGGCATGCTGGTGTTCCTGGCGATAGGCTACCTTGTAATATACATAATAGACAGGCCGGCGAAAAGGGAGCTGGAGATAAGCGGGGTGGCGCTCTTCGGGTCCATGGTGGGGCAGCTGCTCTTCGAATTCACCAAGGATACGAAAATACTTGGAAGCGGAGGGGTCAAGCGCGACGTAAACGTCGACATACTGGTCCTGAAGCGCAAGAACAGATACAAGGCCGTATTCGTCAAGCCAGACCTGCATTATGGCCCGTTCGCGAACATAGGCGGCAGCGTGATAACGGAGCAGCTGGGCAGACGCATAATCTCGAACTACAAGGCCAGCCCGTTCATAGTTCACGGCGCCGTCAACATAGACGACAACCCGATAAGCACATCGCAGGTCGAGAGCCTCAACAGGCATATCATAGAGCGCATAGATGCGATGAAGGACAAGAGCTTCGTGCCGTCGGTCGGCAGCATAGGCATGGGCAGGGACGGGCAGTGCAGGTCGATAAACATAAGGATAAACTCTACAAACCTGCTGACGCTGACTAAGGCTCCATCGGTCACCGAGGACATCTCAAGGGACATGGGGCTCAGGATGGAGAGGTCTGCAAGCCTCAACGGCGCCTCGAGGACCATACTGATAGACGCGCACAATTCAAGGTTCGAGTCGGCCCCTTCGGACGACCTCAGGGGCATATACGACGGGAGCCCATACGTCAGGAGATACGAGAACGCGATAAGGAGCGCAGCGAGGAGGACAGGCTCCTCGAGGATGCTCTTCGGATCCTCCACAAGAAGGCTGTCATCAATGCTCATCAACGCAAGGGACTTGGGGATAGGGTACAGCAGCGTCGGGATCTTCTCTGCAAGCGGAAGGAGGTTCTGCATGGTGTATTTCGATGCGAACAATATGCTTCCTGCGTTCCGCGAGTCCATGGTGGAGCACATAAGGAAAAGGTTCGGGCTCGAGGCTGAGATATACACGACCGATACCCATTCGGTCAACTCGCTTGCGCTGTCAGCAAGCAACTCGCTGGGCAGATATACCAAGGCAAGCGAGGTGATGCCGATACTCGACGGGATGATAGACGAGGCCCTTAAGGACGTGGGGCCCGTAAGGAGCTCGCATACAACCACGACGATCAAGGGCTTCAAGACGTGGGGGACGGGCTCCGAGGCGCTGGTAACCAGGGTCGGCATGGACGTAATAAGGATGAGCAAGCGCTACGTGCCGTTCCTTGTGGTACTGGGCTTCATAGTAGCAGCATGGATAATATACATAGTGTGAACATGGAACCGATGGCATTTGCAACTCTCGCATTCTACGTCTCCGCAGCCTTGCTCTCGCTGAACAGGATGCGTAGCTACAACGGGAAGCAGCTCACGTCGC
Source organism: Microcaldota archaeon (assembly GCA_028867135.1). GTDB lineage: Archaea > Micrarchaeota > Micrarchaeia > Micrarchaeales > CABMGC01 > JAGWGW01. The sequence continues at coordinate 27,317 of JAGWGW010000002.1, read as the reverse complement.
TGCTTTTCTTCGTGCTGCTAGGCATCGTCATATTCTTCGGGGAGGGGCTTTCTGTGCAGTACATGGCGATGCTTGCCGTGGGGATCCTCATATTCAACTGCGTGCTGGGCTCGGATTCGCCGTCCCACAGGCTCTTCTACCTTGCAATAGGCACGCTGTACGTGCTGGCAAACATCCTCTCGTACACCAACTTCCTCCTGCAATCGGTCCTCTTCGGCATAATGAGCTCAGTAATATACAAGGAGTCGACAAGGACCGGGTTTGTCGAAAAGCAGAAGGAGGAGAAGCGCGATGTCCTCCATTTCTTTGTGGGCATATTGCTGATATCGATATTCTTCGCATTCAGGGAGAGCACAGCCTCGCTGATCCTCATGCTCCTTGTCATCTTCACGATATACGCCATAGTGCTCTCAGAAGTATACAAAAAGAGCGCCTTCTCGATGTTTGTCTACAGCTTTGAGAGGCGGGGCAGCATACTGGGCCATGGGGCCGTCTGGCTCGCCCTGGGCTCCATGTTGGTTGCATCGTTCCTTTCGGGGCCCTTCGTCATAGCAACGCTCATCGCAATATTCATAGGAGACCCTATAGCCACCTTCGTGGGCCTGAGGCTCAAGGGGCCGAGGCTCCCGTACAACAGGAAGAAAAGCGTATCCGGCTCCCTTGCCTACTTTGCGACCACCCTGGCGCTCTCGTACCCGTTCATAGGCGCGTATTCGCTGCCGCTGTCCCTGATAGCAGCTTTCTCCGAGGGCCTCGATGTGAGGATGGACGACAACTTCACAGTGGCGTTCATACTAGTCGTCATAATACTTATCGCAAGGCACACCGGCCTCGCATACTAGCCAAGGAGCAGGAAGGGCAGCACTCCAAGGACGACGGATGCGGCAACGAGGATCAGGGCGCCCACCATCACCTCCCTTTCTACGACGTTGTAGGGCTCGGTGGTCCTCGAGGCGCCGAAGAACGTGATCTCAGACACCCAAAAGAGGGTCGCGCCTACAACTATGATGCCCAGGATCGGCAGCAGGGAAACGAGCCTGAAGGAGCTGAAGGAGCCTATGAACACCAGTATGTCGCCTACGAACCCCGACGTGAGCGGAAGCCCGATAAGCATGAACGAGGCCATGATGAACAGGTACGTCAGCCCGGGGAAGTGCCTTACCACCCCGCTTATCTTCTTTATCTCCATCGTGCCGTAGAGCTCGTCTAAGGTTCCGGCTATAAGGAACAGCAGCGAGACCGCGATCCCGTGCGCGAGCATGAGGTAGAGGCTGCCGGAGATGGCCAACGGGTTCCCTGAGACGATCCCCATCGCGACTATGCCCATGTCCGTTATGCTCGTGTAGGCTATCATCCTCTTTATGTTCGTCTGCCTGAGCGTGACAATGGCGGCGTATGTCGAGGAGAAGATGAAGAGCAGCGCCATGTAGAATGCGTAGTTGTGCGCCAGCGGCACGAGCACGAACATCAGGAACAGGCCGTAGCCTCCGAATTTCAGGAGCACCCCAGCGAGAATCATGCTGCCTGTTGTCGGGGCCTCGGTGTGCGCGTCAGGCAGCCACGTGTGCAGCGGAAACACTGGCATCTTGATCAGGAAGGAGCCCAGGAAGAGCGCAACTAGCATGAACTGGGCGCCTATAGGCAGCCCGAACGAATACGTCCTCAGGTCGGCGATGTTGAAGGTATGGACAACAGAACTGGTGTACAGCAGCATTATCGCTACCAGCAGCAAAAGGCTCGACACTATCGAATAGAGTATGAACTTTAGCGAGGCGTACCTCCTGTTGAAGCCTCCGTAAAGGAATATTATGAAGAACATCATCACCTCGCTGATCTCCCAGAATACGTAGAAAAGGAAGAGGTTCCCGGAAAGGAAGACCCCCAGCGACGATCCCTCAGCAACCAGGAATATGAGGTTGTAGATGCGCTCGCGCTCCCCTATGAAATACTTGCCTACAACAGAGCTTGCAAGGAAGACTATGCTTGTCATGACAGCGAGTATCAATCCCGCATCGGTCAGGTCGAACTCAAGCCCTATGCCCAGCTCCTTTATGTAGAGCGCGCTGAACGAGAGCGAGCTCATGCCGTATGAATGGGAGATGTACACAGCGGCAACGACCAGTATGAAAGACGCTACAGATGCGGCGAGAGAGACAGCATGAGCGTGCCTCTTTTCAAGAAGCAGCATCGGTATTATCGCGGCCAGCGGCACGATGACTATCAGCGGCAGCAGCGGCAGCATCATTTACCACCGTGAAGAGCGAGGAAGTTTATGTACCTGCCCATTACAGGCTCGGGCGCCGAAGGCCTTATGCCGTCAAGCGCCTTCAGCAGGTCCTTCATCGATATCCTCGATTCCTGGGCCGTGGACAGGTCCTTCTCAAGCGCGTTCATCTTGCACTGCCTGCAGACATTTGCTATGTCAGCACCTGTGTACCCAGCTGTCATGGCCGCAAGCCTCTCGAAATCGACGTCGTCAGATATTGCAACCTTCCTGAGGTAATGCCTGAACAGCTGCTCCCTGTCGTCCTTGCCAGGCGGAGGCACGAATATCATCCTGTCGAACCTGCCACCCCTCAGCATTGCCGAATCAAGCTGGTCTGGCCTGTTCGTCACCCCGATCACCACTATGCCGGAGCTCGGCTTTATGCCGTCGAACTCCTGTAGGAACTCGCCAACGATCCCAACGCCGAGCTCGCTTGCGCTATCCCTGCCTGGCAGCAGCGCGTCTATCTCGTCTATGAATATTATTGCAGGCGAGTTCTCCTTGGCCCTGTTGAACGTCTCCTTTATCGTGAATACTGCCCTCTCAAGGCCCAGCCTGCTGATATCGGCTCCTGACAGTATCACCATGTGCACATCGCCAAGCTCGTTTGCAATCGCCCTCATCAGCATGGTCTTTCCCGTTCCTGGAGGGCCGAACAGAAGTATGCCCTTGGTCTGAGGCACGTCGTATTTCTTGACAAGGCTCGGATGCAGTATCGGCACCTCTACCGCCTCGTACAGCGCCTTCTTCGCCGGTTCTAGGCCTACCACGTCGCTTATCCTTATCGTATCCTCTCTCCTGTCCATTACTTCAGGATGGGTCCTCCTCTCATAATCCATCTTGAAGGTGTTGTACTGGTCTATCCTTGACAACGATGTGGAAGGCTTGGTCGCCTTTATCACGTTGACCATGTCGGCCATGTTCATCTGCAGCACCTTCGCCTCCTTTACGGCCTCGTCCGCAACCTTCCTTGCGGCCTCTTCGCAAACGTTCCTTATGTCCGCTCCAGTGTACCTGTTCGTCATCGATGCGAGCTTGTCATAGTCCATGGACTTGCTGATCGGCAGGTTCTTCATGTAATGCCTGAATATTTTCTCGCGCCCGTCCTTGTCCGGCAGCTCCATGTATATTATCTTATCAAACCTTCCTGGCCTCAGTATGCTCGGGTCCAGCAGGTTGGGCACGTTGGTGGAGCCGACTATCACCACCCCCTCTATCTTCTGGAAGCCGTCCATCTCGCTGAGCAGCGTGGAAAGCAGCTGCCTGTCGCTGGAGGCCGACTGCGCCTCCCTGTTCCCGGCTATCCCATCTATCTCGTCGAAGAAAAGGACTGCCGGGGCATGCTTCTTCGCAGTGGCGAATATCTTCGAAAGGGTCTGCGAGCTCTCCCCCATATACGGCGAAAGTAGGGACGACGTCTTGACATAGAAGAACCTGGCGCGCAGCTCGTTTGCAATCGCCCTCATCAGCATGGTCTTTCCCGTTCCTGGAGGACCGAACAGAAGTATGCCCTTCGCCGGCTTTATGTTGTAAGCTCCCGATATCTCCCTGTGCTCTATCGGCGCAAGTATCGCCTCCCTCAGTTCCTTCTTGGTTTCCTCGTAGTCCGCAACGTCATCGAGCGTTTCCTTGGTGCCGCTGGTAAGGTCCTCAAACGCCTCGCCGAACTTCCCAAGAAAGTCCTTCTTCATGACCTCCAGCGCCTTGACGACCCCTATGTTGTTGAACTCCAGCGCGAAAATGACTATCGGTGCAATGATGAATCCTAGGAGCACCGCATAGTTAAACGATGTATTGGTGATGTAAGAAAGCACGGCGTAGTTCGCAAGCAGTATAACGGAGAAGAGGCTTGCCATTGTGCCCTTGTACGCTGACCTGCTGTTTATCACGTACATGGTCATTGCGGAAACGACGACAAGCCACACCGCCATCTCCAGCATCCTTATCGGGAAACTGAACAGTATCGCGGAGATGACAGCGTCGAATCCGTTGTAGATGTTGCCCGACACCTCGGTGCTGAACATGCTGCCGAACGCCTTTGAGAGCGAACCCGGGAACGAGGAGAGCGTCGCAATGCTCTCGGAAGGGGTCATGAACGGTATCGCAGGATTGGATGCGATGGCGATGTGCGCCGCGGTGTTGTTGTATGCGAACGGGCCGGACAGCGCTATGCCTGTGACGCCCGACATCAGGCTGAGCATTATCATTATGGCGACAACAGAGATCATGGCCCTCTTGTATCCTATGTACAGTATGCCGATTATGAAAGCCGGCACCTCAAGGTAAGCGCCTATGAACGACATCGGCAGCATCGAAAGCGTGTATACGAACGTTATGCTCCTGTAATGCCTGTATCCCAGGAACAGCGATATGCTCACGAATAGCGTCAGTATCCATGCAAGCAGCGGCGCCTGGTATATGATCATCAGCAGCGTTTCGAAGAGCAGCGCCATGAGCCCTATCAGCGGCGAGAGTATCGCAAGAATGAACGTGACTATCAACAGCGGCACAAGGATAACGTAAGGGAAAAAGGGGAACGCTATCGCTATGCTTGAAGCGGAGAACACGATGGCAAGGGCATCTGGAAAGTTTGAATGGCTAACGAACTGCCTGAAGACGTCCTTGAGCCAGAAGAACGACAGTGGCAGGTAGGTGGACCTCTGCCGTTTTGGCGCTGCCTCCTCCTCATCAGGTATCGAGCCTGCACTCATTTCCTCCCCGGAGAAGAAGTTAGGCACCTTTTGTTTCGAAGTATCCCTTCTACCCTCAGCAATCCTAGCAGGCATATGGATATCTTAGCGATTGCATATATAAATAATATTATACAATCTATAGATGCTAATCCCGTTGTAGCTCAATGGCTAGAGCGGCCGCCTGTAGTCTGCGCTAACCAAAGGTTAGAAAGCGGCAGGTTGGGTGTTCGACTCACCCCAACGGGATTCAATCAGGGGAACGAAGATGCAAAAGGACTGCCTGTTCTGCAACATAGCAAGCGGAAAGGTTCCATCGTACAGGATATACGAGGACAAGGAGCACATGGCATTCCTTGACATATTCCCCAACATAAAAGGGCAGACGCTCGTGATCCCAAAGAAGCACTATGACAGCTACGCGTTCGACATCGACGACGATGAACTGAAGGAGTTCATGATAGCTGCAAAGAGGGTATCGAAGCTGATAGAGAAGAAGCTCAACGTGGGAAGGGTGCACATGGTTCTCGAAGGAACTGGCGTCAACCATCTCCACGCGAAGCTCTATCCTGCGATAAGCACAGAGAAGGCATTCAAGGAGCACATAGCGAAGGAGAATGTCTATTTCGACGCGTATCCAGGATACGTCACAACGCTCATGGGGCCCAAAGCGAAAGACGATGAGCTTAAGGCGCTGCAGGAATTGCTGACCGATTAATATTTTAAACAGTATATCCAAACTATATTCACATGCTCTGGTCGTCTAGTGGTTAGGATGCGAGCCTGTCAACACACGCAAATGTGTGGCAGGTCGCTTGCGAGTTTTTTAGAGCCTAAAGTTCTAAAAGACCAAGAAACCCGGGTCCGAATCCCGGCCAGAGCGTGATATTACAAACATATATCAATTTCCAATCCGTCAAATCATTGGGGAGATGATCCGGATGCCAAAACAAAACGGGAACAGGATAAGATCAATAGGATATGCGGCAAATAGCGCGCACAGCAAGCTTAAACCATTCAGCTTCGAGCGCAGGCCATTAGGTCCCAAGGACGTACTCATAGACATACTATATTGCGGGATATGCCATTCCGACATACATTCAGCCAGATCCGAATGGAGGGGTTCTATGTATCCGGTTGTGCCTGGACACGAGATTGTCGGAAAGGTTGCAAATACAGGTTCATCTGTCAGGAAGTTCAAGGCAGGGGATATTGTCGGAGTAGGCTGCATGGTCGGCTCGTGCGGAAGATGCGCATCATGCAAAGCGGGCCACGAATACGACTGCGCAGAAGGAGGGCCCACATGGACCTACGGCTCTGAGGAAAGGCGCATCGGCGGGCATACCTACGGAGGATACTCGAACAACATAGTCGTTGATCAGGATTTTGTGCTGAGGATACCAAAGAATGTTGACCTTGCAGCGACTGCACCGCTGATGTGCGCCGGGACAACAACATATACCCCACTAAGATACTGGAAGGCGGGCCCCGGCCAGACAGTCGGAGTGCTCGGCCTGGGCGGACTCGGGCATGTTGCAGTGAAGATTGCCCGCTCTATGGGCGCGAAGGTCATAGTCCTCACATCGTCAAAGGGGAAGGTCAGGGATGCGCTAAGACTTGGCGCAGACGAGGCGTTACTGACAAGCAACAGGGCGCAGATGCGGAAATACATGAACAGCTTCAATCTCATAATCGATACAGTATCCGCCGATCACGACCTGAACGGCCTTCTGCAGCTGCTGAAGCCCGATGGAAAGATGGTGCTCGTGGGCCTGCCGAGCAATCCGCTCAAAATAGACGCATTCTCCCTTGTAAACGGGCACAAGGTCCTCGCAGGATCTGGCCTGGGCGGAATAAAGGAAACGCAGGAGATGCTCGATTACTGCGCAAGGCGCATGATTGCAGCTGACATAGAATTAATCCCGATACAGAAGGTCAATCAGGCGTACGACAGGATAGTCAAGGGAGACGTAAAGTACAGGTTCGTAATAGACATGAAGTCGCTGCAGAAGAGCCGCTGACTCAGAGCTTGTATACAAACACCAGGTCATCGAGGTTGTTTGTCGATCTCTCCTCTATCACCGTATTCGAGAATGCCACCATACCGTGCTCGTCAAAGGGCCTGAAATAAAAACGGTCTCCAGGTTTCGCGATCCTCCACTCAAGCATGCCCCTCCTCCAGTTCCTTGTCCTGTGATTCGAATGGAATATCAGGCACAGGCCTTCCACGACTCTGAGATGCTCGTGCTTTTTCCTATGGTACTCGAATCCGAGCACTCCGAGCTTCCTTATCACAAGCAGTTTTCTTATGCTATTCTTCTCGACATCAACATTCTTCAGTGCCACTCCGCCCCAAGCGGCCCTTTCAGTAAGCGGCTTTCCTTTTTGTATGTCCCGTATCTCCTTTCCATAAAGGGAGGAGTTCTTTGCATTGCTTTTTCTTGCCATGGACAATATGCTCTTTATCAGCCTTGAGTACTCCTTCTGAGACGAGAATGAGGGCGCAGCTCCCAATGAGATCGTATCGCTGCGCTTTGCATGCGACGCAAAGAAATACCTCTGCCTTTTACCATCCATGTGCAGTATTCAGCCGCAAATCCTTATAACTCCGTTAAATGCCGCTGCGCAAGCTTTATATATTATATCGTGCAAGTCCATCTTAAGGATAACATGGAAGCAGGAAACTTGAGCTATCTGTCCTGTGCAAGCATTAGTGTTATCTCTGGCTCTTCGTCATCCTCAGGAAGCTCAGCTTCATGCTAGTTGCATAAAGCTCGATAATTTTTAAGGTGCCTTTATGCAAACTATAAAACCCCTAGATAAATCGCCAACCGCCGCCAATGGGAACATCGCAGTAAACGGCCATGACGGCAGCGCCCTGCGAGCGATTGTCATAGACAAGATAGACGCGAAGATAATAAAGGAGCTGCGCAGGCACGGAGTCGATGTGAAGGATTCCCCCGGCATGAGCCGCGGCGAGCTCCTTGGGGAGATAGGGCAGTACCACATATTGATCGGAAGGACCAGGATGCCTGTCGACAAGGAGATCCTGGAAAAGGGGACGAACCTCAGGATAGTGGGGCGTGCAGCGGTCGGAACCGACAACATAGACTTCGCAGCTGCGGAGAGGAATGGCGTCAAGGTGATAAACGCCCCTGGGGCAGCTACAGAGTCTGTGGCGGAGCTGGCGCTGACGCTTACGTTCATGGCATTGAGAGGGGTGTACAACGGCTCCGCAATGCTGAAGAACGGGGAGTTCTTCAAGAACTCCGGAGTAGAGCTGGCAGGTAAGACCGTAGGCATAATAGGGTTCGGGAGGATAGGCTCCAGGTTCGCGGAGGTGCTGAGGCCTTTCAACGTCAATGTAATCGTCAACGACATAGCTAAGATGAACGGAAGGGTGAAGGAGCTGGGCGCAGAATTCGTAGGGATGAACGAACTCCTCGCGAGATCCGACATAATAAGCCTGCACGTAAACATGGAGGCGAACACCAAGCCGGTGATAGATGGCTCCTCGTTCGCGATGATGAAGGACGGGGCCATACTGATAAATACGGTCAGGGCAGCTGCAGTTGACATGCACGCGCTGCAAAGGAGCCTGGCGAGCGGCAAGCTCGGCTTCTACGCATCCGACGTCCTGTGGAACGAGCCTCCAAAGGACCCAAAAGAACTCGAGATAATAGCAAAGGACAACGTGCTGATAACGCCGCACATAGGCGCCCAGACCAACGAGGCGCAGGGAAGGGTCGCAGAGATAATGATACCGAATCTTGTTGAAGCGATAAAGGAGCTAAAAAGGCCTGTCTACCCTGCGGACAACGGAGACTTTGTCGATAGGCTGGAGTATCACTTCATAGAATGACCATGCGAAGGCGGGCTCATCGCCGCCCGCCCTGATTCGGGCATGGATAAAAGAAAGCTTAAAACCCTGGTCTGCGCGTATTGATATCGAAAGGCAGCATCATGCGGTAGTTGCAATGGCAATCAGGGTATTCATATTGCACGGGTGGGAAGGCAATCCTGAGGGGAACTGGTTCCCGTGGCTCAAGGAGAGGCTGGAAAGCAGGAACATAGAGGTGCACGTGCCGCGCTTTCCAGATCCTGCGCATCCTGACATGGCAGCATGGCTCGCAACGCTGGACAAGGCCGTGGGCAAGCCTGACGGGGAATGCTATCTCATAGGCCACAGCCTCGGTTGCATAACCGTGCTGAGATACTTAGAAAACCTTGAAGACGGGCAGGTCATTGGCGGCGCTGTCCTTGTCGCCGGATTTACAGACGATCTGGGAATCAGGCAGCTTAGCAATTTCTACGCAACTCCGATAGAATGGGAAAGGATAAGGAAGGCATGCGGCAGCTTTACGATTATCTCCTCAGACAACGATCCGTACGTCGATTTGAAATACGGCAACGAGCTCAAGGAGAAGCTCGGCGCAAAACAGATAATAGAGCACAGCATGGGCCACTTCAACGTCAAGGAGCTGCATGTCTCATTGAATGAGCTACTGAAGATGATACTGCAGGGCTGATTTTTCTTTTGTTTTTTATATCAGGGCCAGAAGTCGCATTGGAACGGGATAACTCTTTTTCGATTCAGGTATATTAACCTTCGGAATCGCTGCATCATTGACGTTTCTGCAGAATAGCTTTAAAAACGTATTCGGTGTTAAGAGAGATTCATGGCGACATGGGATTATGTGAGGAATGGAAAGAATGAGCACCATAACACTTGATGTTAGAGGAGTGGGAAGGGTAGACGTAAAGCTCAACGGCTCTGCGAACCCCGGAACGCTGGAGCGCAACGGAGGGTCGCTGATGATAGCCGCGGCGTTGCGCGAGCGCAGCGCGCTGGACCACCAGATAAACGGAAACCAGGACGCCAGCACCAAGCAGCTCGTGGCTGCGGCAAGGGATTACATTAGGCTTGCGAAGAGGCTTGAGAAGGAAGGTTTGTCAGAGCAGGCATCGATACAGAGGGGTAACGCATCCGAGATCTACAGTCAGCTGGGAAACAGTGCTGTTGCCACTGTGCAGAAGAAACTGGCAATGAAAAACATGGCCGATCATGGGCTCACCCTAGGGGCCAAGGCGTACGCAGAGAGCGAAAAGGGGGAGTATCACGCAGCTGCAGACCTGTGCAAGAATGCCGGGGACGCGATGCTTAACGCAGGAAGGAGCGATGAAGCCGAGAAGCTGTTCCTCAGCTCTATAGACTACGAGATAAAGGCCAACGGCGGCAAAAGCAACGCAAGAATAGCAGAGCTGGCAAGGGAATTCGGGATGCAGATGATCTCAGCGGATAGCAAGATCGGCACATTCAGCCTAATGTTCAAGGCGCAAGAGATCTACAAGTCTCTTTCTGAAGGCGAAAGCTCGATAGTAACGTCCAACGCCTACGGACTGAGGGCTATTGCAATCGCTGACAAGATCGGCCTTGAAGTACCGAAGGAATTCCTGGAGAGGCTTGCTGTGAACCTCGGCGCCGAGGGCGCGCTGTACTATGCCCAGGACAGGTCCGCTGAAGGTTCCATAACGTACGGAAAGGCGATAGAGCTGGCGCGAAGAGCTGGAAGAGACGACATTGCAAGCCGCTTCCTACCGAGATACGGCGACCTGACTAAGGCGTACAAGGACATGGTCAGGGGCATGGAAGATAAAAAGAAAGAGATGCTTGAAGCTGCCTGATTCCCTCACTTGAACCGCATCGAATCGAGGTTCATGGGGGCCCTTGACTCCACCCTCATCATGTTGCCTACGGCCCTTGCGAGATCCTCGCACTTCGATTCCTCCCCGTGCATCGTAAATACCTTCTTCGCATAGGGCCTCAGGTTCCTCACGAAGTCTATGAGCTGCGCCCTGTCGCTGTGCCCAGAGAACCCCTCTACTGTCCTTACCTGCATGTTTATCTTGAACTGCGTCATTTTCCCGTCCTCTCCAGGCAGTGCCACCTCCTTGAGCCTGTTCTGTATCCTTCTCCCGAGAGAGTTTGCGCTGTTGAAGCCCACGAATATTATCATGTTCTTGGGGTCGTCAGCGATGCTCTTGAGGTATTCAAGGCTTGCGCCGCCGTTCAGCATTCCGCCGCTTGCGAGTATTACAGACGGGCCCTTGTCCAGTATCTCGCTCTTCTCGCCCTTTGCAATCTGGAATATCTCGCTCTCGAAAGGAGAGTTGTTGTTGAGTATCCTCTGCTGTATGCCCATCTTCAGGTACTCCGGGTAAGCGGTATGGATCGCGCTCGCCTCGAGTATCATTCCATCGAGATATATCGGCGCGTCTATCTTGTACTTGGGATTGTTTGTCATGTAGCTTTCGAGGACCAGCTGCAGCTCCTGGCTCCTCCCGACCGCGAACAGCGGTATCAGGACCTTGCCACCGTTCGTTATCGTGCCCTTTATGGCCTCGAGCAGCTCTATCTCGGCGCTCTTCCTGTTCGGCGTTATGTCGTTGGGCCCTCCGTAGGTGCTCTCCATGAACAGCGCGTCTATCCTCGGATACCTTGTGTCCGCCTCGTCGAGCAGCCTGGTGAAGCCGTACTTCATGTCCCCCGTGCTGACTATGTTGTACAGCCCATCGCCTATGTGCAGATGGACAGTCCCGCTTCCGAGTATGTGCCCTGCGTTGTGGTACGTCAGCTTTATCTCATCCGTTACGTTCGTTACCTCTCCGTAATCCCTTGTGATGGTATGCATGAGCATCGTCTTGACGTCCTTCTCGCCGTATAGGGGAGTGCTGCCCGTCTTGTTGACCAGCCTCACGTAGTCGTAAAGCAGGAGAGCCGCTATGTCCCTAGTCGGAGGGGTGCAGTATACCGGACCGGTATATCCGAACTTGTACAGGTACGGGACAAAACCTATATGGTCCATGTGGCCGTGCGTGAGTATGACCGCGTCGAGGTCGTTCATGGTGAGATTGACGTTGCTGAGATACGGGTACGCCTTGTTCTCGCCGTTGCCCGCGTTGGCATCCGCCCCCTTTATCCCTGGCTCAGGGCTTATTCCGCAGTCCACAAGTATCCTTGAGTGGTTCGTCTCGATAAGCAGGCAGGATCTCCCAACCTCCTTGAAGCCGCCCAGGGCTGTTGCCTTTATCCACTCGTTCTTGACTATCACCCTGTTGATCTTCTTGCCTATGGTTGTGAGGAACTTCTTCCTGAAGGGACTCTCCTTGAACATCAGCTGCCTCACTCCCTTTATGACGTCGCTGTTCATCGTCGGTATCCTCAGCACCTTCGGGATCCATCCAGTCTCTGTTATTATCTTGACAAGGGTGGAGCCCTGCTTTCCTATGACGAGGCCCGGCTTCATTGCCTCTATGTAGACCTCGCAGAACTCAGGGGAGAACCTTATCCCCTCTTCAATCACGCCCGCATCCTCGGGAAGCAGCTCCTTTATCTTCTTCCTCGCATCCTCGGGATCCATCAGCTTGTTCGCCTTGGACCTTACGATCAGCCTTTTCTTCACCGCCACGGATATGTTCCTTATCGTGTTCTCGTCGCGGTATACCGCAGCCACGTTCTCCACATAGACCGCTACGTCGGGCCCCTCGAACTCCACGTCTATCGAGCCGGCATCGCCCGGCATCAGGCTCTTTACCTTCTCCAGAATCTCTTTGTTGTACTCTTCCTCGCCCACTTGATCACAGAATATGCTTTGGCATCTTGTTTAGCAACGTTTTAGGATTGTTAAAAACACAGGACCGTCTTATTACTTTGCACTATTTAGCTTCTCCAGCTCGTCCTTCGTGTACTCCTTGAACCCTTTCTTGGTTATCGAGACTATCCTTGTCCCGTCCCCAGTCGCCGAATCGCGCTTCATCGCTATCTTCAGCGCCTTCACCACATGCTTCACGGCTTCCTGCGCAGTCAGTTCGCTGCTGTATATGCTCTCGATGTAACCAAGCGCCATCGGCGAGCCGCTGCCTGTTGCAGTGAATTTGGATTCCCTTGTATAGCCTCCAACCATGTCTATGTTGAAGACCTCCTGGGTACCCTTGTTCAGGCCTCCTATCACGAGCCCTACGAAGAAGGGATACATCTTGTTCTCCTGGAGTATGAGCGAGAGCAGTGACGTAGCTGATGTCGGAGACAGGGGCCTTCCCTCGTTCATCCTGTACATCTCGTCGTGCATCTTGAGCAGCTTGACAAGGTATTCGGCATCGCCGACTCCTCCTGCGATCGTCATAGCGAGCCCGTCGTTTATCTTGTATATCTTTATCGCTTCAGAGCTTGATATGAATGTATCCATCGTTGCCCTTGCATCTGCGCCCATCACGACTCCGTCGCTGCAGACGATTCCTATCGTCGTTGTGCCCTTCTTTATTGCTTCGTAGTGTTCCCTATCAACCATTTAAGACACCATGAAATAGAAAATGAAAAATAAAAATAACTGTTATACTAATAGAGTACCATTACCTATAAAAGGCTTGCTGTTGTCTGAAGGCTCAGCGTACGCGAAAGCCTCGTGGGTCTTCGTTATCCTTACCTTGTACGTCTTTCCTATCCTTGACTTTGCGTTTCTCACAAAGACAACGATGTTGTTTATCCTGCCTATTCCCTCCCCGTGCGGATTCTTCGCCGATATCTTCAGGTCGTACATTTCGCCTTCTACGAGTTCATCCATTCCCATTTCTCACACCTTATAGCATTTACCCAATGCCCTTATGCCCAAATGATAAAGTGATTAAAAAGCTATTTAAAGCTATTCTGCAGGCACGTCACTGGCTCCTGAACGTGGCGTTGCGCTGTATGCTTATGTTCCTCATCCCAAATGTAAAGTACGCATACACGCCGCTCTGGTTCGCCCCTCCGAGTATCGTGCCGTTGTTGACGAGGAACGAGATCTGGTTGTATCCCTGGGGCATGACCACGCTGACCGAATAGTCCTTGCTCCTGTTGGTTAGCTGCACGGTTGCGACGGGCTGGTTCTGCAGGTAGATGCTCATCTGCGCAGTGCCCAGGTACGAAGCCGCTTGGAAGTTTATTCTGGTTTTTGTGACGTTCGGAGCATAGACTATCATGCCCCTGTAGCCGCTGCCGAACCACATCGTTTCCGTGTCGACGTTGCAGTAGAGCGCCTGGCAGATCGTGAATCCAGGCTGCCAGTTGCCAAGAGGATAGGCCACTATGGATTTGCCAGCATCTGCGCCTACCGCTCCGCTGGTCTGGAAGACAAACGTTGAGTTGTCCTGGTACACCGGAGAGCTGAAGACGCCGTAAAGGTATGCGTACAGCTCCTGCTGCTCAGACAGGGTGTACGCGTTCCTGATTATCGATACGTACGCTATCCTGTCTGTCAGCATCCAGAAGAGAGTGGCATTTGTTACGTTCTGGCTTATCGGTGACGGATAGGCAAGGCCCTGCCCGTACTGCAGATATAGGGCCGAAACTGCCAACGGTATGTACTGCACGGACAGCTGCTGCGACGCGTTCACCCTTGTGGCGTATCCTCCTATGATCGGCTTCTTGAGTGCAGTTTCATAGTATGTCGCAATGCCCGGGTACAGCTCCGGAGTGGACGAGTTCTGGTTATGCAGTATCGGCAGCACAAGCACAGAGAAGTTGCCTGGAACCTGCGCCATCTCGCCGTAGGCCTTGGGTATCGCAGTCGTCATTGTAAGCGAGTTCGCAAACGACGAGGAGAGCGGCATGCCGTTGTACTCTATCAGTATCATTATCGCGAATATCGCCATGTACTTGAGCGAATCGCCCTTGCTCCTGTTCTTCGATATGTGCGAGAAGCCGATTGCCGCTAGCACGGCCAGGGCAACGGTCGCGATGAAGTCGAATCTTCCAGGCTCCCTTATTATGTTCAATATCGGTACGTGCGAATAGAGCGCGTATATGCTTGGTATGGTGGTGGCATTGGAATAGAACTGCAGGTAAGGTCCGAGGGACAGCAGCGCATAGAGCGCAAGGGTCGCTATCCAAAGGGCGGAATTCCTCAGCCTGTGCTGCTTGTAGTCGTAGTATATGCCGAGTATTATCAGTGCGAGGACCGAATACCCTATGTACGATGTCCTCTCGGCTATGTCCGGGAGCGACGATGTTCCAGCTATGGTCAGGCTGTATATCTTGTTGAGGTACGATGCGCTTATCCCGTGGAATATGCCGTTGTAGTATCCTGGCAGGAAGAATGAGGCTATGTCGTTGCTCCACAGCATGCTTGTAAGCTGCGACGTGCCCTGCTGCGCCGCGCTCAGCTGCGAGCCTGCGTTTGGCAGGATGAAAATGAAAAAAGGGGAGCCGATGGCCAGTATCGATACAGGGACCACTGCAAGCCTCAGCAGGGTCTGGAGGTTGAGCAGCATCTCCCTGTAATGCTTGATCGCCAGCATTATCATCAGCGTGGTTATGGTGAAGAACAGGACCAGTATGCCCTGCTGGAGGTCCCCCATGAAGCCCACGAGGACGAAGGAGAGCCCTGCAAGCACAGGGTACACTATCCTCTTTTCCTCAACCGTCTTGAACAGCAGCAGGATGTACAACGGTATCCATTCCACCAAGGTCCAGTCAAGATGTGCGTACGAATGTGCGATGTGAATGGGGCTGAATGCGTATATGAGCCCGGCAAGGAATGCCGCGTGCCTGTTCTTTATGAAATGCTCAGAGAGCATGAACATGAATATGCCGGACAGGGCGAAGCTCGAGAAGAAAAGCGCGTTGTATGCGAGCGCGCTGCTCAACTGCCATAACGGCCATGCCAGGATCCCTGCGATCGGCGTCATCGTCTGCGTGATGAAGTTCGCGCCAATCGGATAGTAGAGAAGGTTGGTGAAGTACGGCGATTGGTGCAGCGTGAATATCGAATAAGGGACCCACCAGAGGTTGAAGAGGCTCTGGTATCCATCAGCCGTTGCGTTGACTATCCTTGATGTTGCATTCAGGGTCACCTGCCAGAACATGACCAGCGCTATCAGAAGGTAAAGCCCGAACGCGATGAGGTAAGTCTTGTTTTTCTTTACGTGGTGGCCGATATGCCGGATGCCCCCTGCCTTGGGCTTCTCCGTGCTCTCTGCAGGCTTCGGTATCTCCACATGTTGCGATGTCTCCGCAGTATTGTCTGCCTGCACCTGAGGCTCAATATTGGTCTCTTCCATGCTACTATCACGCAGTAATCGCTGGGAACTATTGATAATGCAAATCACAATTTATATACCTATACACACCAATAGACGTGTGGGGGTAGAGTGAAGAATATTATTTCCTCAACCGATCTCGGCAGGAAGGAGATAGAGGAGATATTCAGCCTCGCCAGTTCTATAAAGAAGGGGAAAAAGGTAAAGGCGATAAGGGACAAGGTCGTGGCCCTTGCCTTCTTCGAACCCAGTACAAGGACATTCACAAGCTTCGACGTTGCTGCCAAAAGGCTCGGGCTCCAGACGACAGGATTCAGGTCCGAGCACGAAACATCCGTTGCCAAGGAGGAGACCTTTGCAGACACGATACGCATGCTCTCCTCGTATGCCGACTGTTTGGTGATAAGGCACAAGTTCGACGGAGCTGCCAAATTCGCATCGCAGATAACGAACAGACCTATAATAAACGCAGGGGACGGCAAAAGGGAGCATCCAACGCAGTCGCTCATAGACCTTTACACGGTACTTAACTCATTCGGAAAGATAGACGGCCTGAGGTACGGCATAGTCGGGGACCTGAAGTACGGGAGGGCCGTCCACAGCCTTCTCAGCATGCTGACGACGTTCAAGCCCAGGCACGTCCATCTCATATCGCCACGACAGCTGGAGATGCCCAAGGGCTTCCTGAAAGGCCTGAACTACCCTTACGGCGAGACCGAAAGGCTCGAGAGCGTCATCGGCGATGTCGATGTGCTGTACGCCACAAGGATACAGAAGGAAAGGTTTCCCGACGAGATAGAATACAACAAGGTAAAGGAGAGCTACAGGATAGACAGGGACATTGTGAGCAGGATGAAGGATAAGGCGATAATACTGCACCCGCTTCCAAGGGTCACGGAGATAAGCAGGGATGTTGACGCTACCGAGAAGGCAAAGTACTTCGAGCAGGCTGGCAACGGGGTGCCGATACGCATGGCGCTGTACAGCAAGATTCTGGGTGGGTAGATGGACGACACGATAATGATAAACAAGATAAGGCACGGCACCGTCATAGACCACATCCCCGTAAGGAAGGCGCTCATGATACCCAGGATCCTTAGGCTGACCGAAGGCAAGGACACGATAGCGATACTGGTAAATGCGAAGAGCAGGCTGATGGACAGGAAGGACATAGTGAAGATAGAGAACAGGATACTCAAGGACAGCGAAGTGAACATGCTCTCGCTAATAGCCCCGGGAGCGACGATCAACATGATAAAGGACTACAAGGTCGCGGAGAAGAAGAGCGCAGTGATCCCGCAGAGGATAGAAGGGCTTCTCAAGTGCCCGAACGGCCACTGCATAACGAACCACGACCCTGAGGCGCTCACGGTCTTCGACCTTGTGACAAAGAGCCCTCTTGAAATGAGATGCGGCTACTGCAACGTATCCATAGACGAATCAGAAGCGTTGAAGCAGGTTTCAGGAGAATAAATGAAGCACATAGATCCCCACGCGCACTGTAGGGACTGGAGCCAATCCTACAAGGCAACCATAAAATCGACCATGGAGCTTGCAAGAAGCCAGGGCGTTGTCGCTATATTCGACATGCCGAACACCGAGCCGCCAATCCTTACGAGTGCGCTCGTGGAAAGGAGGCTCAAGACGGCGCAGTCCGAGAATTGCCTTGACGGCTATTACCTATACATGGGAGTGACAAGCATGCCCGGGCAGATAAAGGAGGCTGTTGAAACCTACAACAGCAACGGAAAGGTGATAGGCTTCAAGATGTTCGCAGGCAGGTCGACAGGAGAGCTCCAGATATCAGGCATCGAGCAGCAGAGGACGGTGTACGAGACCCTTGCAAGCTGCGATTACAGCGGAGTGCTCGCTGTGCACTGCGAGAAGGACAGCCTTGCAAGGATGGAGCTTTGGGAGCCGAAAAGGCCATCCACGTGGAGCCTGGCGAGGCCCGCCGAAATGGAACTCGAATCCGTAAAGGACCAGATAGCGCTCGCAAAGAGGAGCGGATTCAAGGGCACGCTCCATATCCCTCACATAACGACCCCAGAAGCCGTATTGCTGGTCGATGGGGAGAGAAAAGGCATGAGCATTACTTGCGGAGTGACGCCGCACCACATTTCGCTTTCAACTGATGACATGAGCGGAAACGACGGCGTCTCATTCAAGGTAAACCCTCCGCTTAGGGATCGCAAAACGGCCATGAGGATGAAGGAGCTGCTGATGGGGGGGAAGATAGACTGGATAGAGACGGACCATGCCCCGCACAGCGCCGAAGAAAAATCATATCCGGGCAACGGAACCTTCATGTCTGGCATACCAAGCCTTGCCTCTTACTCAAAATTCATAGGCGGGTTGCTGAAGGACGGTTTTACGAACGCGCAGATAGAGGATCTCACGTACAACAACATCAAGAAAAGATTCACCCGAGTGACAGAATGAGTCAGCCCAGTTTGCCTGCAGCGGCGTTTTCACTCGCCCTTGCCTGCAGCTCCTCCATGCTACCGAATCCGTCCCTTTTCATGCTCGCCATTACCCCTTTTTCTATCTCCATCAGCAATCCGAGCCCGTAGAATGTGTAGGGCGTGTACCCCTCGACCATGTTGGCCCCGTTGCTGAAAGCTTCGTACGCGTCCTTTCCCGTGTGTATGCCGCCAGTAGCCACTATCGTAATGCCAGGGAAAGCGATTCTCATATCCCTTACGGCCCTTAGCATGTAATGTTTGAGAAACTTTCCGCTCCTTCCTCCGGAAGGATATCCCCATTCCTTTGCATGTATGCTCTCCTTAGGGAACATCTTCGTGTTTGTCACAACCGCTCCGTCTCCTCCCCCCTCGACAAAGCCCTTTACAAAGCCCATGAATTGGTGCTTCTCCGCATCCTCATATGGCCACATCTTCACTAGAATAAGCTTGTCAGGGGCGATCCGTTTCATCAGCTCTGCAGTCTGCCTGAACACCTCCGGGGTCCTCAGCAGCTTCAGAGCAGCAGTGTTCGGCGAAGCCGGATTCCAGACAAAGCCGTCTGCATAAGGTGCCATCCTTTTCAGCAGGGTCTCCATCTCGCGCATCGCGACCTCAACCGCATTGCTTTCTGAAACCGGGAGCCCGCAAACGCTTACATATACGGGCTTCTTTCCTCCGGATTCCTTGTACGCGATCAGGTTCTTCATGAAGTATTCCAAGCCCCTGCTTGGGAAACCCTGTGCGTTCCACATCTCAAGGTTCTGCTCATCAACAGCAATTCTCGGCCTGTCGTTTCCGGGCCTTGGATTCAGGACAACGGTGCCAGGCTCAAGGAAGCCGAAGAAGTTTGACAGAGGCTCAAGGGCGTCGCCGTCCTTGTCGAAGCCCGCAGCGTTTCCGAACGGCACTACCTCCCTTCCATTCACCTTTACCATCAGCTCCTTATCGGCCTTGAACAATGAGGACAAAATGCGCACAGCAGCCTTGCTGTTCCTTATCTCGTTCAGGACTATCTCGTGCACTACCTCAGGATCGTGGTTCGCAATCCTGTAAAGCTCAGGCCTTACCGAGTTCTTGAAAAGAGCGGTGCTGAAGACCGACCGTGCCAGGTTCACCTTCGCAATGAGCCCCAGGCCCTTCCGGTGCGCCTTCTCCATCTCATCCGCGTCCTTTGAGCGCCGCATTCTTGAGCCTCTCCTGCATATCCTTGTCCTGGTACTTCTGCGGGTCCTTCAGATAGTCCGTTATCGTATTGTACTCCTCTTCCGAGAATTTACCCTTCAGCCAGCCTATGCCCTTCGACGAGAAAGGTATCAGCGCATGGAGATTGAAGCCTGCAGCCCTCGCCTTCTCCGATCCTCCCTGCTCCCTGTCAACAAGCACGATGACATCCTTCATGGAGATGCTGACTCCCCTCTTCGATGCCTCCTGCCTCACCTGGCTGATTGCAAGCAGCTTGCTGTCGAACCTTGTCACAAGGTCGTCGATTATTGCGATCGTATCCCCGTCCTTCATCTCGCCCTCCACGAGCGCCTTCTGCCCGTGCGCCTTTATGTAGCTGTCAAGCTCCTCAGGGGTCTTGATCTCCTCAGGAAGCTTCCTGGTATACAGCGACGGTATGCCCTTCTGGAGCGTTATCGCGTTCGCGAACGGTATGCCTGCCATTGCTATGCCCACGACCCTGTGCTTTCCGTCCGCACTGAAGCCTATCTCGTCAAGCAGCATTCCCATGCCTCTACCTGCAAGCTTGTACAGCTTCGGATCCGCCCCTGATATCAGTCTCAGGTTCAGGTAGAACGGGCTCCATAGGCCGCTAGCAAGGGTCCATCCCTCAGGCCTGTCCCTATACCATGTGAGTATCATCTTGTCCCTGTACAGGCCCTCCATGATCTGCCTGCCGATTGCTTCCTTGTCCGCCATTCATTCACCAGGCAGCTGCGCTGCCATCTCCTCTGCAGCCTTCCTCATGTCCTTCGCGGCGTATATGCCCCTGCCGACAATTGCGTGGAACGAATCTCCCGCTGCCTTCGCAGCGTCGGATAGCACTCCTCCCTGGGCCACGAAGCCCGGAGCCCAGAAGGTCAGCTCGTCTCCGACTATCGGCTCAAGTATCTCATGGTAATGGGCCACTCTCTCCTTCCTGTTTCCAGGAACGACGAAGTCAAGAACGCCCAGCCTTGCAGATAAAAGGTACATCTCGTCGAGCTTGTCATCCGCAATGTAGCCGCCTTCGCTGCTCTTGAACTTCGGATGCGTCATCTCGCCGCCCATTATTATCTTGAGTCCGATGTCCTGCGCCTGCCTTATCCACTCCTCCTGCGTTGCTGGGCCTGACAGCGGAAAGCCTATGAACGCATCGACTCCCGATTCCTTGACCATGGTGAGGAATCCCTCTCCGGTGTCTGGAATATCGGTCATGCCCTTCTGGTGGTCGTAAACAATTGGTATTCCCGTGAACTCGCGAACGGTTTCTACAAGCTTCTTTAGGCCGTGGCCTACCGCAAGCTCTGCGCCTAGCTTGTACGCGCCTATGCCCTTGACGTCATGGGTCTCCTGCACAAGCTTCCTCAGCTTCCTCACAGTGTCGAAATCGGCCGCAGGGACTATGCTCCTCTTGTACTTTACAACTGACCCCATTCTACCTCCAGAGAGATTATTGGATAATTGCTATTATATCCCTTATGGTGCCCGCGCGGGCATCAATTTTTATTTATAGGTATCGATATAGAAGGGATAGTGGGGCAAATCATGGAGGAACCTAGGCCTGGCATTGGGAACAGGGCAGCGAAGATGTTCTACTCGCTCTCTGTCGGCAGGCTCCTGAGCGTCCTCATAACCCTTGTTCTGTTCATCTATGTCGCTAACGGACTGACAGCCGCAAGCTTCGGAGTGTATACCTTCGCATTCGGGTTCGGTTCGCTGGTTGTAGCCGCGTTCAGCGCATTCGGCGTGAGCCACTACTTCAATAAGTTCCTGACAGACCATGTCGACAGGAAGGATTTCGACATGATGCTCAAGACCGTATCAAGCGGCTACGTGCTGGTGTCTGCTGTTGCATTGGCGCTCCTTCTGATAGGCTTCGCGCTCAGCCAGTTTGCAGCAACCTACATGCTAAAGCAGCCTGCAGCCACAGCCGCGATAATGCTCGCATCCGTAGCCACGTTCTTCTTCGTGATAAAGTCGACATCGGAGACTGCTCTCGTGGGATTCGGCAGGGGGGACCTCTCGGCCATCGTACTGGTAGTGACGACAGTAGTGCAGCTTGCTGCAAGCATAGTGCTGATAAAGGCTGGCTACGGCGTGATAGGCGCGGTGGACGGCATGCTGATAGGATATGTGCTGGGGTTCATCCTGGGCCTGTACTACGTGGTAAAGTGCCTGGGCCTGTACGGCAAGCCGAGGTTCATAATGCCCACGATGGAGGAGATGCGCAAGACGCTCCGTTTCTCAGGCCCCATAGGCTTCAACAACCTGCTAAACACCGGCGCGAACAACTTCTCAGTGCTGTTCATCGGCGCATATGTCGCAAACAGCATGCTTGGCAGCTACGGAATAGCGCTCAAGGGCCTCGCGTTCATGACAGTGTTCTATTCTGCGATGTCGATGACCATGATACAGGCATTCACGACTGCAAGATCCACGGTCAAGGACGGCACCGTGAATCCCCTGTACAACAGGATAATCAACTACTCGCTGCTGCTGACCGTGCCAATCTTCGTCTACGTCGGAGTGTTCGCAAAGCCGCTCCTGTTCACAGTGCTCTCAACGAAGTATGCATACGCTCCGCTATTCCTGTCGCTGATAGCGCTGGGCGTGACGATAAACTCCATAGGGCTCTACCTGTCCGGGCTCATGATAGCGAACGAGAGGACCAGCAAGATACTGAAGTACGCGTTCATCTCCATGGTATTCCAGATAGCATCCATGCTGATCCTGGTTCCGTACGGCATGGTCCCAGGGACCGACGGGCCTGTCATCGGCGGAATAATAGCAATATTCATAATAGGCGGCATAGTGGACGACGCGACCTTCATAATAGGGGTAAAGAGGGTGCTGGGGCTCTCCCTCGAATACGGGAAGCTAGCGGGCATCTTCATAAGCAACGCGGTCGTTGCATTGCTGCTGTACCTGTGCCTCGTTTTTGCAAGCGGATTCATAACCGAGCTTGTCATCGGCGCAGTCGTGGCACTGCTCGCATATCCAATACTGCTGACAAGGCTTGGGGCGATGGGCAGGGACGACATAGAGGCTATGCGCAAGGCGATAAGGAGGATACGCCTTCTGGAAAAGCCGGTCGGCATGTTCCTAGACTATTCGAGCTTCTTCGCAGGCACGAGATGACAGGATGAGATACAACGACCTTACAATAGTGCTGCCGACGCTCAACGAGGAGGCCAACGTGGGCTCTTTGATAGAGGAACTGAGCGACAGCTACAATGGCGTGCGCATAATAGTCGTTGATGACGGCTCGACCGACGGCACGAGAAGGGTTGTCGATGCGATGGCAAGGATGTACAAGACCGTAAGCCTTTTCGACAGGAGGAACGCGGCATTGGGCAAGGGGCTCACTGCCAGCGTCATAGACGGCATAAGAAGGAGCAAAACAGACTATGTCCTTGTCATGGACGCGGACTTCCAGCATCCGTACAGGCACGTGGGCGAGCTATACAGGAAAATAAGGGGAAACTGCGACCTGGCTGTTGCGGTAAGGAGGAAGGTGGAGGACTGGCCGGTAGACAGAAGGATAGTGTCGAAACTCATGATATTCTTCGGGTACTTCGTGCTGTTCATTACGGGCAAGGAGCTTTGCAACGACATCTTCTCGGGATATTTCTGCATAAGGAAGAAGAAGTTCATCGAGACGTACGAGCAGAGCAGGCGCAGGTTCGTGCTCAAGGGCTACAAGGTCCTGTTCGATTTCCTGAAGTGCACAAAAAGGGACAGCCTTAGGATCGCTGAGGTCCCGTACACGTTCACGTCAAGGAAGCACGGCGAGTCAAAGGTCGGCATCTCGCACGGGCTGCATCTCATCAAGTCATTCTTTAGCTGAGAGCGCGCTCCTCACAAGGCTGACGAAAAGCGGCGCAGGGCTCTGAAGCCTGGACTTGAGCTCGGGGTGCGCCTGCGTGCCTATCCCAAAGCTTCCTTTCCACTCGGCGAATTCCACAAGCTTCCTGTCCTTGGTGAAGCCGCTCAGCACAAGCCCGTTCTTCGACAGTATCCTCCTGTACCTGTTGTTGAACTCGTACCTGTGCCTGTGCCTCTCGCTTATCCTGTGGCTGTTGTACACCTTGTAAGCGGTGGAATCGCTCGACGGGATTACGCACTCATAGGCTCCCAGCCTCATGGTGCCGCCCTTGTCCTTTATGCCTATCTGCGAAGGCAGTATGTCTATCACGTTGTGCCTTGTACCAGGATCGAATTCTGTCGAGTTGGCATCCTTCATGCCGCACACGTTCCTTGCATATTCTGCCACCATCAGCTGCATTCCCAGGCATATGCCGAGGAACGGGATCCCATGCTCTCTAGCGTACTGTATGCCGTTGATCATGCCTTCTGTGCCCCGCTTCCCGAAGCCTCCAGTGACTATCACGCCGTCGACCCCCTCCAATGCCTTCGACATGTCCCCAGATTCAAGCGTTTCAGACTCTATCCATCTTATGTCCACCCTTGCGTCGTTTTCTGATCCCGCATGTATCAGCGCCTCCTTGACGCTCGCATAGGAATCCTTGAGCTCGGTGTACTTGCCTATTATGCCTATGGTAACCTTCTTGCTGGGCTTCAATATCCTCCCCACGCGCTCCTTCCATTCCTCCACCTTCTTCTGGCTGATCTTGCGCGATGCAAGCCCCAGGTCCTTCATCAGCTCCTTGTGAAAGCCCTGATCCATGAAATGCAATGGAAGGTTGTAGAGCGACTCCTGGGTCGAATCGTCGATTATCTTGTCCTTGCCGAGGTGCGCGAATAGGGCGAGCTTCTCCTTCGTCTTTTCAAGGAGCTTGTTTGATGTCCTGCATATCACATAGTCTGCCCTTATCCCGGACTGTAGCAGCAGCCTGAAGCCTATCTGTGCGGGCTTCGTCTTCTGCTCTCCCACCACGTCTATGCTGGGAATGTATGTAAGGTTTATGAACGTCACGTCATGGTCAAGGGACAGCTGCCTCATCGCCTCTATGAAGTAGCTGTTCTCTATGTCTCCTACAGTACCTCCTACCTCCACGACTATCACATCAGGCTTCTCCCTTTTAGCGATGCCCTCCATCCTCTTTATTATCTCGTCTGTCATGTGCGGTATTATCTGTATGTCCTCTCCCAGGTAGTCGCCCTTCCTCTCCTTGGAGAGCAGGACCGAGAATAGCTTTCCTCCAGTTATCGAATAATCGCCCTTGAGGCTCTTGTTGAGAAATCTCTCGTATATGCCGAAGTCCATGTCCACCTCGCTCTTGTCATCAAGGACAAAGACCTCGCCGTGCCTGTACGGGTTCATAGTTCCGCAGTCGTAATTGAGATATCCGTCGAACTTTACTGGTATTACCTTGCAGTTGTAGAAATCGAGTATCCTGAGTATGGAGGAAGTGACTACGCCCTTGCCGAGGCCGCTCATCAGCGATCCAAGGATTACCACATATTTCGTGGGCATACTAATACTGGCTAGAAAAGGTTTAAATTCGCTTACATTGTCTGCAGTGACCTGGATATGCGATCCTATCTTTGGAGCGGAATCGATCGTCTGCTATATGCGTAATAGCAGACAGCCTCATTAAATCTACCCTTGAAGTTCTTAGAGAGGTAATCTTTAAGACGGTCCTCACCCTGTGTAGGATAGGCTCTAACTATCAGGCCATAATCCCCTTCAGAAATCAGTACCTCCTTGATATCCTGCAGTTCCAAGAGCTCGTCTACAGCATCCTCTACATCGTCTTTCACTTCAGGTCTGATGAAGAAAAGCCTGTGCAGCTTGCCTTCTTTACAGTACCTCTATTGTTTTTCCCCTTCATTCTTCCATCCCAATTAACGTTTGTTTATTCCGCTTTGCAGTCCTGTATGTGCCAAAGAAATTCCACAGGATCGCTGTATGACATCTCTTTGCAGATGAAGCAAGTATAAGGGCGCGTATGGCCGGTTGGGTTGTTGGGAACCATACGCTTGGATGATGGAATGAACCTGGGCATGCGAGCAGAAAGAGAAAGTTGGGTTCGGTTAGTTGATTCCATTCCAATCCATCCGAAGTAAGTATATGATAAACCTTTTATTTAAAGATAGCTCTATGGAACTCAATCCTTGCTATCAAATTAGCCGAATATCTATATCTTCTATAATTCATCCCATATTTTCTTAGGTTAACACGAGGAGAATATTAACATAAGATTTATATATTATAACTTATACTAAATAGGTTAGGTATGATGCATGGTTAATGTACCTCAGAAAATTGCAGTAGTATTTGAACAGGTTAAAAAAGAATATCATCCAGCACGAGTAGTTCTTAAGAGGATAAGCGAAAAGTATTACGTCTACAAAGATCACGGCATTTGGCTAAAGGATAAACACAAAACAAAGATAATCTCCGAATATCTAGGAAAGATAACTGATGAAGGATTATATATAAAGAAAACTTCGTCTGCCAAAGATGACTTGGAAAATGCAAAGGCATTGATTGCCGAGTATGGCGGCAAGATAATATGGTATGAAAAAGGAGAGAGCAAGGAGCCGCAGATGCACGAAACGACCGTTGCAGATGTTGATCTTAAACTCTTGACTGCATTAAGCATGAATGCAAGGTTACCCATGGCAAGACTAGCGGAGATCGCTGGGATAAACGAGCAGACCGCGCATTCCAGAGTCGAGGCATTGGAAAAGAGACTAGGCATAAAGTACCTACTTGAAATAGACGTGGAGAAACTAGGCTATATACAATACCTCATCCTAATAAAGTTCGACGATACTATACCTACGACCGAAGAATTAAGAAGAACCATAGCAAACGAGCCGAGAATCCAATTCGTGGCCACTACAAAGGGAGAGTATGATGTTGTGGTTTATGTGATAGACGAGAATCCCCTTAAAGCGCACGATAACCTTGTGAAACTTAGGTCTAAAAGCCCCATAAACAATTATAGGGCGCATTGGACGTTAACCTATTTTGCACCAGCGTATTCATTCATGCCGTTAACTGAATCTTTTATAGAAAACATACTTAAGGACAGGGTTTGGCATAGGACAAGAGAAGAACCCCGACCGGACAAAAACCAACTAAGATACAGGGAATTCATACTATTAAAGGAGCTAAACAATCAGAGCATAAGAAATTTCACTAGCATAGACGAAAAATATGCGCTAGGCAAAGGAACGTCGCGTTATACATATCGAGCGTTGGTCGATAGAGAAATAATAAAACGGTCCACCATCTCAATGACGAACCTGAAAATGAGCTACCTTGGAATGATAGTAATATCCAACGTGTATTATAAGGCGATACAAGAAAACAGATATAAGTTTCTAAAAGAAGAGATTGGATATGGCAAAATATCCAACAAATATAGCCTTTCAGGAAACGTGGGCTCACCTACGAATGGCGCCATAATATTCTTACCTATAACAGAGGAGGAGCACATCGAGGACATTTCGAAGACTATAGAGGATGAATTGCAAGGCAGTACCGTAAAAAGCTTAGTGGTCACCGACATCATAAGCGGATTTCTATGCCACAGGAGATTCGACAACACATACTCTAGGGCCTATAAACTTCTCCTAGAACTTAAAAAAATAGAGCCGGTCATTTTAACGTCTTATGCTTAAGGCTAATAAGCACAGGACCAC
>JAGWGW010000012.1 GCA_028867135.1 Microcaldota archaeon | reverse complement strand
TGGATTTATCCTGTTGGGCTTGCGGGCAGCACCTGGTATACGGTCACGGACAATATCTGGGGCGTTCAGCATGGCGGCTGGCAAATAATACTGCAACCTACTTTAATGCGCTGCAGTCCTTCCAATAGCACAGGATACGATCCTGCCCAGGTCACAACCACATTCAGCAATAATACCTGGTACTTTATAGTATGCAGATTCAATAATACAAAAATAATGGAGTATAAAAACAACAACCTTGTTGGCAGTATGAGCATAACGCATACGATTCAAAATCCGACACAAAACACGTTTATAGGTTCGTCAGATAATCTTGGCAACCCTACGTCCACTTTCAGCGGATACATAGCAAATTTGCAGATATACAATACCTCGTTGGATAATGCCTCAATTACCTCGTTATATAGGGAGGGGATAGGCGGCTCGCCGATAGACCTGCAGCATTTGGTCGCTTGGTGGCCATTGAATGGGAATGCGAACGACTATTCCGGCTACAACAACAATGGAAATGCGACGAAGGCGGTGGCCTGGAGCGCTAACTGGCAGCCTGGATATACTGCGCCCAGCACCTGATTACCTTGCGAAGTCTTCCATCGACTTCTGGCCTTTCCTTTTTATGAAGCCCGATACCCTGACCCCTATCTTCCTTACCTTCCTATCCTTCTCGACATTGTCCCTGTATAGCTGCGCAGAAATTGTCATCACGTCCTTTATGTCGTTCGAGTACCTTATGCTCCTGCTCCTCAGGTGCTCCGAGAAGTCGCTATACCTTATCTTGAGCGTTATTACCTTGAACGCGAATCCGTTCTTCTTAACCTCTTCTATGACCTCCTTTGATAGTCTGTCTATCGCTTCTATGGCATCCTTCTCGCTGCTCGTGTCCTTCTCGAAGGTGTGCTCTCTCCCTATTGATTTTATCTCGTAGTTCTCGTTCACCTCGCTGTTGTCTATGCCATTCGCGTAATCGTGGAGCTCTATTCCGAACGCGCCGAAGTTCTCCATCATGTCCATGGGATTCGCCTTGGCCAGCTCTCCTACCGTCTTGAAGCCCATCGCCTCCAGCCTCTCCTTGGTCTTCCTGCCAACGCCGTAGAGGTCGTCGGTGCTCTTGTTCTCGAGGAATGCCTTCGCCTCGCTCTCCGCTACGACTCCTATGCCGTCCGGCTTCGCGGACTCGCACGCCATCTTCGCAAGAAGCTTGTTGTAGCTTACCCCTATGGTGCATGGCAATCCTATCCTGTTCTTTATATTGTCCTTTAGCCTTCTTGCGTATATCCTTGCGTCGTCGAAGTCGCTTACCTTGTCGGAGACGTCTATGAAGGCCTCGTCGACGCTCACCTGCTCGAACTTGGCCGCGTGCTCCTTGATTACGGACATGACGTCCTTAGACACCTTCTCGTACCAGTCGTAGTCAAGCGGAAGGTATATTGCATCGGGCTTTAGCCTATAGGCCATCGATATCGGCATGCCGCTCCTTATCCCGTACTTCCTGGCCTCATAATTGCAGGTCATGACTACGCCCCTTCCCTTTCCCTGTTTAGGATCGAATCCTACGACAGTGGGCTTGCCGATTATCTCCTTGTTCCTGAGCTCCTCGCACGCCACGAAGAAGTAGTCCATGTCAACTAGCATTATGATTCTCATAGCAATCACTAAAGGCAAGTGGATTTGACGTTGCGGTCAAAACCCCCTACTTGACGTACTTTGCATAAACACCTAAAGCTTCTTTAGAGTTTAGCACTTTCCGCTTACCCTCCTTTATCTGCCTGTCAATCCTATCAAGCTTTTTCTTCACCGAGATTTCTTCTTTAATGCGACTTTTCCAAAAATTGAATATTGCAAGTCTAATTGCTTCGGATTCGGTACTGGCATATCCTTCTTTAATCATGCTGTAGAGGACTTTCCGTGTCTTACCTCCTAAGTTAATTTTCATTCTATCACAGATATTTACTCGAATGCTATCTCTTCTATCGGCCCTCTTGGTGAGAGCTCTCTGAACAGCTGCGCTCCGAATCTGTATAGGACTGCATCGTGCGTCTTCCATATGTGCAGCGGAAGGTTCGCGTTTATGCAGAGGTTGTCGAGGAACTGGTCCTTGTTCCATCTCTGCTCTATCGGGACTATCGGGAGCAGTATGCCGCTGTGGTAGCCGTACCTTATCATCAGTCCGTCTCTTCCTATTTTTATCTGGCGCTTTAGGACCTCTGCTGTCCTGCCCTTCAGCTTTTCCGGCTTCGCGAGTATGCTCACGCTGACTACCATCTCATCGAGCTCATGGTGCGATACTGGTACGTATCCCGGATCGTCTATCGCTGCAGCGACTGCCGCCTCTACCAGCGACTTCGACAGCGGCGCAATGGGTTCGGTTATGCCGATGTTGCCCCTCATGGTCTTCGTGGGGTAATGCTCTATAGTGACGAAGACGCCTTTGCGCTCGGTGAACCTCTCTACGCTCTTCTCGATCATCCTGCCGTTGAACTGGGGAGTTGTGGTGCACAGCTCTATCGCGTGCCTTGCAGCCTTAACCAGCTCCTCTCCCTGTTTTATAGAATAAGCCTCCATGCGTTTCAAGGATAAGGGGCGTTAAAAGTTTTTATTACTGCTGCAGCAGGCCTGCCCCGATGGCCACAGCCTCAGTTGCGCCCCTGCGGGCTCCCGCAGCCGCGTTGCGCATATCGTTTGCAGCTGCGCCATCTTCGCTGCCGTAATACCCAAGCCTTATGTCCTCTCTCAGGCTTGCAAGCTCGTTTGCCTCCTGAGCCGATGCCTTCTCCCTGGCCTTGGCCTTGCCGTCCAGCGTGCTCAGGCTCTCGCCAAGCATCTCTATGGTTTCCTTGTAGCCGCTTACCCTTTCCCTGCTGTCCGAATGTTCTATGGCCAGCTTCAGTTTCTTCACGGCCTCCTCAATCGAGGTTCTCGTGCCGTGGTCCTGCTTTGCCTCCCTTTTCCTCCTTGCCTTCTCAATCTTGCTAGTTTTAAGAGATGAATCGAAGTGCCTAATGGACCTTATAAGCCTGCCCTGCGGGGAGTCCGCAGAACCGTCCTGAAGCTTGGACAGCCTCGCCTCTATGGCCTTGATATCGTCTATTCCGAGGGCCCTCTTCGCTGCCTCGATCTCGCCGTTCTTGAGAAGCGCGCCATTCCTCGAGAGTTCTCTCCTGCTCATCAGCATTCAGCCTTCAGAAAGAATGGTGCGCAACAGGTATTTAACCATTTTCTTCAGTACGACAGAAGGCTAACGCGCCTGCAAAAGGTCTCAAAATAACAGAATTCGGCATTGAACGTGCTTGTTTAGATTCCTTTATATATGAGGAAAAGGAGATAGAACCAATAGCTTATGGGGGTACTTTGGAGAGCAAGCTTAACGCATTGAAAGAGAGGATACAGGCTCCGTACGAAAGGAAGCCTAACGGCACGATAGGCTCGGAAGATGAGAGCTTCGTAATCAGAAAGGATCCGAGGACCTCCGCGCCGATAGCGCCAAGGCTCAGACACAACAACAGGCTATGGCTTGAGCTGCGCAGGGCGAGCGGCTTCGTGCCGGTCCAGGGGGACAAGTGGCACATCATGGAGGGCAAGGACGCGTTCGTCGAAGGCGTCAGCGAGATCGTGACGGACATGGGACACCAGGTCGAGAAGGTCAACAAAAGAGCCTACACCATAGAAGAGGCCGTAGCAAACGTTGTTTCGGGAAGGAGGCTTGTCAGCGAAGCTGCTGGAATCATGGGATCTGTCCACGTGGCCCCAGGACTGCTGCCTTTCAACGCACCGGACCGCAACGCGATGGTCGACAAGTCGAGATACACGATGCTTGCAGAGCTTTACAACAACGATATCTATCTCATGTGCATCAACGGATCATTTCAGGTCCATGTTAAGGTTGGCAGGGATGAGGCGATGGACCTCCTCAACGCCTCGCAGGCGTCCTCTGTCGCAGAGTACGCGTGGTTCGCCAACTCCCCTATACTGGATGGCAAGGATACAGGCTACCATTCCCACAGGGGCATGACCTGGCTCAAGCTTATTGCAAGGGATGAATACAGGAGGGAGCTCGACAGGGGAAGGGTGGGCATCACCGGACCTTACGAGAACTGGGATAGCTGGCTCGAGGAGCTGGTGGACAGATCGTTCCTTTTCACGAAGAGGCTCAATGACGACGGCAGCGACAGATACCTAAGCATAGCGGGCCTTAGCGGACTGAGGAACGGGAACGCCTACGGGGTCATAACATTCAGGGATTACATAGACAAGGGAAGCGCGGTTGCCTACAATCCGCTTACAGGAAAGAAGGAGCGGATTACGCTTGAAGATGTGGACATAGCGATGCACATGCATACGTGGTGGACCGAGGCGAGGCTGACAACCCATGGCACAGTTGAGGATAGGGCCCCGGACAACAGCGGGAAGACGGGCCACATAGCTGCCATGATTGCATTCAAGAAAGGGTTGTACCATAACCTCAAGGAGGCTGCAGCGTACGCGGACGAGTTCGCGGTCGAGGAACTCAACAGGTCAAGACTCAGAGTCGTGAGATACGGCTTCGCTTACCCTACATCTCCTGGAGAGAAGGAGGAGCCCAGGGATGTCATGATATCAAAGAGAAACGGGGAGGAGATAACGATACAGCAGTTCTGCGAAAGATGGATAGAAATCGCAAACAAAGGGCTCAAGTCCATCGGTGAAACTAAGAGCTGGCTCGACCCAATCTCGCAGATCACAGCGGACAGGAGGAACGACGCGGACAGGATAATCGAGGCGTGGAACAATCCGAGGCTCAGCGAGCGCGAGAGAAACGAGGCTCTTCTCGAGATAATCAGGGTCGACCAGTAATGGCGAGGGCTTACAGGCCCAGCACCTTGATGAAATTCTTGTAGAGTATCTTTTCCTTGTCCTTGCTCCTTATCTTCGCCCTCTTTATCGTGTGTATCTCAAGCATGGGATCCGAATACGGGCTGTCGGATCCGAATATTATCTTGTCTGCCCCTATATTCTCCGATACCATCTCTATGACCCTTGGGGTGGAGATCACGGACGTCTCTACGTATAGGTTGTCCCTTTTGCCTACTTCGGCTATCGCCCTTCCCGAATATCCTGCGAAGTGGGCGAGTATGATTGTAAGGTCTTTGAAGCGGCTGCCGAGCGACGCTATCTTGTACGGCTTTGTCCTGTCCATGTCCCCCAGGGTGTGGAAAAGCAGCGGCACGCACTCGTCCTCTATCACTTTGTAGAACGGGTTGTACCTTTTGTTCGAAGGGTCGAAGTTCTGGCTGAAGGGATGAAGCTTGACCCCTGAAAATTCGTATTCTCTCAACGCCTTCCTGACATTCTCAGGCTTGTGCCTTTTCGGGTCGAACCTCAGAAAAGGGTATATCGCGCCGTTTCTGTACTCCACAAGGTCTATGCTTGCCCTCATCAGGTCCTTTGTCGGCTCGTTGAACGGGAAGATTACGGACTTGCTGACGCCTTCCTTCTTCATGTTCTTCTTCAGCTGGGCGACGCTCTGCTTAGTCCCGTCCTTATCCTCACCTATATGCGTATGCACGTCTGCGATCATAGGAATCACAAGTAGTTGGTTATGCTGGCTTAAGATTAATAATGGTTATCTGTAACCGGGCAGCTTATTTAAATTGTACGAGGCATATACCATTCCTATGTCAAAGGCCCTGCGTTTCGTCTCCCGGATTGCGCCAACCGTGCTGACTGCAGCAGGCGTAATTTACCTGGTTTACATGATAATCTCAAGTTCGCCGAGCGCAAAGGCTGGGCTCCTGTCCTACATCTACTGCGTAGGCAGCTCCGGATACAGCCCGGAAAACCTGTCCTATTACGCGAAGGCATCGTCTGCTGGGGTTTCGGACTGGATAGCAACATCAAGCTATCCTGTGGGAGTCGACGATGCCGGCTGCTCGATATACAGGAATTACATATACTGCGTGGGCACGAATGCGACAGAGCAGGAAAACCAGACCTATTATGCGCCGATATCGGGCAGCGGCATAGGGAAATGGATAGCGACGACCCCCTATCCGATAAAATTCTGGCTTGCCGGCTGCTCCGCATACAACGGGTACCTGTACTGCGTGGGGGACTGGCTCGCTCCGTCGAACCAGGCATATTACGCGCCGATAGCGAGGAACGGGATCGGTAAATGGTCGGGCACTACGGGCTATCCCATACCGATGTACTGGGCAGGATGCTCGATATACGACGGCTTCATCTACTGCGTAGGCAGCGGTGCAGTGGCGCACAAGCCCGGGGAGAGCGAACCCCAGAAAGGCGAGCCGGGAGCACAGGACATGAACGCTACTTTCTTCGCTGCAGTATCAAGGAATGGGATCGGGAATTGGACAAGGACGACCGACTATCCTGGCCCGATGGTCTTCGGCGGATGCTCCATATACAACAGTTACATCTATTGCGTTGGCGGAGAGTACCTTGGGAACCAGACCTATTATGCGAAGGTATCTAGGAACGGCATTGGAAGCTGGACAAGGACGACCGATGCCCCGATAGGCATAGTAGAGGGGGCGTGCCCGATACACAACGGTTACATCTATTGCGTGGGAAGCAGGGACAACAGGAGCATTGGCCATCAGGTCTGGTACGCGCCGGTCTCAGGCAGCGGCATAGGAGCATGGAAGGAATCAACTCCGTATCCCATACCGTATTGGGGAGATTCGTACTGCCAGATGCCTGGCAGCGGTGGGGGCTTCCTTGGAGGAGGAGGGCCGGATTAGACAAGGGAATCCAGGTGGAGAAGCATCTCGGCAGCATTTGACGCTGTGAATATCAGGTTCCTGCTGTCATCGCTTATCATCTCCCCGAAGGGCAATGCGTGGGTTGCAAACGGCATGAACCTCGAATGCCTTGTTTGGGCCGATAGCATCAGCGCCGCTCCGCCAGAATAGGATAGCGTTATCACCGGTTTTTTGTTCTGCAGTGCGATGACTGCTTCATCGATGGTTCCAACGCCGCCGTTTACAACAATCAGGATGTCAGCGACATTTGCAAGATACTCCCTCCGCTCAGCAAGATGGTCCCCTGAAAAGACAACATCTATTGAATTCCTCTTCGAGAGGCTCCCAAGCGCGTTGTACGCCTCGGGAATTTCGAAGGGTATCATCGACTTTATGGACCCGAATTTGGGCAAGAGTACGAAGAACCTGTCATCAGGCATCGTTTTCCTCGCTGATTCCCTCAACTCATCCACGCAACGTCTAATGACTCCCGTATAAATGTCTACGCCGACGCCTTCGACTCCTCCTGTGAACAGCGTCCCTGGACGGGAGCCGATGTGCTTGCGCAGCAGGTAGCCTGTCTCGATGCCGGTGTTCCTGTCGTAATCCTTGTTGGGGAACTGCGCGCCTACGACCGCTATGAGTGGCTGCTGCTTTTCGCTCCTGATCTTCTCCACTATCTTTCCATTCATCTCCTATCGCCCATCACGAACAGCTTGAATTCTGGCCTGTTTACGATGTTCCTAACATATGTCCCTTCGCTTGAAAAGGCTACGGAGGCCCCTAGCACTGACGATGCATTATAGCTCGAGGTCATCTCCATGACCTTGCCAAGGGATATCGATGTGCAGACATAGTCCTCTATGCAGACGACGTCTTTGCCCTGAACCTTTTGCTGTATCGCCGGCCTCTGCTCCTGCACCACATGCACCTTTGTATCGGACCTTCTCTTAGACCTGCGCAGGAACCCTACGCCGGTATCCAGCAGGCCGGCGAGCGGCATCGCTATCTCGCTGGCGCCGCATGCGCATCCTATGACATAGTCGGGCGTCTTTATCTTGCCGTCAATCGCATGCTCCAGAAACTGCCTGAGAAAGGAGAGGATGCTGTCCGGATATATCCTGTTGTTGTCTATGTTCCTGAATTTTGTCCTGTACCTTGTCTCCTTTCCAAGCCTCCCTATGTCAGGCTCGATGCGTCGCATCCCTTCCCTCAGCAAGCCGATGTCCGGCTGCCCCATGTAATAACCTGTCAGGTATACCCTGCTCGCATCGATGATCCCTTCAAGCGACCTGACTGCAAACTGGCGCCTGCCATCCCTGAAAGTGCCTGCAATCAATGAATCGTACAGAGGCTGGAAGCCGTAGTACAGGTAGTTCCGGGCCTGGTCCGGATCCCTTACATTCTTTGCAAGCTTGAACCATTCCCCGAAATCCCTCGCATCGATGTCGTGGGCCCCGTAGGATCTTGCGCCCCTTAGGCGCACGCCGTCAAGACGCCTCATGCTGCTCTCGAGCACTCTTCTTATTCCGTCGTTTGAAGCTGAAATGCCGGGACTGGCGGCTGTGGCGGTTCTTCTCACCATTCAAATCGCTTTCTGCTTCAGTTTATATCATATTTAATGCTTTTCTTTTTCAAAAACCAGAAGAGGTGGGCCCGATGAGATTTGAACTCATGACCTCTTCCTTATCAGAGAAGCGCTCTAACCAAACTGAGCTACGAGCCCTTGTAGGTTATATGCAGGTATAGCTTTATGTTATTTCGCAATATCCTGTTTAAGCTTCCTGAAGTCGCTGATCATAAGCTCCTCGTTCCCGCGGAACCTCAGCGCTGCGGCAGGATGGAACGTTATTAGGCACTTTATCCCGCTCTTTTCTATTATCTTTCCGTGGTTGCTTTGGACCTCCCCGATTCCTGCAACCGTCATGCTTGCAAGGTTGCCTAGCAGTATCATGTACCTTGGCTTTATCAGCGATATCTGCTCCTCTAGGAACGGCCTGCATAGCTCCACCTCAGCGTCTGTCGGCATCCTGTTCTCCGGAGGGAAGAACTGCACCACGTTCATTATGTATACCTTTGATCTGTTGAACCCGCCTTTCTTTAGGAGTTTGTCAAGAAGCATGCCGCTCCTGCCTACGAAAGGCCTCTGCTTTATGTCCTCGTTCTTCCCAGGGGCTTGGCCTATGACCATCAACTGCGAATCCAGCCTTCCCTCTCCGGGAACTAGATTCTTGCTCAGCTGCCAGCCCTTTGCGCCGTGCGGCAGCTCCGCATATCTTCTGTTCAGTTCCTCCATTGCCTCTGTTCTTTTGATGTAATCGTATACCTTCCCGAGGAGCTTTACAAGATCCTTGTGCTTCAGTTTCTGCGCAGCAGGTCCGTACTCCTGCCACTCATAACCTGTATGCTCATCGGATATCCTTACCTTGTCATTACCGGCTTTAGCTATGAAGAACTTGACCTGCTTGAATATCTTCTGCCTGTTTTCGTAGAAGAAGTATTTGGTGGCCTCATGGAAATAGGGGACCAACGACACGGACAGCCCTGCCTCTTCCTTTATCTCGCGGATTGCGGCCTGCTCCGCGCTTTCTCCTTTTTCTATATGCCCCTTTGGCAGGTCGTATTCAAGCCTCTTCTCGTTGTGTTCGGTGCCCCTCCGGATCTTCTGCAGTACGAGAAAGAGCACCTTTCCGTTGCTTTTTTTGTAGATGAATGCCCCGGCTGAGTATTGGAAGAGCATCAGTCCACCAGGGATTTTATGGCGCAGTATCCTTTTGCAAGGTTTGCCTTGGTGGCGCTTGTGTAGAGCAAGGCGTGCGGATTGATCATGCTTGAGTATGCCCTGTAATACGCGCAGTTCCTGTCGTACGTAAGGTTCAGTATGGTTGCAGGGAGTATGTCGTACATGTTGGACATGGCGTAGCTGCCATCCGGCTCCAGGAACGGCTTTACGGAATGGTACAGGAAGTAATCGGTGCCGTTTGATCTGACATAGTAGACGCTGTCTATAGTTCCGTTGCTGTTCATGAAGTTGTAGTATTTTGTGACCGTTGTGGTGTTGGCTCCGGAGATGTTCAGGCTTCTGTGGAGTATTATCACGAGTATGGGGTTGCTCGGGCTTATCGACGCGTTTGATATGCCGACCGTCGCAGCAGTGTTGTTAGCATTGACCAGGAATATCTCCGTTGCGTTCTTTACCCTGAGCAGGGGATCGAGGAAGCTCATCGCGGAGGAGTTGGTTATGTTCAGAGGCATGCTGGAGAGGCTCTGCGCAGGCTGCGGGTGCGCTGACGAGTAGTTGATTGTCAGGAATAGGTAGAATACGCACAGGACAGCGGCTGCGGCCATCCCTGCCAGGTACGCTCCAGAAACTTTTGCCTTCTGCTTTTTCTGCGGCTTGGGCATCGAAAGGCCGTATTTTCCGGAGAGCAGCACCATCGCCGCTATGGCGAAGTAGAACAGTATTACGCCAGCGAAAAGGTGCACTGCTATGGTGGCGTTGTTCGGCCCGTAATAGAACCATGCGACTGTTATTGCAAGCATGCGCACAAGGTTGAGGAAGAGCATCAGCACAAACCCCGAGGCTATCCACAGCGCCTTCCGGGCAAGCTTGTCTTCGTAGTAGTATGCCAGAGGCGTAAGGAACAGTACTGTGGAGATCAGTATCGCTATCCCTATGCACGATTCGCCTATCCCTATCGAATAGCCGTTTGCGCTTATCGTTATCGGGGCTATGTATGACAGGTTAGCGAAGAACAGCTTTGCCACAGAAGCTATTGCGATCGTGCTGGCTACCGCGAAGTCCATGTTCAGCTTTATTATCGGGAGAAGGAGCAGCGGAGACGCGAGCATCGGATATATGACCAGGACCTTGAACCTGTTGAGGTTGCTGAAGCCGAAGAGCAGGGTTACGAGCGACGCTATCGCGAGCGGGAAGAAGAGCATGTCTATCCTGTAGCTCAGGAACATGTACTGGAGCGTGTCCCTCAGGTAGACGGTTATCAGCGCGAACAGGATGAAGAGCGACACGCCTATCGCCATGTCCCTCCTGGATATCCTTATGTCGAGCCTGTTCTTGTGCATCAGCAGCGCTAGCAGCGGCAGCATTATTATAGGCACTATCGCGTAGGTAGACGGATCCGAATCGCTTATGGTCAGCGGCGTTATGTAAAACGAGGTCGAGATAAGCACCGTTACCAGGAGCGCCAGCAGTATTATCGCATGGTTCTTACTATAACCCATCATTGCACCATTTGCCCTCAGCCGATATGGACTTCATCACTCTTCAGTAGTTACTCTTG
Source organism: Microcaldota archaeon (assembly GCA_028867135.1). GTDB lineage: Archaea > Micrarchaeota > Micrarchaeia > Micrarchaeales > CABMGC01 > JAGWGW01. The sequence goes on along the minus strand of JAGWGW010000012.1, from coordinate 19,279 downwards.
TCTTCACAGGACTATCATATATAGTTTGCAAATTTAAATAGGTTTAGATAAATTGATTGTTATGGGAAGAAGGTTCAGGTATCTGCCTCACACCGCTGATGTCTCTTTTGTAGGGTACGGCAGGACGATGGATGAGGCCATAGAGAGCGCCGCGCTTGCGCTGCTCAACGTGATGGTCGATATCAAGAGGGTGATGAAAAGCAACGGAAAGGTCGACAGCATAAGCATAAAGGAGAGGGCCACGAGCGCGAACGAACTCGCATGGTTCGTCTTGCAGGACATAGTGTCGAAGGTGGATGCGATGTCGCTGAATGCCTTCGAGTTCAGGGTCACTTCCCTTGACATAAAAAAGAACGTGCTGAGCGGGAAGCTCATGTACAAGGAGACAGGAAAGGATATGTCGCTGCTTGGGGTTAAGGCTGTTACGCCCCATGGTCTTGAAGTCGCCGAAAAAGGGGGGGTTTTCTCGATCAAGGTGGTAGTCGACGTCTAGCGTCTGGCATACCTTCTCTCTATCGCCTTTATCTTTCCCCTTCTCCTTATGTGCCTCTGCGCCTTTGAAGGCGATGCCTTCATCCATGTGGCTACCACGTCAGTTGCAACCTTTGGCTTGAGGAGAAAGCCGCCGATGCAGAGCACATTGCAGGCCTCATGCGCACGCGCGTCGTTGGCTGACCTTTTGTCCCAGCAGAGCGATGCGTAAATTCCGGGTATCTTGTTGGCGACGATGTTGACTCCTTGCCCTGACTTGCATATGAGTATGCCCTTGCCCTTTGTCTTTAGCACGCCCTTGCAAACGCCCTCCACATAATCCGGATAGTCATCGTCCTTATCGTAGGAGTGCGCCCCTTTGTCCACCACCGTGTATCCGTTATGGCTCAACAGCTTTGTGAGCTTTGATTTCAGCTCGAAGCCCCCATGGTCGCTTCCTATGAAAATTGTCTTTTTGCCCATGTATGGAATATGCATCCAAGCAAATAAAAAGTTTGGGAAGCATCGGGTGAAATGTATTCTTAATTCTTAGCGTTAATATTATTCCATGGCAGAGTGCGGGCTGGAGGATTCCTGTGTGCGATAGCTGCGCAAAGGTTTCCTGCAAGGAAGTAAAGAGGCTTAATTGCACATGTGCATGCGGGAGGCTTGTCGAGAACCACATCAGGGGTATAGTATATTATAAGTGCATGAAATGCGGGCATGAGATATGTTCCCTGCTTTATGTCCATGCAAACGACGAGCAAGGTTAGCCCACGTGCTCTGGATAAATGCATTACCAGCAAAGTATGATACAGAATCGTTTATATAGACATATTGAGGATAGGAATTGGTATTACTAGGCTTAGAAGCGTTTGATTGCGTGATTTGTTGACAGACGACATAATGTATTCATCAATGAAGGACATAAAGCCGGGCAGGTTCATACTCATAGACGGGGTGCCCTGCAGGGTCGTGGAGATAGATGTCAGCGCCCCTGGCAAGCATGGTGCCGCGAAAATGAGGATAACTGCTGTTGGGATATTCGACAACCAGAAGAAGACGCTGCTGAAGCCCAGCTCTGCTGACATAGAGGTGCCGATAATAACCAAGAGGAAGGCGCAGGTGGTGTCGGTCTCTGGAAACATATCGCAGCTCATGGATCTCGAAAGCTATGAGACATACGAGCTGCAAGTGCCTGAGGACCTGCGGGGCTCCGTAAAGCCCGGAGCAGAGGTGGAGGTCATGGAGTCGATGGGCAGGAAGGCGATATCAAGGGTAATGGGTGGCTAAATGGAGCTTAACGTCGGGAAGGAATCGGACAATAGGTTGCTTGGAAGGAAGGAGATAGAGGTCCGCGCTAGCTTCGACGCGGTGACGCCGTCAAGGGAGGAGCTTAAGGAAGCCATCTGCAGGAAGCTGGGAATCCATCCGGACCTGGCAGAGGTTGTAAGGATAGACCAGTCCTACGGTGTCAAGGAGTGCAGCGTGCTTGTATATTCATATGACAACAAGGAGAGCATGGCAAAGGGCTTCAGGAAAAAGGCGAAGGAAGGAAAGAAGGCGGTAGCGGCTCCTGATGCAGCGCCAAAGCCTGCACAGGAGAAGGAGGAGGCAAAGGAGGAGAGGAAGGAAGAAAAGAAGGATGAGAAGAAGGAATAGGCATGGCCGAAGAGAAAAAGAAAACCGTGAAGAAATACGTTCCGGGGTCGAGGTTCTGCCCTAAATGCGGCGCCAGGATGGCGATCCATTCGGACAGGCACACGTGCGGCAAGTGCGGATACACTGAATGGAAGGGCCCATCTAAGTAGTGTTTGGATGGCGAGGGGGAGGAGGAAGGCGCAGGTTTCAAGTGGCATACTGGCAGCCGTAGTCTTCGTGGCCATATATCTTTTGATAAACCTTGTTTCTGTGGGGACTGCGCAGTACGTATACAGCATAGGTCTGGTAAGCTATAACAGCTATTATTCTGGAATCAACGCGCTGACATCGCTTTCGTTCGCAGCTGCTGTGTTTGCATACCTGGTATTCTACAAGAGGAAAAAGCTAGGCAGGATAGCTGATGAGCTGAAATTCGGCAGGAGGCATTTCGGCCTGGGGTCGATAGCGTTCGGGCTTGTCCTATTCCTGGCGATACTTGCGCTCGAGGCGGTAACCGCGCTCTATTCAAGCGAAACTGGCACGCAGATAAACACGAACATAGGCGTACTGCTCGCGGGCGCGACGCTCTGGGTTTACCTGTTCACTGCTTTTGTGGCTCCAGTGTGCGAGGAGCTGATGTTCAGGGGATTCCTGGTGCCAAGGATAGGCATCGTGATGAGCGCGGTAATCTTCGGCGCTGGACACATCGGCTACATGAGCACGAGCTACGTGCCTGGTCTGGTTGTACAGGCCGCATCTTCGATAGTGATAGTGCTTGCTATCGCGGCCGCTCTCTTCAGGCTGAGGAATCCATATCTCGCTTTTAGCATATTGATTATCGGTATCCTGTTCATATCAGGATATCTGGGGATAGAGGTCGTATCTGCGCTGATATTCGGGCTCATGGCAGGATACGTGTTCAAGAAGACCAATTCGTTGTATCCGAGCGTGATAGCGCATGTGCTGGTCAACAGCATCGCTGTGATCGGTTTCGTCTACGGTGTGGGCGGTGGAGCTTAAGGTAATAGTGGTAGAGCCGAAGTATCAGATGAATCTGGGATACATAGCAAGGGTATCGAAGAATTTCGGGATAAAGAGGCTCTTCCTTGTAAGGCCGAGGGCGAAGGTCAATGGCAGGAGTTCGGTCAAGTTCGCGAAGCACGCAAGGGACCTGCTTGAAGGCGCGAAGGTTTACGGGAGCATAGATGAAGCCGCAAGGGACTGCGATATGATCATAGGCACCACAGGCATATGGAGGAAGGCCGGGAGGACATTCAGCAGGATATCCCTTCTGGAGGATGCCCTGAAAAGGATAAACAGGATAAAAGGCAGCAAGAGGGCTGCCCTGATAATAGGGAGGGACGACACCGGGCTCAGCTCCGAGGAGATAGAGATGTGCGATATAGTGGCATACATAGGAACTGATGATGGCTATCCGATCCTCAACATATCCCACGCGCTTGCGATAATGCTTTACGAACTGACAAGGCAGAAGTTTTCGCTCGCCTATAAGGACCTTTCAAACAGGAGAAGCAGCAGCAAGGAGCTGCGCTACCTTTTCAAGACCTTTGGAAAGAATATGGAAGGAAAGAGGGTGAGGGACAAGCGGGCGGTAATGAACGCCTTCAAGAGAATAATACACTTATCCCAGCCGAACGATCAGGAGATCCATGCGCTGATAACTGCGCTGAAGTGAATTACTGCTTCTTCCTCTTTATTATCTTTATCTTGGAAGGTGTCAGCAGCAGCCTTGTCGCATCTATCTGCCCTATGTCTCCGTTTACCTTTTCCACGTATCTCTTGAGCTCGGCCAATACGTTGGCTCTTGTCGTAGGCCTCTTGTTGAGCTCGTTGATATCGAGAAGTATTATGTTCTTCTTCGCTATCTCTTCCTCTATCGCCTGAACGTCGTCCTCGCTGACTATAGAAACCGGCTTAATGTACATATCTGCAGGTTCATGCAGAAGATCTACATCCTCCATCTCTACAGAGCTCATATACTCTTCTATGTTTATTCCACGTGCTGTCCCAAACGCCTGTCCCAATTTATTGAAAACTCCCATTTCGGTCGCCTCTATCAAGTGTTATTATATGGTGATATGTTTTATAATACTTTCTTAATTCATGTTTTAGAGGAATTTACCTTTGTCGTCGAATCTTTGCAGAAATTGGGCTTTTTCTTGCGACTGCAGGAATAGCTGGTTTCGAAAAGCATAAGGCCGCCAAGGATCCCCGATCTCTTGACGGCCAGGTTTGGATGTGTTTGGCAATAAATTAAGTGTTGCCTTTTATGATCCCTTCAATAGCTCCCGATGAAGATGTCGATATTCCAGAATGATCGGATGATGAAGCGACGCCCGACTGGGATGCGTCAGTCGAGTTTCCCGAACCGGACACTATCGCTGATGCGGAGCCGGTGTTTCCCACGGAAAGGTTTCCCATCGGCAGATGGATAGACCCTGAACCTTGGCTCTGGCTCTCAGAACTTACGTTGCCCGACCCCGAATTCGCTGATGTGCTGCCCTCTATGCCGGAGTTGACAGTTGAGTTGACCGTTGAGCCTGGCTTGTGTATATCGACCTTCCCGTTTGCTATCTCGATACTGGAATTGCCTACGCTTATGCTTATGTTGACATGCCTTATGCTGTGGACGAATCCTGTTGCGTTGCATGCGAGTATGCCGTCTTCCTCATCGCAATGCAGTTTCTGCGATAACTCAGTCCCATTGTTTGTATGGTTGATCTCTATGCTGACGTTGGGCTCAAGGCTGCTGGCTACCGATACTGCTCCTCTGCCTGAAGCGTTGGTCTCATTTGATGAGACATTGATGAGGTCTGCAACTGTCAGGTTGCTTCCAGAGTCTATCACCACTCTTACATGGGTGTTGTTCACGCCCTTGGAGAAGACCTTCCCGTTTGCGCTAACATCCACCTCTTGGTTCACGATTGCGTTGGAGTTCTGCTCGATGGTGCCGTTCACCTGCATGTCGAGCTCTGCAGTGTGCTTCTTGATGCCCTGCCCGACCACCGTTATTATGTGGGTATCGCTGCTTACGTTCAGCGTCGCGTTCTGCTGCGAGGTTGCCTTTATCACAGGGGTCATTATAACCTTTCCTGAGCCTGTCAGGTGCAGCGACTTGTAAAGGTCAAAGTCAAGGTTCACCCAGCTTGTGCTGTTGCCGGAGACGTTGAACTCGTACGGTAGCCTAAGCTTGCTGGAAGGTATCACCAGCTGTTCCGTGCCGTTGGCTGTGCTTACCGTTGCATTTTGTATGTCAAGCACGACAATATTGTAAGTTCCTGAAGGCAGGTTCGACTGCGTGAGCAACTGCGAGATATTCCTAAGCTGCAGCAGATTGAACCTCTGCGAAGAGTTTGCGAGCACGTACCACTTGCCAGTGCTTGCGCTGTGCACCGATATATTGTCCACAGTAATATTGATCGCACTTAATGTTGCGACCAGAGCCGCTGCTGGTGGGGCATCAGATACACTGAGGAGCGCCATTCCGCTGGACGGGCTTTGGATCCCAAGGTGCGCAGCTCCCACCAGATAGTAGATGGTTCCTATGGCAGCAAGGAGCACAAGCACCCCCACAAATGTGGGCTTCTTGTATGCCGAGAATATGCCTGTGCGCTGCACGATCCCTTCTGGGAGGGCCTGCATGTTGAAGTTTGGATTGATCCTGTAGTATTTCCATTTCTTTGCAAACTCGCTCTCCACCCTTTCTATCGCTCCGGTCATTGTAAGCTCGTCTATGTGTTGGCTTACCGTTGATGGCGAGAGACTCAGGAAATTGCTCAACTCAGTAAGAGTCATGTTCCTTTTTGATAACAGTTCTAATATCTTTTTCTTTGTACCCCAGATCTTTGACACGCTTCCACCGTATCCCTTTTATGTAGCAATATTTATAAATAGGGTGGCAGATGTTTCGGTATTGCTTCGGTTCTCAGACGTCAATCTGCAGTTTGTCATTTTGAATGCGTGTAGTTTGGGAGTTTGTATGCACGCACGTGAAAATTCTCCTGCCAGGGAGGGAATCGCGGTGCGGTGAGTAGAAACTGATGCCATGTAATCGGTAAATTGCATGAAAGGTTGCAAAAATCTTATAGCGAAGTTGCTTCTGCGTAGGGGGATGTCGTGGTATAGAAATGGTATATTAACTTTGCCATTAACTATCTGATTGAAACGGGGAACGTAATGAAGAAGGATGGGAACATTGAGATATCTGGGACTGTTATAACAGGCATAGGCATGGGGGTTTACTTCATGTCGCAGAAAGGCTACATCGACCAGATAGCGGAAAAGCTATCCTTCAATCCTTATCCTGGGACCTTCAACATAAGGATTACGGAGGATGACATGGGTGCGTTCGCTGAGCTGAGGAAGAGCAAGGGAACGCTCATAAAGGGATTCGAGGCTGACGGAAAGACTTTCGGTGACGTGATAGCGCACAGGGCCGAGATACGCGGGTTCGGATGCGCAGTAGTTATCCCCAAGCTTTCCAAGCACAAGGACATCATCGAGGTAATAGCTGATAGGAATCTGAGGAAGATGTTCGACCTTTCAGACGGGTCGTTCGTAACGATAAAGGTATACGTCGACATCAAATAGCTTTCCCATATCTCCTGTCAACTGCAAGAAACAGCAGGGTGAGCGCAACCAGAGCCGCAAGCGACCATAGGACATCGCTTGCACCAAGCGAGATCTCGGATATCGCAAGGCCTATGAACGCGATGGCGGTTATCGCAACCCCGAACCTTACCCTGAACGCAGGCTTGTAGCCCTTTCTCTTCCTTATCTTGAGATATGAAGCCAGGTCTATCAGCCTTGGGAGTCCTGTGCCTATTATCGCCCCTATTATCACGTATTGGTAGTAGTAGGATGGGAACGCGGAGAGCAGCATAGGTATGAAGAATGAGAGCAGGGTTGCGTATATCGGTATGGACCGATTGGACATCCTGTTCATGCCTTGAGGCAGGAAGTGCATCCTGGTCAGGGCCACCATTATCCTTGCGTTGGACATCACCATGACGAGCATGACGGCCACTATTGCAAGCACCGCTGATATCTGGAATAGGAAGAGTATCGTGGGGTTCCCGAGCATAGTCACGAAGCCGAATACGGGATAGTAATAGAATGCGCCTGACATCTGCTTTGCGTTAAGGTTCATGTACGTTGCAAGCACGAGTAGCGAATAGAGCACGGTTACAGTTATTATCGAATAGATCACAGCTTTTGGTATCGTATCGATTCTCTTCGTCTCCTCTGGTATCGTAATGAGCGCCGTCCATGCACCGAAAGCGAGGATCGCCACAGGTATTCCGTATACGAGTCCAAGCGCGCCGTTGCTGCCTGAGAAGAACGGTACAAGGTTTGATATGCTGCCATGGGTCACGCCTAGTATTATGATAGCCGCAAACAGCACCATGAAAAAGATGCTCATGACCAGGTTGGCCTTGCTCGTGACCTTCGCGCCAAGCACGTTTATTATGCCCACAGCTAGCAGCGACAGCTCCGCTATGACGAACGACCAGAAGCTGCCTGTCTGGTATCCGCTGCCTATGTAATTGCCCAGTATTATTGCAGATATCACTATGCCGAATACCGTTCCTATGTAATATCCTGTTCCTTCAAGGAACGCGAGATACCTTGAGAGCCTCCCCTTTCCGAATGCCTCATACGGGAATACGACCAGCGCACCGGATTTAGGGAACGCGGTCACCATCTCCGAATAGACAAGCGCCATCAGCAGCGAGATTATGCCTGCGAGTATCCACGTCAGTATCCCCGAAGGGCCTGCGAGCTGGTACGTTACCGATGGGAACGTGAGTATAGCAACTCCCACCATTCCCCCGACTCCCAGCCAAAAAATGTCCCAGAAGCCGAGGACCTTCCTGAATTTGTTGTCTGCCATCAAACCTACTTTCGATTAATGGGATTGTAGCAATTAAAAGGCTTTTGCAACTGCGGAGGGCGTCATGCATCCTTGACCTGGTCCATTATCCTCTTCGCTATCTCCTTTCCGAAAAGCAACGTGACTATCTTATCCGAGCCTGGCTTCCTGAGGTCCGCAACTGTCTTTATGCCGCTGCTGTACATCAGCCTTGCCCTCACCCTTCCCACCTGCTCCAGCCTTATCAGGTCTAGCAGCTCCCTCCTTATCCCGTACCTTACCCTTATCCTTACCTCGAGGAGCCTGGTCTGGCTTATCCTCTGCAGCTTTGCGAGCTCCATGGCGGAATACAGCAGCCAATCTGCGTTAGTGACCTTGGTGAACAGCGCCCCTGGAGTCGTTGAATAATCCTTTACAATGTCTGGCTCAGGCTTTTCTGCTATCCAGCTGCTGAGCATCGTCGCGGTGCTGAAAGGCCTGAGCGGATCGTAGAAGGAGAACCCTTCCTCGTAATTCACCATGCCCTGCAGCATCTCCTCATACTGCATGAACTTCTCCGCTGCCTCATCAGTTATCTTGACATACGGCCTCATCTCTATCGTGTTGCACGCCATGAAAAGTATTGAGAGGTCGTCGTTTGCCTTCGGCAGCGTGTCTATTATCCATTTGGCGGAGAGCGGATCTATGTAAAGCTCGCTGACCCTTTCGCCTATCCTTGTTGCCCTGTAGTAGCTTCCGGACTTGTCAAGGAATCCCCACCTCTGCAATTCCTCAAGGACCTCGCTGGCTATCCTTTTCAGCTCCCTTGAGTTAGCGTACTGGTGGCCGTAGAAGGTGCTCTTGAGAAAGTCCGTTATCGATTCCTCGCTTGTAAGGAATTTTGTCGCGACAAATGCGAGGAGATGGGTCCTGAGCACCGGCAGTATACCCAGCTTCGAGTTGACAGGCTCCAGCTCCGCCTTCATGTACCTGCTGTAAAGGTCTCCGGCTTCTGGCCTTGACTTGGCTATGAGCAATGCCCGTCCTTCCTTGTCGTACTTGGGCCTTCCTGCCCTGCCGAAGAGCTGCGTGACTATGTTGATGCTCATCTTCTCGCTTCCCTCCATTTCGTCGTATCTTGTCGTGTCGCGCACAAGAACGGTATGCGCCGGCATATTCACGCCCAAACCCAAAGTTGTCGTCGAACATATGGCTTTTATCAGCCCATTCTTAAATGCCTCCTCGACGATATGCCTCTGCTCGTTGACCAATCCACTGTGGTGGAAGGCTGAACCTTTCTTTATCAGCTTGGCGAGCTTCTCGCACTGCGCGGTAGGTTTGCTCAGCACATTCAGGATCTGCGTGCCCAGCTCTTCGAGTCCTGCCTTCTCCTTTTCGGTCAGCCTTTCTGCTATCGCATTCGAGAGTTTCTCGGCTCCCGCCTCTGCGTTTCGTTTTGTGCTGTAGAAGACGAGTATCTGCTTGTTAAGGTTGAGCGTATCCTCGGTTATCCTTATCTCCGGTATCTTGCTTGTTCCCGTTATCTTCTCCTCGTCGTCGTCGGAGTAGAATACCGTGCCGTTGAGCTCGATCCCTTTCTTGAGCACTATCGGCCTGTAGTCGCTCTCGACCAGCTCCGCGCCCAGCCATTCGGAGAGTTCCTTGGCGTTGCCTATAGTCGCGCTTAGCGCCAGTATCTGCGCGCCACCGCATATCCTCCTTATCTTCGTTATCAGTATCTCGAGCGTCGGCCCCCTCCCTGAATCGTCTATCATGTGTATCTCGTCGAAGACTATGCATCCTATGGAATCGAGCCAGTTTATCCCGTGCCTTATCAGGCTGTCGAACTTTTCCGTAGAGACGAATATGATGTCATAATTCTCGAGCCAGTGGTCCAACGAGTCCAGATCGCCTATAGACATCGCTGTCTTGAGGAATGGATACGCCTCCTTGAACTCGCTGAACTTCTCGCTTACGAGGGCTCTCATCGGAGCGATGTACACGGCCTTTTTCTTGTCCCAGAGCACGCTCCTGAGCATCGCCATTTCGGCTATGAGCGTCTTGCCGCTCGCCGTGGGTGCGGATACTACAAAATTCTTGCCGTCAAGGAGCCCATACTCCACAGAAAGCTTCTGCGGGGGCGTAAGCTCAGCTATGCCCCTTTTTCCGATGACATCTATGACCTCCTTTGGCAGGATTTTGCCTAATTCGTTTATCCTCATAAAAATCTATTATTAAATGATACGCTGCGAATAAATATATTTAAATACTAATCGCTTTAATTGATAAAAGTGTTTAAGGCATTTGAAAAATCATGGTTTTTGTCGACCAGGTTTCCGATATAATGGCTGAACAATTGTTGAAACAATACACAAAGATGAAGGCGAGGAAGGCCGAGGTCGAAGCCACTGCTCCTACAAGAACGGAAGACAGGATAGTCGGACTGCATGTATTCGGCAACCTTTATGATCTCGATCCTGTCGTCATGGACGACCTCGAGATGCTGAAAAGCACAGTAGTCAAGGCAATCGAGATGGCGAAGATGACCCTCGTTGAATGCAGGGGCTGGTCCTTTGGAGGCAAGAAGGGAGGCAATTCTGTAATAGCGCTAATAACGGAAAGCCACGTTGCGCTGCACATATGGAAGGAGTACAAGTACGCAACCCTTGATATATACACGTGCGGAGAGGGATCGAACCCGCACGCTGCCTTTGACTACATAGTAAAGACGCTCAAGCCAAAGAGGCACCAGCTCTTCTACGCTGACAGGAGCATGAAGTAGTAATTTATACTCTCTTCCTAAAACCATCGGAATCCAGAGTGCATGCCCATGCACCTGATGACGACGCTTTTCCTCACAACAAGATTTTTATACTAACAATAGGAGTATAATTCAGCGCCTCAGTAGCTCAGTGGTAGAGCGCTTGTTTTGTAAACAAGAAGTCGAGGGTTCGATTCCCTTCTGAGGCTCATCGCTTATATGTTAAGCCAGCCTAGAGCAAACAGCCAAAAAGCGAAGTTTTATATACGTTATATACGATATATATTATAGTGGTTGCATGCTTAATGAGGAATCGGTGCTGATAAAAGTCGATAAGGAAACAAAGGACAAGATGAGAGAGCTTAATATAAATTGGTCAGAGGAACTACGGAGATTCATAAAAGAGCGGATACGCAAAAAAAAGAACATGGCGCTTGCTGTTGCGCTGAATGACAGATTATTGGCGGTGCAAAATCTGCATAAGACAGACACAACTGCCGTAATAAGAAGATTCAGGGATGCGAGATATGGCGCGAATCGTAGCTGATGCAAGCGTAATAGTAAAATTTTTCATAAAAGAGGCATATACGGAGCATGCCTTGGAGCTTCGAGACAGCTATATAGCAGGCAGGATTGAACTTCTAGAGCCAACTTTGCTTCCTTATGAGGTATTGAATGCCATAAAATATAATAAGGCAAAAAGATTTGGTTCTGAGGAATTTAAAATTGTCATAGAGTCTTTGTACGGGTATGAGTTTAATCTCAAGGATATTGATGGGGAGACAGCATCCAAGGCAGTTGATTTGGCCATCAGAAACAATATCACGATTTATGATGCAGTATATGTGGCACTGGCACAATCGACGCATTCAGAACTGTATACTGCAGACGGAAATCTTATCAAGGCGATAAAATTGCCATACGTCAAACACATAAAGGATTTCAGGTAAGGTTAAGCGCTTGTTTTGTAAACAAGAAGTCGAGGGTTCGATTCCCTTCTGAGGCTTCCTATTTTTTCGTGCTCCAATAACCGTTCAGGGTCTCTATTACCTCGGAGTCGCTGACCTGGGGGAACTCCTGGTAGAACTGGCCTATCGCGAAGAACATCTCAGGCAGGGCAAGGTATATCACTTCATCAACTTTGCTCTTCAGCGCGTAGAATATGTCTTCAGGCATCACAGGAACCGCTATTATTATCCTTGATGCTTCTTGTCCTTTCACCCACCTTGAAGCTGATTCCATGGTTGAGCCTGTTGCTATGCCGTCATCCACTATTATGACTGTTCTGCCCTTGAGCTCCGGGTACGGCCTTTCTCCCCTATATGCGGAAAGCCTTCGCTGTGCCTCCTTCGTCTGTATGTCCCTTTCCTTTTCTATGTAGTCGCTAGGAACGGGCCTGAGGGCTATCACCCTCTCATTGAGGAACATGCTGCCGTCCGGCATTACGGAGCCTATCGCAAGTTCCTCGTTCCACGGGTCCCTCAGCTTTCTGGGAACCACTATGTCGAGATCGGCATCTATCGATTTGGCGATCTCGTATCCTATCACGATGCCTCCCCGCGGTATCGCAAGCACAAGCGCATCCTTTGGGTTTAGGTCCATTACGCGCTTCGCCAGGAGCTTCCCAGCCTCACGCCTATCGCTGAATATGGCCCTGTTGTAGAATTGAGAGCCGGCTTCATCCATAATAGCATATGGCAGGAAAGAATTAAACACGATGCGAATCAGGGTGTATTAGGAGTGTACGTCATCAGGTACTCCATTGCGGACTGGGATTTCATCTGCATCAAATGAAAATGCAGGAGGTATAATATAAATCTGCATCGCATGCAGAATCCTTTTTAAGCTTTGATTGCCTGTTTAAAGCATGGTATCTTCGTTGGGAGACCGGCTCAGGAGGATAGGCAGCGACATGCGCGTCGCTTTCGCGTGGCTTGCGTTCAGGAAGGATACCCCGGCAGCATGGTTCAGGGGAAGCTACAGCTGGATAAAGATTGTCAGATTTTCGCTTGTCGTGCTTGCATTGCTTAATTTCTCTGCTGTTGCCCTCGGCTCCCCGGACTGGAACACGGCAACTCCGTACAGCCTTTGGCTGGGCTTCGCTTCTGCAGCCTACATAATAATAGCGATTGTGTATTTCCTTGGGCTCAGGATGTGGTACGGGCCCGTTGCGGCATTTCTCATAATCAGCGCGATATTGAACTACGCATTTGACTCGTCGGGAGGGCCTGATGCGCTGTCGCCGCTGAATCAGCCGACCTTCAACAACCTTATAGCGCTCAGCTGGGTCTACCTTGTGCTTGTTGGTCTTGCGCTGATGCGATATGACAAGGGCTCGAGGATCAACGAGATGCTCCAGCAGAGCTGAAGCGGCTTACAATGTGGACTGTTCCAGCTTCGTAGTGCAGTTGGGGCATGTGTATTCCCCTATGTTCTCGGCAGGTATCCCGCACTCCTGGCACATCCAGCCCGAGCAGCCGTCGCAGTAAAGGCATGGCCCGTCGGATAACATCTTGCCGCAGATAATGCATCTGACCTGCATAAGCATCGGTATAATCCTGCAGCCAAGGTTTTTATTCGTTGCCGATCTTTATGGCAAACCTAAGGACCAGGCTACAATTAAAAACCCCCTTTGAGAGATATTGTTGGTATGCATGGCTTTCGGAGTGGGAAGCGCTATAATGTCTGAGCTGCTCCTGTTGATAGGGGTGTTCCTAGTCATCTACATAATCTTTAAACTCGGCAGGTTCATCATAGGCGTGCTTGCGAACATAATCCTAGGCTTCATATCCATAGTTGTGCTGAACGGCCTGTTCGGCATAGGCATACCGTGGGACCTTATTGTCATAATAATAACTGCACTGCTGGGCCTTCCGGGGGTGGCGCTGATAGTGATACTTAAGCTCCTGGGCATAAACCTTTGAGCCCAGGGCTTACTTGTACGAGAAGACAGCAGATACCGATTCTGCGACCTGCATGGTGCCCGAGAAGAACTCAGGCGAAGGGTTTCCGTACTTGCCCGAAGAGGCCGATGCGTAGTTGTAGTACGGGTATATCCTGTAGCTGTTTATCGTCACATTCGCCAGCATAATCGTTTTGTTGCCCGCGAACCTTGAGACAGACCTTGCCTGCGCCGTAGCGTTCTGCAACGCATCTGCTATAGCTGCACTAGTCAGGTTTTTTATCTGCTGGTTCGAGAGCTGTGCGGATACCTGGCTTATGTAAAGGTTGCTGAGCGTAGACATGTTCCCTATGAACGAACTTGCATTCTGTATGTTAGGTATGTTTACCTGTATGCCCTCGGTTGCAACGTAGTCGGTGCTGTTGTGGGGCAGGTAGAGCGAATAGGAAACGGTCTTGACCATGCTCATGTTGCCGTTGACGTACTTCTTCACAGACGCATTGAACTTCGCCAGGGTCAGCGAGACGTTTGCTGTAGCTATCTCAGCGGTCGCGCCTGAGCCGTTAATTGTAAGGTATGCTACTGCCTGCTGGGGCGCTCCGTATGCGAATCCCTGCGCAGAGACATAAATGGCGTTCTGATGCTGTGCTCCGAACCCGTTCGGATAGAGAACTGCAACGACAAGGACAATGCCCATGATAAGAAGGGCCAGGACCGTTATGATTGTCATGGTGGTTTCAGGTTTCATAGAATCAATAGCTTTAATGGCAACGAAAGGATATAAATGGTTTGTCAGTTATAGGTTTATCGATCCGATGGCTGGAAGCAAGCTTAAGGAAAGGCCGAAGGTTGCGTTCATACTAATGCTCTCAGGAGGTCTCTTCATACTTTTGGGGAGCATATCATCGTTCCTTCTCAGCACGCTCTTCAGGAGCCTCATAACGCAGATGATAACGCACATGTACGGCTATGGTTTCTACGGCTTCTCACTCGCAGCAATAGGCATGCTGTTCGGGATCGTGGTGGTGTATTCTGCATTCATGGTAGACTCACTTGACGTTGAGAAGGTTAGGAAATGGTCGACGATAGGCCTCATCTGCTCGGTGCTCAGCCTCCTCGACTTCGGCGGCTTCTTCCTGGGGTTTGTGCTCTCGTTCGTTGGAAGCATAATGGCGATGATGGCGAAATAATGATGCGCTGTGGGCGGTTGCCCGTCCGCGTGGATGCCATCAATATTAATCCTTGATCCGCGATTATTGTATCATGCTGCGGATTTTTGGAACTAGAAATACACAGTACTCGGGCAGCTCGTGCTACAGGCACGTGGAAAGGCTGATAAGCAAGGGCAAGAAGGTCCTGATAGTCTCTCCCTATGTTGACGATTATTATGCAGGCTTCCTGCTCGCGAAATCCCCGGGAAGGGACATACGTCTCCTGTCATCGTCTGTGGATGAAAGGGTTAGGAGAAAGCTCGAGGGAAGAATTCCGCGATACAGGATTGCGCTCTATTCCATCTTCATGCTGCTCTTCGAATATCTCCTTTATAGGATAGGGGCGGGAGTCGGGTACATGCTCCTCTATTTCATGGTCATAGCAGGCGCGCTTTTCGTCATAAGCATACCGAGAAGGATAAAGCTGAAGGTCCCGAGGAATTTCGTGCACGCCAAGCTGTACGTATCCGAGGACGAGGCCATAAGGGGCTCTGCAAACCTTACCTACAAAGGCTTGCACAAGAACATAGAGCACATAGAGATCGTGAGGGACAGGAAGGACGTGGATAGCATGAGGAGGGAATTCTGGAGGATGTGGAACTCCTCATGAGTATTCTATGAGTTCCTCTACCCTCCCCGATGCGAATATCCTTGGGGCTGCGCTCCTTGCGACAAGCAGCTGGTCCCCTATCTCCATCGACGCGGGTCTTGCGAGTGTTATTGTAGCCTCGTTTCCTGACATCTCGATCTTCGCTTCTGCGTGCGAGAAGCCGATAGCGACCAGGTAGTTCCTCGAGTTCTCTACGTTCTCCTTTGCGAAGCTGCTCGTCTTCAGCATCGCCCTGAACTTCTTCACCCTCTTTATCTGCTTTGTCGAGAGTATGTCGCCTTTGTCCAGCTCGTCAGACTCTATGCCCTTCAGCGCGAGCCCCACCCTTGTCTGTATCCCGGCGGTATCCATATCCTGGTCCTGGCTCTGTATCGATTTGACGTTAACCTGCTTCCCCAATGGGTTGAACAGGTTGTCATGCACCTTGACCGTTCCTGATGTGACCACCCCTAGCGCAACGGTCCCGATGCCCTTTACGTTGAATGCCTTGTCTATGTCAACCCTTAGCGCCCCTCGGCTTTCGGGCCTGTGTGAAGTTATCTTGCCCAGCAGCTCCTCCCTTGTCGAGAGCTCGAAGTTCTTTATGGACGTGCCTGAAAGTAGCGCGCCTATGTCGTTCTCGCTTGTTATTATGAGCCTTTTGTCAAGCAGCGATGCCGCAATGAGCGCCTCTCCGAGGCTCCTGTCGACATTTTCTGTGCTTATGACTATCTGCCCTGCTATGAGCATCGATTCCATCAATCCGTATATCTTCTCGTTGATGTCTGTGGGCATCAGCACCACTATGACATTGTCATCGGCCTTCCTGTTGTAGAATGTTATGCCGTTCTCGGACCCTTTCTTTCCCATGAACTCTGCAAGGCTCTTGTTGAGCGGCAATGCGACTATGTAGTTCAATCCATCACTCCATGATTATTTCCAATGGCCCAGCATAGTTATGGCTGGGCGCCTTTATGTATATGTCTATTATGTAGCTGTCCTTCCTGTCGGCCTTTATCGGAAGCCTCGGGTCTACGCTGACGAGTTCGAAGGGGCTGTTCAGCTCTATGCTATTGACGGCGTCGTTGAAGCTGAGCACCTTGTACAGCTGCACCTCCTTCTTGAATATCTGCGACTTCTGCAGCACCATCGATGTTGCAGATTCCTCAAGCTCAGTTCTTTTGTCTTTGTATCCCATTATTATCTTAGCTATGCTTATCGTTACGTTGTCCTTCGGCTCGTTCCCGAAGTCGATGGTCATCGGCCCTTCGTAGTTGAGATCCGGAGCCCTTATCCTCATGCTGAACGACTTCCTCTCCATGTAGCCAATGCTTACTGGAGGCGCTGGCGATACGGAAAGAAGCTGGAACGGCTCGCTGACCTTTATGCTGTTTATGGTCATCTTCGGCCCGGTTATGCTGTCTGGCAGCATCTCGCTGCCGATCTTGTTCTGGAAGGGTATGGTGATATCGAAGTCGCGCTTGCCTATGCTGATGCCGTCTATGCTGTGCACGCTGCCCATGAACTTGAGGTTTATCGCGGTCACAGTGGCCCTTGCGCCTTTACCCTTGAATATTCTTGAAAAGAAGGACATGAAACCCCATCCTAACTAACAGTTGCTACTTTGTTTTGTGACATCCTCCCACGGCTGAAGCTGTGGGCTTCCAATGGTGCTTTTTTGATTGGTCATCTTGAAACACCAGATGTAGTTCCTCGTTCCTTGACGACTGCCCCCATATGTGGAGGTCTTACATTGTCTCCAAAGGCGTGACTTCCCGAATGTCCTTCGGTAGCTCTCTTGAGTATGTTTATTGAGGCGTTCAAATCCCTGTCCTTTGACATTCCACATTTCTCGCAATTGAATATCCTCTCTGACAGAGGCATTTCCTGCAAGTTCCCGCATCCGCTGCATGTCTTTGATGTGTTCTGAGGGTTCACACCGACTGCCACGCAACCAGCACTCTCAGCCTTGTATTGCAGCAGTTGGGTGAAGTTTCCCCATGAGGATTCGCTGATGGCCTTCGCAAGACGGTGATTCCTGACCATGCCTGCAACATCGAGTTCCTCGTATGCAATGAATGAGTATGAATTGACAAGGTTGTGCGAGAGTTTGTGGAGACTATCTTCCCTGAGCCGTGATATATGCTCTGCATATTTGGAAAACCTGTAGATTGCTTTTTTCCTATTCCTTGAGCCTTTGGTTTTCCTCGAGATTCCCTGCTGAAGCCTTCTCATACGATTTCTCTGTTTTCCTGTTATTTTAATATTCTGTTTTACTGTTCTGTCTGAAAGGGTTGCATAGTTATTGATTCCCAAGTCAATCCCTACCATTTCCTTTTCATTTGAAAAGCGGGTCGGATTTTCCTTCTCAACTGCGATTGTTACATACCATTCCTGTGATTTTGTCTTCTTTACTGTAAGCGTTTTTACCATGCCCTCAGTTTCTCTGTGATTAACGAAGTTTATCCTGCCTATTTTTGAAAGTTCGACTCTCTTTCTTTCAATCTTGAATCCTGATTGGGGATATGTCAGAGATGATGTGAATTTTCTGAAACGTGGAAAGCCCACTTTCTGTTTCTTTCCGTTGTGTTTCCCCTTGACCCTCCTGAAGAAGTTTTTGTATGCCTTTGATACCCTGTCAGAGACATTCTGCAAGGCCTGTGAATATATCTCATTGTATTCTAAATGTTCCCTCTTGAATCTCGTTATCCATTTATTCATTTCATATTTTGTGAATGTCTTTCCTGTATCCTTGAAATGTTGTTGTGCCTTTTCGAGGAGATGGTTGTAGAGTTCTTTTGAAAGCTGCATCTGACGATTAAGAATAGACTTCTGACCCTTTGAGGGATATGCTCTGAATCTGTATGTTCTTTTCAAGATGACCGTAATTGTTACGTCGTTAAATTTTATATATCTTTTGTCTCATCCGCTTTCATCCCACGATTAAAATACGTGGTTTTTCCCGCTATGAATTTATAAAGTTTTGCCGTTATTATAATCTGCGAGGGGATTTTCTTATGCTAGGACTAAACGACAAAGCTCCTGATTTCTCCCTTCCGGGTTCTGACGGCAAGGAGCACACGTTGAAAGAGTTTAGTGGGAGGTACCTCGTACTTTACTTCTATCCGAAGGATGACACGCCGGGATGCACGATAGAGGCCAAGGCCTTCAGCAAGGAACTGCAGAGGATAAGGAAGCTTGGCGCAGAGGTCGTTGGGATAAGCAAGGATGACTTCGACTCGCACTGCAGGTTCAGGGACAAGTATGTGCTGTCGTTGCTGCTGCTATCCGATACGGATTCGAAGGCGATAAAGGCTTACGGTGCGTACGGGGACAGGGGCATCTTCGGCTTCGGGACCTTGAGAAAAACCTACATAATAGACAAGAAGGGGAAAATAGCGAAGATCTTCCCGAAGGTGCAGCCATTGGGTCACGAGAAGGAGGTCCTTGAGTTCCTCTCAAGCGTGAAGGATTGAATTGCTGGGATTGGATGGGTAGAGAGACGCTTGGAAATGACGTAGTCCCGCTGAGGTACAGCCTTGCCTTCGAGCCTAACCTCAAGAGCTTCAAGTACGATGGAAAGGCAAGGATAAGCGTAATTGCGAAGAAGAGATGCTCAGAGATAACGATGAATGCGGGGGAGCTCCAGATAAGCAGGGCTGTAGTGAGCTCGAATGGGAGGGAGCAGAAGACGAGGATCAGTTTTGATGGAAAGCTGCAGAGGGTCAGGTTCTCCTTTTCCAAGCCCTTGAGGGGCAATGCCTACGTCGATATAGAGTTCAAGGGGACCCACAATGACAAGATGTACGGATTCTACAGGAGCAGGTATTCG
>JAGWGW010000011.1 GCA_028867135.1 Microcaldota archaeon | reverse complement strand
TCACGTCATATATCTCCTTCTTGTCCGTGTTGATGTAACGGCTCGTGGTTCCCATGTCCCTGTGCCTTGCGAACCTGCTCGTGAGCACAACATTGCCGTTGCGCTCCTCGCTCACGTCGTACATCTCATCAAGGCCAGACTTCTCAACATACTCCCTGAATACCCTTCTTATGTAATTGCACTCGACGTAAGGCATATTATTATGACTGCAGCATAGACTTGTGCCGATATGGTTGAGGGATTGCGTTGGACATGGGCAGAATGGCAAGAAGCGCTTGGGACTACAAGCTGTATCCCATCCTGTTTCTAGCCCTCTATATAGCGATAGTGTCTGTCAGCAACTACTACGCCACTAACTTCGCTGGCTACGACTATAACTCCTTGCCTACCGACAAGCTGTTTTATTACTTGACCACCAATTTTAACGTATATACAGAAGCCGTTTCTCCCAACTATACCCAAAATACCATCTACCAGCACTATCAATGGGACATGATTGGTAGCATATTCACCATATTCATGGCTTTCTTGTTATTGATGGTCTTCAGCATATTGCATAAGCACATAAATACGGCTGGCAGAGGAAAAGATAAGAGGCAACGATCCCCAGAGCTGGCAAATTATCTGGTTGTTGCATTCTTTATAGCGGTTATCGTGGCCTCGTACATTACCGTTGCGATTGACTATCTCCGCGGAGTCTTTGGGGTGGGCATCTCCCTATTATTGGTGGACAGTTCTGCTACAATGCTCATATTTTCGCTTCTGGATACCCTATTCTTTGCCAAGTTGGCCAAGCGTGCTATCAATAATAGTCACGGATTCGCAAAACTATTGTTTCTAGGCGGTGCGTTGGCCTGCATAATCATGCTTTTGCTTGTTGTGGCATTTTCATTATACTTATTTACCTCCTTTTTCTTCCCCGATATCGCAGAAGTCAGCATTATAATTCATCTTATAGACTTGATTTCCTTCATAGTCATCTTCTCTATTGCAATGCTATCCAGAAAGCGGACGCAAGGATTCGTAAGAAACTTTCCAGGCGCTTGGGCAGCCGAGCCGCGCTGAAGGGCGCGAGCGGGCGAGCGCCCGTCATTTTAGGCACAAAAAAGAGAGTGGTCCTTTAAGCGGCGTAGGCCGCGGGCCCATTTTAATCATATGAAAAGCTATAAATGTTTAAATTATTTATAACTATTATGGAAAATACAACGATACGGATTAGAAAAACTCTTAAGAGGAAACTTGAGAGGTTGAAGGCTTATCCTAATGAAACAATGAATCAGTTGATAGAGAGACTTGCAGATAGCAGAATTGATTACGAGCCACTTTCTGCAGATGAGATAAAAGATATAGAGAAAGGACTCGCAGATATAAAGGCTGGTAGAGTTTACACAACAAAACAGCTTAGAGAATAGGGTTTGAATTATTAATGCGCCTTGATGAAGTCCTCGAGCTCGAAGTATGCCTCTGGGGATATTATCCAGAAGCCGGCATGGAACGGATAGTCCATGTCGTAGATTATTACCGTTATGATCGCTATAGCAGTCGAAAGGAGGGTTATGGTGATGGTGGCGAACAGCTGGCTTGCGAAGTTTACGGCCAGGAAGCTTATGATCAGCGTGATGGACAGGACCATGAGGAGCGTCCAGAGGATTATGGAGGTTCTGCTCAGTATCAGCGATACTGCATCGGTCCTGTATGATGAGGCGTTCCTCAGCTCGTCATTCATGTCCTCGAGTATCATGTGCTGCCTCTGCGTCTTGGAGCTGAATCTGGTGATGAGCACGAAGAACTTCTCGAACTCGTCCTTAGTTGCCGAGACGTCGCCCCTGGTCTTCCAGTATATGTTGATGATCTTGTCGGTGTAGCCGAGGATGGCCTTCTTCAGGGCATTGGATGCGCTCCCCTGCTTGAGCTGCAGGCTGAGCAGGTAGACGTTCTGTATTGCAAGGGTCTCCTTCCTTATGGCGTTGTCAAGGGCGCTGTGCCTGCCCCAGACGTTGAAGATCATGAAGCCTGTGATGATGGCGTAGAGCACGCCTATGATCTGTATGAAGCCGACGAAGGCCGCGATGTCGTTCACGGTGTATGTGACAGGGTTCCTGAAAAACGAGACCATGAACCCGAATGCGATGACTATCGCGACTATCGCGTAGGACTTTAGGTTGATCTGCCTCCAGGAACGCCTCGCTTTGACGCCCACTGCAACCAGCCTCAGCAATCTCGACAGCCTTACGAGCCGCAAAGCCGGGGTCGCGATGAAGTATGGGGAGAGGAGGACAAGCAGGGGCGAGAGTATGATTATCAGGCTTATTGCCGAATCCAGCCTGTGCGTCCGCACATAGCCGAGCCTGTCTATGTAGAACTTGAGCAGGAATTCGAGCAGGAAGAAGGAGTATATTATCCAGTCCAGGATTGTGATTATCAGGCCTTGCACTGGCGAGAGGTGGAAGAAGTCCGCTACGAATACGGGGATGACCAGGAGCGCAAGGAAGATCATTACAGTGTCGGAGAAGACCGAGTAGACCAGCCTTCTTAGCCTTGACCTTTCCATATCCCATCTTCCTTTACGCCAGATTATGGGATTAAAGCTTTATATTCTTCTGGTCAGCCGTCCAGTTTATGGCTTCTTTGCGGCTAACCGCTCAGATCGGGCAGCCGCCCCTTGTGCTGGTGTTGGCCAGCGTGGTGAATGTAGCCGTATTGTTGGCGTTCACCTTAGTGAGCACAGCCAGCGTGTTGTCGCATGCGTAACCGACTGAGCTGTTTACGTGGAGCGTTGTGCTGACCCCTGCGCTGCTAGCCACAGGATACTGAATGTAAAGTAGGCCTGTGACTGTCGAGTTGGCGTAATTTACGCTCTGCACCACGAAGTTGCTTACCCTGCTCCCAAGCCCCGCTGTCACCGTTCCGCTTACGGTGCCGTTCACATGGCCGCTGCCGCCATTGTTATTGCCGTTGCTTCCGGTCCCGTTCATGCCGAGCCTGAGCTTTATCCCTGACACTATGGAGACTATGCTGCCTATGTTCGCGTTGATGTTGATGGTTGCGTTCGAGTTTATCAGTATAGCCCTTGCAGCAGGAGCCATCACGTAGGCGTTGGCATTGCCCTGCGCGTTGACAGTGGGATAGAAGTCTATCAGCACCGCGGATGAGCCTGATGAGTTTATCTTCTGGTTCCCTGTGATGGCGACGTTGACCTGGTTGCTAGGGACGCTTATGTTATACGTTGAATTGCTGACTATTATCTGCGCAGAGGTGACGTTGAACCTGACGAGGTTGACTGTCGAGTTGGCTGCAACATAGGCGTTGGCTATGGTCTTGGATGAATTTGCGAGCGCAAGAAGGTTCACGGTCCCGCTTCCCTGCGCAGTGACCCATCCTGACTGGTTCGTGCCTGTGGTATGCACCTCTATTGATGAATATGTGACAAGGAGCGCCTGCGTCCCTGGCGGCACCTTTGGAGGGTCTGTCAGCTGTATCGCGAGCACCGACTTCCCGGGAAGCCTTATCGCGTTGCTCATGATTGCGTATGCTATTATGCCAAGTACTACTATAACAACTACTACATATGCTATTGCGTTAGCGGCCATAGAGCTATTCTGTCATGGTTATTCTTATATTCTTTGATTTTCATAGGTTTTCCTCCTGCCGGTCTTCCAGTATTCCCCCAATTCGTCGCAGTCGATGGCTGCGTGCAGCGACCTGGCAAGCTGGAGGCCCATCCTCGCGTTCAGCACCAGCGGTATGTTGAGGTCCGCTGCGCTCCTCCTGATGCTGTAGTCGGTTTCGCGCATGTCGTTGTTGGTTATTATCAGGTCTATGCCGTTTTTGTGTATCATCTCGAGCGCCTTGTTCCTGTCTATGGTCGGATGGTTGTGCATGGGGGCCTCTTCCAGCGTGCTGACCGCTATCGATTCTGAGAGAATGTCAGCAACCTGCTTCAGCAGCGTCCTGTCCTTGTCGCCGTATATCAGCACGCTGCTTCTTGGCAGCCTGTTAGGCTGCACCCCCAGCCAGCTCTTGACCAGCGCTGATTCAAGGCTGCGCCCAAGCGATGCGCTCTCCCCTGTGCTGCGCATCTCCGGTCCAAGGCACGGATACGCCCCCTTCAATTGCCCCCACGAGAACTGCGCGCTCTTTACAGCGAACGAGCTGTGCTTCGGCTCGTTGAAGCCGGTCCAGTCGTATTTCCCGAGTATGCCCCTTACCGAATAGTCGATTATGTTGGCTCCCACGGATTTTGATGCGAAAGGCATGGACCTGCTGGCCCTCAGGTTCAGCTCTATGACGTTTGCTCCGCTCCTGTCTATGATGAACTGAAGGTTGAAAGGGCCCCTTATCTCGAGCTCGTTGACAAGCCTGAGGGCTATCTCCTTCATCTCGCTGCTGGATCCGTGGTCTATGTAGGGGGTTGCTATCGTCGCGTCGCCGCTGTGCACCCCCGCTTCCTCGATGTGGTACATAGACACACCTATCACGTTCCTGCCGTCTGCCCCGCAGTCAAGCTCGGCCTCCACAGCGTCCTTTATGAAGCTGGATATTATGGCAGGATGCGCAGGGGAGAGCCTGGTAGCCTTTTCAGTGTACTCTATCAGCTCCTGCACGCTGTTCGCTATCTTCATTGCAGAGCCGCTGAGTACATAGCTGGGCCTTACCAGCACCGGGAAGCCGTATCTTTCTATGAACGACCTTATCTCCTGCAGCGAAGCGGCTGTGGTCCAGTTGGGCTGCCTTATCCCGAGCCTTTCCAGCAGAGCGGAGAACTTGTTCCTGTCCTCGGCCCTGTCTATGTTGCTGCCCATGGTGCCGAGCAGCTTTATCCCGTTCTTTTCAAGGGCAAGCGAAAGGTTGTTGCCTATCTGGCCAGCGGCAAAGGTTGCGACGCTCTCGAACTTTTCCTTCTCGCATATGGCCGTTATCGTCTCGTTTGTGAGCTCGTCGAAGTAGAGCCTGTCCACCCTGTCCCAGTCGGTGGATACCGTTTCTGGATTGTAGTTCAGCATCGATACGCTGTTGAAATGTTTCTTTGCGCTCTCGGCCAGCGCGACTGCGCCGTAGTCGAATTCCACGGACACGCCTATCCTGAATACGCCTGCGCCAAGCACCAGCAGCTTCTTCCCTTTTGCAGCGCCTATGTCGTCCTCGCTGCCTTTATCCGTGGAATAAAGGTAGTTGGTCCTTGCAGGCCATTCTCCCGCAAGCGTGTCTATCTGCTTTATGCATATCCTCTTCCCTGCGCTTCTTCCTGCCTGCGCGCTGCTGAATCCCATCCCGTCGAGCCCTTTGGCATCCTTTCCCCTTTTTTCGTAAGCGTCTACTATCGCCTTTATTCTCTCGAGGAAGAACTCGTCCACAAGTGTTGCGTCATGTATCTGCCTTACCGTAAGCCCTTCCTTGAAGCCTTTTGCAGCGTACAGGAACCAGTACGGCTTCCTTGCCTTCAGCATTCCTATCACCTCCTCCTTTGCCATGCTTGAGTTGTATACCGCTCCTCCGACTATTCCCGGCTCTCCTATGTCTATCATCCTTACCGCTTTCTGGAATGCCTCCTCCATGCTCCTGCCGATCGCCATCACCTCGCCTATGCTCTTCATCTCGGTGCCTACGCTTTCCGAGACGCCGTCGAACTTCGCAAGGTCCCATCTAGGTATCTTGATTGTTACGTAATCCAGGCTCGGCTCGAAGAACGCCGACGTTGACTTGGAGACGTTGTTCTTTATCTCGTGCAGCTTGTGCCCCAGCGCGAGCTTTGCGCTGACATACGCAAGCGGATAGCCCGTCGCCTTGCTCGCGAGCGCGCTCGACCTCGACATCCTCGGGTTTGTCTCTATGATGTAGAAACCGTTGCCTTTGGGGTCAAGCGCGAACTGCACGTTGCACTCTCCTATGAGGTCTATGGCCTCGGCCACCTTTATCGCTGCTGTGCGCATATCCTGGTACTCCTTGTTGTCAAGCGTCTGCGCGGGCGTGACCACTACAGAATCCCCTGTATGGATCCCCATCGGGTCCATGTTCTCTATGCACGCTATTACGGCGCAGTTGCCCATGCTGTCCCTGACCACTTCGTACTCTACCTCCTTCCATCCATGCAGGTATCTTTCTATCAGCACCTCCCCTTCGCTCGACTGCGCGAAGGCCCTTTCAAGCTCGCCCGCAAGCTCGCTCTCGCTCCACGCAACGGCCGATCCCCTTCCAGCAAGGTTGAAGCTGACCCTCACCATTACAGGATATCCTATGTTCTTCGCAGCCTTCAGCGCGACCTCCTTGCTCCTAGCGCTTGCGTTGGGAGGTATTGGCAATCCTGCGCTCTTCATGGTCTTCCTGAACTTCTCCCTGCTTAGCGCAGATTCTATGCCGCTTATTCCAGTGCCGAGGACCCTTATTCTGTATTTGTCAAGTACGCCGTGCTTGCTGAGCTCAATCCCTGCGCTGAGAGCGGTCTGGCCCCCGAAACCGACCATGATGCCCCAGGGCCTCTCCTTCTGTATGACGCTCTCAACGAAATGGGGATTTACGGGAAGAAGATAGACCTTGTCGGACATCTCGTGGCTTGTCTGGACAGTGGCCACGTTCGAATTGACAAGTATGCTCTCGAATCCCTCTTCCCTTATGGCGCGGAGGGCCTGGCTTCCGCTGTAGTCGAACTCGGCTGCCTCGCCTATCTTTATCGGCCCCGAACCTATCACCAATATCTTGCGCTTGCTCTTCATCTGTATTCCTTCATCATGTTGCCAAAGATGCCGAACATGAACCTTGCATCGTTAGTTCCCGGCCTGGCTTCTGGATGGAATTGGGTCGTGAGCACGTTCATGTCCTTGCACATCATCCCTTCCACTATGTTGTCGTCCTGGCTCATCAGCCATATCCTCCCCTTGTCCGGCATGTCGCCGGGCAGCATCGCATAGCCGTGGTTGTGCGTGGTTATGTAGGCGCGCTTGCTGATTACGTCGACCACCCCCTTGTTTATCGCCCTGTGCCCGAACTTCATCTTCCTGACGCTGCCGTCCATCGCAAGCGCTGCAACCTGGTGCCCCAGGCATATGCCGAATATGGGAATCCTGTATTCCATTATGTCCCTGAAGGATTCCGCGGTCTTGCCGAGCAGGTTGGGGTTCCCTGGGCCGTTGCTGTATACAACGCCCGCGGGATCGTAGCCCATGATCGCGTCAGCAGGGGAATCGTATGGCAGCCTCACTATCCTGTACCCCATGCCTGCGATGTTCTCGAGTATCCCGTGCTTGACGCCGCAGTCCACGATAACGACGTTCTTCCTTCCGGTTTCGTGCACTATCGGCTTTTTTGGAGACACCCTGTCCACGAAGTTTATCGTCGTGTACTTTTCGTCGAAGGAGCCCTTGGGGTTGGAGACCTTGCCCTTCGTAGAGACCGTGCACATCATCGCCCCCTTGTCCCTCACCATCTTCGTAAGCATCCTCGTGTCTATGCCGCATATTCCCGGTACGTTCTCGGACTTGAGCCACTCGTCGAGGCCCATCGCACTGCTCCATTTGCTGCCGTTGGTGAGCTCGCTTATTATCAGTGCTTCTGCCTGTACCCTCTCGGATTCGAAATTTGAGAGTATGCCGTTGCGCCGCTCTATCCTGGGCACGCCGTAGTTGCCTATGAGGGGATGGGTCATCATCAGGATGTTGCCCGAGTACGATGGATCCGTAAGGCTCTCCGGATAGCCGTTCATCGCTGTCGTGAAGACGAGCTCCCCTGTCCTTGTCGTCCTTGAACCAAAACCCTCTCCCTCTAATACGGTCCCGTCTTCAAGATAGATGTATGCATTATCCGGCATGGGTCCTCATCGGCAAATTCGAGATGCGGCGGTGCGCGGCGCAAATTCAGAGGAATGAGCATCTAAACATATTTAAGCCATTCTGGAATTGCACCTGCATACCAGAAGGGTTGCGCAAGCTTATTATAGATTTATTGGAATCTGTTTTATACATTCATTTTTCTTGTCCTGCGATGTTGACGCCTGACCAAGGCCGGCATAAGCGTTAAATATGTGGACGACAATAAGTAGTAATGGGTGTTGGGTGCAATGGACGCTGATGGAGGCTCGCCCACGCAAGTTTCCGAGGTTGAGAGGCTTGCTGGGCTTGAGGCCATAGTAGAGGCTGTGAGCAACTCGTCGGTCGACGTGGTCACGAGCGAGCTTGCCAAGACGATGAGGGACGAGAGGGTGAGGGCGCACATGAAGGACGGCATAATAGCGTACCTTTATGCTGCAGGCTTCCTTAGCTTTGCGGGGCGCGAGATAAACAGGGAGAACCTTTCAAAGGTCGTCAGCGCGATAGGGATAAGGCCCAACGACGCTCTCATCGACATAGTGATAGGTGCTGGGGTAAAGAACCATCTTGTGTACGTATACGCTTTCTACTATCTCCTTGCAAACGGGCTCGAGCGCTCCGATGAGAACATACGCAAGGTCATGAACGCGATAGGAATGGAGGCAGACAAGGAAGGATACGGGGATGTGCTGCCTTTCGTGCCCAGATGACCAGGTCATTAGAAGCTCCTGGATATGGTGGGATACGTCGCCCTTACCTTACTATAAGCGACAGGGAACATCATCCTGTGCATCGCTGTGAAGCGGTACTGCTGGCGCATGAGCCTCCTTATGTCCTTGGCCTTTGCGAGCTTCTTTATCGCTGGCGAGTAATCGTCCTCGCCGGCCTTTTCCCATATGTACCTGTTCACAACTGAAGCCCTCATGTAATTCGCGAACTTCTCGGCTGCAAGCTTCTGGTAGTCCTTATTCTCGATTATGCTCCTTGCAGCAAGGTATCCTGAACCTATCGCGCTCCTCATGCCGAAGCCCCAGAGTATCTCCTGCAAACCAGCGGCCTCGCCGACGTACCTTGCGTTGCCTTCCTGGAAAGCGTGGTTGAGCGAGAATCCTATTATGCCTGTTGCCGTGTGCGCATTCGATATGGACACGCCGAACCTGCTCCTGAAAAACTGCAGCGTGTTATCGAAGCAGCTGCCGATAAGGTTTGTCTTATCCATCACAACAGTGCATATGCAGCCGTAGCCGCTCTTCACCATCAGATAGGAATAGCCCTTGTACGCCATCTTGTCGTTGACCAGCGCAACGACCGTGTCCTTCATCCTGGTGGAGAAGATTATGCCCTTGTCGACGGACCTGAGGATGTTCTTGGGGTTGGGGCCCGTCGCCACTATGTCGACCTTCCTTTCGCTCTCCCTCGCGTCGAAATGGATTCTTACGCCGGCTTCAAGGGCCTGCCTCTTCATTCCCTGATCTATGCTCTCCCTTGCCGTGCCCCTCTTGACGAGGTAGAATATCGGCTTCTCGGATTCGAGGTCGAAATAGTCGGTCCCGTCGCTGACGCCCATACTGCTGAAAGGGTCGCAGTCGAAGTTTATCCTTATGTTGGACCTCTTTAGCTCCTCGATTACATCGGTATCCGAAGACCAGTTCTCCAGGCCCTGGAAATCCCCTGAGAACCTCTGCCCCGAATCCCTTGCCCTATCGTAGACGTCTACAGAATAGCCCTTCTTTGCGAGGTTTATCGCTGCGCTCAAGCCGGATATTCCCGCTCCGAGGATCTTCACGCTTGACATCGGTAGGATATCGCAGCTAGGATTAAAATTGTAGGCAGTGCGTATTGCCAGCGATGCCCTTCGGGCACGTACCAGCAATGAGTGATGGGACCTGGCCTTTTAGTTGTCAGTAGCTGCCTTCCAGGACGGGTTTCCACAGGGGCCCCAAGTCTTTGTGCGTTGCAGGTATCCCCTTATCCCATAGGTACTTTACCACGCCCAGGCTGGCCCTCTGGTCCTTTGGCAGCTTCCTGTCCGTCTTTCTCATCAGCTTCTCTATCTCCCTTTGCTCCTTCCTGTCCATGCGCCTGACAATCGCGCGCCTTTCAGGATCCAGATGCGAGGTCAGGTCACGCCTAAGCATGCCCTTCAGGTTGGATGCCATGTCGACCTTGTCCTGCTTCTCAACAATATTTGCCTTTGATATTTCGACTGCTTGTGTTGCCATATTTCCACTCTTAGCAGAGGTTTTGTGGTTTGGAAGGTATTTAAAGAAAGACGGGACGTTCGTCACTAAGCGATGCTGTTGCAAAACGTTTAAGCCAATTTTATATGTGGTTTAAGCCGGCATCCCTTGTACTGTCAGCTTCCTCGCATTTATCAGCTTGCCAGGTGAGCCATTCATAAGAACCCTGTTCTGATCGGACGGGCTCTCCCTTCTCACGACCCTCAGGAACAAAGGAGAGAGCGCGTCGCTGTTCTCCCCCTTCCTTTCCAGGGATTTTGCTGCTATGAATAGGAGATGGCCTGCATTTGCGGCCAGCTCCGCTCCGTTGGCAGGATCGTTCATGCCGTTTTTGATCGCGCTGAGCCTGAGCTCCCTTGCCCTTTCGACGGTCCTGTCGCGTACAACGTCCTCCGCAGAGCTTCTGCCCTCAAGCAGGCCCTTGAACAACACTGCTATGGCGATTGTGTCGGAGAGCGTCGGCTGCTGCGATGCGGACCTTATCTCGAGCGTTCCGGTCCCGCTCTTGAGCCTTGAATTGAACCATATGAAGCTGTCGTGCATGTTCATGTCTATCTGCTCGAACGCGAGCTTGGCGGTATGGCCGTTTGCGACGAAATGCGCGTCTGCGCCATTCCTGAAGAAGTCAAGCATGCTCGCGGAATCTATGAATGCGAGGAAATCGCCGTTGCGCTTAGTCAATACGGGCTGGAAGCCGCTGGTGAAGCCCACATAGTCCTCCCTGCCGATGAACCATCTTTCAGGTATGCCATTCCTTCCCGAATCCCTTGGATGCTTTGTAAGCATGTCCCAGAAATGCTCCCTCGGCTCAAGCGTTGCTGCGTTCCTTCCGCCTATTATGCCTGAGTTCGAGGACAGCGCTATTATCTCAGGGGCGATCGCGTTGAACAGGTTGACAGCTGCCACCGCCTCGTCGGGCGTGACCTCGAAATGTACGTGGCTTGCGGCCGTTATGGTATTGAGCAAGGAGTCTACAAGCGGCTTCTGGAGAAGGTTGTTCGTGTTGTGCCTTGCGGTAAGCGTATCGTACCTCTTCTTGGGCATGACCAGCTCCCACGAAGGCCTGCTCAGGGGCTGTATCCCCATGCCGAGGAGCGCTATGCCGTTCCTGTCCGCGGCGTCTATCAACAGGTCCATGACATGGATTAGCATCCTCTCTGCTTCTGCAACGCTACGCGAGGGCGGAAATGAGATCTCCCATGTCCCTGAGCCCATGTCCGTGCCTATCCTAAGCGCGCCGCCTATGCCGTCAATCGAGAGCTTTCCGGACCATACCATGCCGCTGTCCGATGGCTCAAGGCCCAGCCTGGTGCCTGCCGATCTCAGGGCCTTTATTGTCTCATGCGGCGCTGCCGACAATCCGGTATGCTTGTTTATCGCTATGAACTCCGGCTCCAGACCCATCCTCCTGCCGCTGCCAATGTCCTTCCTGAAGGCGCTGAAGAACGTACCGGTAAGCTCCTTGATATCATCCATGGTAATCGGATGAGCAGTAGTTGCAATGGCTGCTATATATATCCTTTTGAATAAAATCCGAATCCTATACCAAAAGGCTATTAAATATTGAATATTATTCAAATAGCATGAAGGACACAAGGAGCGACCTCGTCAGGCTGATCAAGAGCGGATACTGCGCTCCGAGGATAGCGGGCATCGCGAAGAGGCTGAGGCAACCAGCCACAACGATACACTACAACATAAAGCAGATGGAGCGCGAGAAGGTCATAAGGACGTACAAGGCCGTCTTCGACTACAAGAAGATAGACGAGGGGTTTTGCACGTACGTGCTCATAAGCCTCGCCCCGGAGGAGTACGCTGACCCTGAGAGGATTGCCAAGGAGCTTGCGAAGTTCGAGGAGGTCGAGAGCGTCGACGTCATAACCGGAGGATGGGAGATAATAGTGAAGATAAGGACCGAGAACATAGAGGCGTATTACGGCTTCATGAGGACGGTCCTGACGAGAAGGGGTATTGCGAAGACCACTTCGCTCAATTCCATGAGGCAGCTCAAGAGCGAATTCGTGGAATTCTGACACGGATTGCCCAGGATTGACCGGTAACAGTAAGGCATATATATGAAAATCGTTCATAATACGTCTTCATGTTGGGGAAGAGGAGGGGCGAGGCTGCGCTTTTTAAGGAGGCGCACAGGATTCTTGACAATCAGGCCACGGGAATGAGGAGGACCGTAGCGGAGTATGGCGAACATCTCAACAGCTATGAGATGCTTGGCGTCAAGGGCATCCTGAGGACGTGCGACAGGCTGCTGAAAAAGCAGAGCCTTTTCGACCTTGTGAGGCACGGGAGGTCTGGGAAGACCGAGGAGATCATGCGCGCGTCCGCAGACATGGTCGGCATAGACTTCTACCTCAAGATGCTGATACAGAAGAGGATTGAGGAGAAGGGCTCGGGCGGTGCTGATACTGGATAGCATCTCCGTGATTTATTTATATAATAATAACACAAATAAAGGGTATGGCATCAATAATATCCGAGTTATTGGATAAAGGATTCGTGCTCCCAGACCACGGCAACAGCACGCTCTCCGCAGTAAGAAGCTTGGCTGAGAGAAAGAGCGATGAGAAGAAGCTATTCATGTTCATAGACGGCTTCGGATACAACGTCATAGAGCGCTACCAGAGCATATGCGATTCCTCACAGCTTTTCAAGAAATCGGACGTACAGAGGATAACAACCCAGTTCCCCTCGACGACCCCGAACATACTGGCTAACTTCAACAGTGGCCTTGAGACCTCAAACCACGGAATTGTCGGCGGGAATATACCAGTAAGCGAGGATGGAACAATAGCTGGCTCTCTTGCACTGGCAACTCCAAAGGCACTTGGAGTTTCGGGAGATCCGCGCATTATGGGACTTGAGGCCAGCGAAGTCTATCCCAAGCCTTTACTCATCAACTCAATAAAGGAAAGGTATAGTTTTGCTGTAGTGACCCACGAGTATATCAGCAATACAGACCTCAATCTATTCTTTTTCGGGAAGGGCTATGCAATACCGTATAAATCTTGGGAGGACGGGCTTGCGAGAACGGCAGAGGCGATGAGAAAGGAAGAGAAGGATTTCATCTACTTCTATTACGATGGGCTGGACCATGAGGAGCACTTCTTCAGGCTGGAATCCAAGGAGTGCGAGAAAGAGCTGGCCAGGATAATCGGGGGGATAGACACTCTGCTTGCTGCGGCAACAGAATGCGGTTATCAGATAGTCATCACCACAGACCACGGACACATGCCAAAGGATACAGGTGTTGATCTTAACAGGCTTGGAATCATGGAATACCTTGATACGCATCCGTGGGGCGAACCCAGATCCGCATTCCTGAAGGTGAATGACGGCAAGGAGAGCGAGTTCGAGGATTTCTTCGAAAAGAATATTTCAGACAAGGCGATGCTTGTTGAATCGGAAGAGCTGATAAGCGCCGGCCTGTTCGGCGGCAGGTCGGTAGGCAAGGAGTTGAGGTACAGATTTGGAACTCATGTCATGCTCCCTTTTGACGGCGTGCTGTTTGATTATGTCTATCCGAACGTGAAGCCTGAAACCCTTCCAAAGCTGAAGTCGCACCATGGAGGCCTTGACCAGAAGGAGATGTACGTTCCTGTTATAAGATATAATTTGGAGTGACTACTTCCTTGCAAGCACTGCTATCTCCGCGATGTCGTTGAAGACCGCATCAGGCTTTGCAGATTCCAGATGTGTGCGCCTGCCTACCCCTGACAAGACCGCTGCGGCCATGGTTCCTGCGTTCCTTGCGGTCTGTATGTCGAGCACAGCGTCTCCCACGAACAGGAACTCTGATGGGCTTACCCTGACCTTGAATCTCTCGATCGCTGCGTTAATTCCTTCGGGGGATGGCTTTGGGGACCTTACATCCTCAGCTGTTATGACGTTCATGAGCTTTATCTCCGAGTCGTAGAATACCCTTCTTAGGTCCCTTGATGCTATCTCCCTGCTGTGCGCGTTCGATATTATTGCCAACCTTCCCTCGAATATCTCGTTCAGTCCGAGAACGGCCTCTCTGGACCCTGGGTTTATGTCGATGAAGTTGCTGGCCTCCTCGGACTTGAAGAAACGACCCTGGTCGTACCAGAAGATCCTTTCTGCAAGGACGTTGTCACCGTGCTTCACGTAGTCGAAGTTTATCCTGTCTAGGCGCGATGCGGGGTTGGCCTGGTCGAGTATCGCGGAAAGCGCAGAATTGGGCTCTATTCCCATCTCCTTTGCCCATCTCTCTACAGCTATGAACGTCCTTACAACCCTCGTGCCGCCGTGGTACTTGTGGTTCACCCCTCTGAGCTGGTACGAGGTCCTCAGGTCGAAGGGGAAGTCCCTTCCTGCCTCTTTCGCGAAGCCCCTTCTGAGGTTCTCGTGCAGCAGCCTTGAGTCGTTGACTATGACGCCGTCCTTGTCGAGTCCTATCGCTTTCGCCCTCGACAATACGGTCTTCGTATCACTAGAACCCACGATATCACGTTGCAAAGCTCTCCTTCCTTACTTTATAGAGTAGCAGCATATCTTTTGGTATATAAGAGTATCACTATAGGCTCTATGATAGCCCGAACCCAGCGCAAAGCTTATATACCAATACATGGATTTATGGTATGAGCGTTTCTGTTCCAGTGCTGCTCGGAATTTATGGGGGTGCAGTTCGTAATAGCATAGTTGCTACAGGCAGCCAGGAACACTTCACGTTTGTTTTTTCAAGACTTCCAAGCCAGCATTGTATTGACCATTAGCCGCGAATGGTTGTGACTATGCAAGAGCAAAACGAGGGCATACCTCTAATGGCAGGCTACTTGGAGGCCTTCAACCGCCTCGGGATAGAAAACTTGCTAAGAGCCAGCGTGAGCCAGGAGGACACTACGCCTGAGAGGGCCATGAAGGCCATATTCTACTCGAATACCGACGAGGACACCAACAACGTCACCCTGGAGGAGCTGCTGCTCAGCAACAAGCTCATATCCAAGGATGGGGACTGGGGAGACAGCGTGTCGCTGCTTAAGGCAGGGCAGATGCAGTACATACTGAACAGCTGGGAGAACAAGGAGGTGACGCCTGCAGACATAGTAGAACTGAGAAGGGTGCTTCTCAGCGCGGTATTCCAGAACAGCAAGTATGCCGATTCCACAAGAAGGTACAGGATAACCAACGGGACGCACGTGACCCCTCCGGTCGACATGGTCGACGAGGCACTGCGTGAGATGGTGAAGTACCTCAACAAGAAGCCGAGCTCGCTCACCGAGGCGCTGTTCAATGCCGCAGAGTTCCACGCGCAGTTCATAGGGGTCCATCCTTTCGAGGACGGCAATGGAAGGACGTCAAGGCTCGTATCAAGCTGGTACCTGCTCAGCCATGGCCTGAACCCCATCCATGTCAAGGAGAGCCTGACCGAGGCATACACCACCTCGACGCACGCCTACTACATATCATTGCACAGGAACTTCTCTTTCACGACCATGCTCATGCTCAACCTAGTCAACGGGGAGGCCGAGGAGCTTGTCAGCAGGGCCGCGGGGATGAGGCCCAAGAACGCCCATGAACTGGAGGTCAAGGACACGATACTGTGGCTTGCAGGAAGGATGGACAAGGAGCAGCTGAAGAAGGACGTTGTCACGCTTTACAATGAGGGGATGAAGGGCGATAGGATGCTCGCGTACGGTGCGCTGTGGCTCTCGCTCAGCGCGAAGGTAGACACTGAGATACTCGCTGCCGCATACAAGCAGCCTGACGTGAGGATGAGGAACCTTGCGATATACGCAATGGGCGTCTCGAACTTCAGCAGGTACAAGGGCCAGATAGAGCACGCGCTCTTCAATGACAAGGACCAGTTCGTAAGGGAGCAGGCGATATTCCAGCTCGGATACCAGAACAAAGCGCTGCCTCTGGACATATTCGCAAAGGCCATTGAGCAGGAGAAGAGCAACGAGATGCTTCTGATCGCGCTCGGAAAGAACATAACTTATACACCGACCTCCGAGATCGCAAGCATTGCTCCGATCAAGAGGCTGATGGAGATAGGCAAGGAGATGGGCTCCGTAGACGTGCAGCTGAGGGCCTACCAGGCGCTGATGGCGCATGCGGATACCAAGACGATAGTTGGGATAGCGAGGAACGAGCTTGCGCATCAGGAAGGGGTGATAAAGAAGGAGATAATAGTGGAGCTGAGCCATGCGCACAAGCTCAATACTCCGGAGATAGCCGCGCAGATAGCCAAGGTGGCGAAGCGCGACGATGACGTGCTGAAGCCCCTGCTCGGCGAGCTTACGCTTCTACACGAGGCCAAGGGGCAGTCTTACATAATGCATCCGCACTACGTCAAGATGAATGAGGGCATACTGAATTCAAGGACTGCATCGAACGAGGACAGGGCGTACGCGACATACCTTCTGGGAAGGGAATCCTGCTTCATGGACGTAAGGGAAAGGTATGGGATAACGATCAGCGATTCGAGGAGCACTATAGAGAACATGGCGGTGCTGGTGACCTTCGCAAACTCCTTTGACAGGACGCTCGTAGAGGGCCACAGGATCATGGCGCTGAAGATGCTGAAGACCATAAACGCAGACTGCGAGAAGGTCGATTCGCTGTACGAGGTCATCAACATGCGCTCTGCTGTCCAGATGACCGTGGGGAGGGTTATAGAGAAGCATCTTGACGCCTTTGCGCTTTTAGAGGTGAGGAGGGACAGCGCAATAGATGCGGAGATCCGCAAGGGGCTTGCGATACTCAAGGGCCATGTGGACAGGATCCTGACGCCGGCCAACCAGGAGGAATTGAAGAGGATGCAGAGGGGCATCGACATGTCCAGGGTCGCAGAGCCGAAGGCAGCAAGGATAAGGTCAGTCTGATTCCATCGGCCAGCCGATGCTGCATTATTTATTACTGCCGGTTCTAATGTTGTGTTGACTATATGCCGAGAGTAATAGTTGCGGGCAGCACGATACTTGACATGTACGTACTGCTGGATAGGCATCCGGAGCTTGGGGAGACGCTGATAGGAAAGGAATTCAGGACTGTTGTGGGAGGAAAGGGGTTGAACACGGCTGTTGCAGCCTCGAAGCTAGGCGCGGATACGTGCTTCATCACCAAGATGGGGAGCGACGCCTTCGGGGAGGAGGCGGAGGCGTTCCTGGCGGATTACAGGATGTCGAAGCATGTGTACAGGACAGGGAAGGCAAAGACGGGCGTTGCGGTCATAGCGATAAACGGCAGGGCCGAGAGCAAGATATCGGTCGTGTACGGCAGCAACTGGCTCCTGAGCGGAAAGGAGGTTTCAGCAGCAAGGATAAGGAGGGGAGACGTGCTGGTGGGCCAGCTCGAGATACCGCATGCCGCAACCGAGAGCTTCTTTAGGAAGGGAAGAAGGATAGGCACAATCAACATACTAAACATGTCTCCGATAATGGAGCACAGCAAGGAGCTGGTAGGCCTTGCGGACATCATAATACTGAACGAGATCGAGCTCAGGCATTTCGGCAACTGGAACAGGAGGCAGATGACCATGGGGCAGGCAGTGAGCATGATGAGGAGGATGAGGAGAAGCCGGAGGCAAAAGGTCGTAGTCACGCTCGGCGCGAAGGGCGCCGTCGCCCTGG
This sequence comes from Microcaldota archaeon, assembly GCA_028867135.1. Lineage (GTDB taxonomy): Archaea > Micrarchaeota > Micrarchaeia > Micrarchaeales > CABMGC01 > JAGWGW01. The sequence continues at coordinate 12,742 of JAGWGW010000011.1, read as the reverse complement.
AAGGGAATCGCGTCATTCAGGTGCCCGCAAGGAAGGTAAAGGCCGTCGACACCACAGGAGCGGGCGACTGCTTCCTCGGCGCGCTTGCAGTGCGCATTGCAAATGGGGACGGCCTTGAGGATGCGATAAGGTACGCGAATGCGGCCGCGTCGATATCGGTGCAACGGATAGGCTCCGGCACATCGATGCCGAGCAAGGAAGAGGTAGATTTAATAACCAGGAAAAAGAAGTCCTGACCGCTTATTGGTGGAAGAATGAGTACAAAACAAAAGGCAGGGAAGGGGGATGTCGTATACGGCGTTGCTGTAGAGCTCGGTTCGGCCAAACCAAGGACAAAGATAGTAGACATGCGCACATTAAGGGAGGTGAAGGTAGGCTTGGTGATGGAGATAGGGCAAAAGCCATTCCTGTACGACAAAAAGGCAAAAAGGGCGGTGCCATTGGATGAGGAAACGCACAGAACGATTCTCAACGCAGCAAGGAAGGAGAAGTGATGGGAATCAGCCATTCCTCTTTCCCAGATATCTTTTTGCCATCGCTTCTATCAGTTCCCTTGACTTTCCTGTATAGCTGCTGACATCGGCAAGCTCGTTTATCTCGTTGCCCGAGAGGAACTTCCAGATTTCCTTATCGTTAAGAAGTATCTCGGCGTACGAGGTTTTCGACTCCATGGCCTTGCGCGCGGCATTTGCCGTTATCTCCCTTGCCTTGTGCCTTGCCATTCCCTTCCTCACCAGCCTGCTCATTATCCTCTGCGCTGCGACGGCCCCCTCAGTCATGTTAAGGTTCCGCTTTACATTCCTAGGAACCATCTCTATCCTCTTTATCACGTTATCCATCATGCTTGCAGAATAGTCCGCCAATACGAACGCTTCGGATATGATTACCCTGTCGGACAGCGATGCTGACAGGTCGCGCATGTCCTCGCTGGTTACAGACTCGAGGGTGGTCAGTGCGAATCCCCGCACCGTCCTTGCTATCGATATTATTCTCTCTTCCATGAAGGGGTTTCCGTATATGTCCTTGTGCGGCATCGCCGAGCTCCCTACGGTTCCCTTGTCCGGCGTTTCCATCATTTCAAGTATCTCGCTTCTTTTCAGCGTCTTGATGTAATGGGCGATTGCCTCGAGTCTTCCGCAGAACGCTGCTATGTCGCTGATTATGAACGCGATGTTCTCCCTTGGCGGAACCTGTGTTGATAGCTCCGACATTTTTATACCCAGCCTTCTTGACAGCTCCCTCTCTATCCTGAAGCCGTCAAGCCCCTCGTCCGTAGAGACATCGTATGTTCCGACTGCGCCGGACAGCTTCCCCTCTACGTAGTTCTCAAGGTCGTAGCTCATCCTGTCGATGTGCTTCTGCAATGAATGCGCGAAGAACGCAAATGGGAACCCGAATGACGCGGGTATCGCATGCTGGCCATGGGTCCTCATTATCGCCGTGGTGTCCTTCCACTCAAGCGCTGCGTTTATGCACGAGTCCCTAAGCCCCTCGGCAGTCCCTATAAGTATCGACAGTCCTTTCTTCAGCTGAAGCGCCTTGGCAGTCTCTGTTGCATCTGCAGATGTCATCGTATAATGCACGTATTTTCCAGAACTGCCGGATTTTCCGGCCAACACCCTGATTATCGCGGCCATCTCGTGCCTTGTCACGTTTCTTTCCATCTTTCTTACGGCTTCAGGGGTCACCTTCCCTATGCTTGCAGCGTTCCTTATCCTCATCGCGTCCCTTTTGGGAATCCTGGCCGGATAAATTGAGGATATTGCAAGCGCGCTTTCAGCCTCGACGTCGAGTATCGATTGCAGATACCCCGATTCGCAGAATATCTCGCTCATTCTCGTTGAATACCTTGTTCCTACCGGGGACACTGCCTGAGCGTGGCGCTGATGGTACGATGTATCGGATTTTCCGGGCCTTTTTGGATCCTGTTTCATTCAAGCGCCTATTTCTCCTTCCTCATGTCTATTATGTCGAAGACCTCTTCGCCTGTGCCTATGAACGCAACCCTGGCCTTCATCCTGTGCTCGACATTCTCCACCCATCTCTGCGCCTCTTTCGAAAGCTCGCTGTACCTTCTCTTCTTGTGCGCATCCTTGAATATGTAATCAAGCTTTGTTATCGCTATCTGGGTGGCGCCGTTGACCCTGCATATCTCCCTTCCCATGTCAAGATCCAGTGGCGCAGCCCTCCTTCTCCTTCCTGTAACGGTTCCGAACTCGACGTATCCGAGCTTCTCGGCTTCTTGCTCGCTCAGCTCCCCTTCAAGAGGGCCTCCTCCGACCCTTGTCGTGAAGGCCTTGAACACGAGTGTTATCTCACCTACGTGCTTTGGGCTTATCCCTATCTCGCTGAGTATTCCTGATGAGGATGTATTCCTGCTCGTGACATAAGGGTAATGGCCATGATAAAGGCTCAGGAGATGACCCTGGCTCCCTTCCGCAATCGCGTATTCCCCCTTTTCCATCGCCTCTGTGACCAGCAAAGGAACGTTGCATATGTAATCCTTGAGCTCCTTGTAGTCCTTCGCAAGCGCAAGCTTCCTCAGTATCCTCTTGGATTCCGCTGCGCCGACTCCCTGCACGGTGCTGCCGACCTCCTTTGAAAGGAAGGCGTTCTGCTTCTCCTCCTCAACCTCCTTCTCCGTTATCACGGCCGTGTTGGCGTCTATCCCGAGCCTGTCCCTTATCCCTGTTTCCTCCATCTCCTTGAACAGGACGTCGAGCCTTATCAGGCATCCTGGTGGCAGCAGTATCTTGGTTGACCTGTTCAGGAAAGCTGCAGGAACTATCCTGAGCCCCAGCTTCTTTCCCTCGTATACGATCGTGTGGCCTGCGTTTACGCTGCCTGTCCTCAGCGCGTACCTTGGCTTGTCCTGCAACGACATGTACGATGCGATCTTGCCCTTTCCCTCGTCCCCGTACATGCCTCCGACAAGTAGGTCTATCATTGGTACCCCAATACATTTACATGGGCAAGTTCTAAAAAGCTACCGTGCTCACGCGCCGCCGAGCGTGACTATAAGATCGGTTACGAACCCGAAGAGCAGGCCGAGGAACATTCCCGTCATTATCATGATGTTTGACGTCTGCTTTACCGCAACAGTATACATGAGCAGTATTACGAAGACAAGCGCGCCTCCTGCAAAAGAGAGGAAGAGTACGTAAAGAATCGGGGAGATCCAGAGGCTTCCTACCAGTGTGCCCAGGAATGTGGGACCCCCTCCTATGAGGCCGAGCTTTATCAGGAACAGCGGTGGTGGCCTTTTTTCGCTGCTTGCTATCGGGCCCAGTATGCCGAATCCCTCGGTTGCGTTGTGCGCCCCGAAGCCTATTATAAGGAGGAGCGCGAGCCCTATCACCCCAGCCGCATAGGACTGGCCTATCGCAAGGCCCTCGCTGAAGTTGTGCGCCCCTATTCCTATAGCGATCATCGTCGCAAGAGCATACCTGTTGACATCCGAGAGACTCTTGCCTGCCATGCCGGCCTCGAGGCGCGCCTCGCTCTTTGCAGTTCCCTTCATGTACTTGCCCTCGTAGAGCGCGAGCCCTATGAGCCCTATGGCTATGCCTGCGAATATTGTTATCAGCAAGGTTATCCCGTATGACATCGGGGCCTGGCCCGCAACCGCATCCTCGACAGCTGTTGTGACAGCGTCCCATGCATGGCTGAAGACATCAACAACAAGGAATGTGAGTATGCCTATGGCAACAGCGTTGAGGAAGGCCTTCTTCCTGGGACTTACATTCATAAGAGCGACTGGAAATCCCAGGAATATTGTGAAGCCGGCTATTGCGCCAAGAAGCAGAAGTTGCAGATAGTCTATCAATCAATTCCCTCAAGAGAGCAGTATTTCATGCAGTTTATAACCCAGTTATAAAACAATTATATGGCTGATTTAATAAGACTTGCGATTATGAGCTGAAGAGCTTTGATATCTCCTCCTTCCTGCTCTCGAACTTCTTTCTTATAGGGGCTATCCTCCTTGAAAGGGACTGGGCTACAGCGTCCTTCAGGTCGACAGGATGGAGCTTCTTCGCAACGAAGTCTCCCTCCAGCTCCTTGTATGATATGTATTCAATGTCTCCCCCATGCTCGCTGCTCCTTTCAACAGTGAGCTTCCCTTCGAGCGGTATTATCAGGTACTTGCAGAGCTCGAGAACGGGATTCCTTTCTGCAACACCGAGAGGGCACCAGGCACTCTTCATTATCTGCTTTATCTCGTTCTCCTCTGCGAGTATAGGTATTGACGATCCGGCCTTTGACTTGCTCATCTTCATCGCTGCCACTATCTCCTCCTTTGTAGCATTTCCTTCGATCTTCGGCGGCTCGGTCAGGCTCGGAAGCAGATGGTGGTGTATCGGCACTATCTCGCGCATCTTCATGTCCTTGAACAGCTCCTTTGCGAGCATGTGCACCTTTCTCTGATCTATTCCTGCATGCGGTATGTCCACATCAAGAGCATTGATATCGTTGACCTGCATTATGGGATATACATACTGCGAGACGTGCAGCACGTCCTTCTCGCTCCTTCCCTGTATGACAAGGGTCCTCGTAGCCCTGGCCATGGTCACCCTTCTCGAAAGCTGTATGAGCATCCTCCAGTAGTCGTCGTTGCCCTTGTAGAGGTCTGATCCGAGGACTATCCTTGTGTTGGGGCAGAATATGCTGAACAGCTCGCGGTAGAACCTCGATGCCCTGATTATCCTCTCCCAGTCGCCCCCGAGCTTGTTGTTGGCCATCGTGTGCCAGTCTGCAAGCAATATCTGGGTCTCGATTCCAGCTTTGTCGAGATCGTTTATCTTCTTGCCGTTGACGAGTATCGTTCCGATGTGCGGCATGCCGCTTATCTCCAATCCTATGTAGTGCTTTGGCCTGCTCTTCGTCTCAAGGAGATGCCTCAGCTCGTCTTCAGTTATCACCTCCTCCAGGGGCTCGGATTTTATGAGGCCGATCCTTGTCTCGACATCCATTGTCTCAGTACTACTCTTTTGTCAAACATTATAATTGTTTATGCCTGCGGGAAAGCCCTCCGGCAGCATAAGAAACTATATAAAGACAAAAAGCCATCAGAGATTTGAATTTTCATGAAAGCAGTACTGCTCGCCGGCGGCTTCGGGAAGAGGCTGAGGCCGCTTACCGACAAGGTGCCGAAACCTTTGGTCAAGGTAGGCGGAAGGCCGATACTAGAATGGCAGATTCTCTGGCTCAGGAGTTTCGGCGTAAAGTCTTTTGTCATACTCGCAAGCTACCTAAGCGAGAAGATAATGGAGCATGTCGATTCGAGGAAGGAGGGATGGGGGATAAGCGCCGAGTATTCCGTTGAGGATGAGCCGCTGGGAACGGGAGGGGCAATAAAGAACGCTGAGGAGTTCCTGAGGAATGAGAAGGCATTCTACGTGCTGAACGGCGACAACATAACCAACGTCGATATCAGGAGACTGGAGCTGAAGGATGGCATAGCGTCCATAGCGCTGGCTCCGTTGAGGAGCACGTACGGGGTCGTGAGCGTCGATGACAGAGGGAAGATCACGAAGTTCGATGAGAAGCCCATAATAAAGGATTACTGGATGAATGCAGGCGTATACATCATGAGCAACAAGGTGCTGGATTACCTGCCCGAGAACGGGGCAGTTGAGAAGACCGCCTTCGTTGAGCTCTCCGGCAAGGGTATGCTGCGCGGTGTGAAGTTTTCTGACTGCTACTTCCACGGGGTCGATTCGGTGAAGGATGTTGAGGAGGTGTCAGCGGACCTCGACGCAAAAAAGGTATACGGCGACATTTGAGCGACGTAAACAAAGAAACTTTTTATTACTTTGCAAGCATATACTACTAGCGGCTGGTACCTTATGGATAACGTTATGTCACAGGATGACGAGGAACTGCTCAAGTTTATTGAATCCGCAAAGCCGAAGATCTATGTTGTCGGGGCCGGAGGAAGCGGTTCTAACACTGCAACGAGGATGAGCGAGCTTGCGATAGAGGGAGCGACGGTGGTGGCGATGAACACCGACGCGCCGCACCTTGCAAGGACAAGATCCAACAGGAAGCTCCTGCTTGGAAAGAAGGTCACGAGGGGGCTCGGAGCAGGCAGCGACCCCAAGATGGGAGAAGAGGCTGCGATCGAATCCAAGGAGGACATAAGGCACATGCTGAGCGACGCCCAGCTGGTATTCGTCACGTGTGGCCTTGGAGGAGGCACCGGAACAGGTTCCGTTGCCACAATCACGCATGAGGCCAAGGAGATGGGAGCGCTGACGGTCGCGATAGTCACGCTGCCCTTCTCGAGCGAAGGCAGGATAAGGATGAGGAACGCGCTCGAGGGGCTTGCGAAGCTGAAGAGGGTCGCAGATACGGTCATAATAATACCCAACGACAAGCTGCTTACGGTGGCGCCAGACCTCCCGCTCAACATGGCGTTCAAGATAAGCGACGAGGTGCTTGCGAACGCAGCGAAGGGCATCATAGAGATGGTGACAAAGCCAGGCATGGTGAACCTCGACTTCGCTGACCTGAAGTCTGTTCTCAAAGACTCGGGATACGCAGTCATAGGGATGGGAGAGGCGAATGCGACGCAGACAACGGACAGGGCAACCATAGCGCTTGAGAACACGCTGAAGAGCCCGCTTCTCGATGTAGACATTTCGACCGCAAAGAAGGCGCTGGTGAACATTGTCGGAGGAGAGGACCTCACCCTTCGCGAAGCTGAGTCGATATTCCAGAGCGTCTCGAGCAGGATAAACGGCGAAGCGCTGCTCAAGTGGGGCGCGAGGATAGAGCAGAAGATACAGAAGAGTTCGCTCAAGGTCATGGTCGTGATAAGCGGGGTCGAATTCGCGGAATACACCGAGGACGGGCTCAAGAAGAAGATAGAGGAGAACCAGGACATAGACCTTGACCAGATTTTTGACGAGGCGGCCTGATGAACCTTAATCCTATACCGAAGCTCAAGGGCTTCTATGCAGATTCGAAGCACGTGATGGGCGTCAGCTACAAGCCTGACATGGACACCTTCATGAGGACGCTCAAGATAGTCCTCATAGGAGTGCTTATCCTCGGGGTAATGGGCTTCATAATATCCGAGATAATAAAGCTCATCGCAGGCTGAGCTGGCAACAACTGGAGAAAGCTATTTATAGGTAGCAATGGACCTACCTTTGGGCATGTGATGGCAGCAAACGCATTCGGGAGGGTCAAGGACTACGTCATCAGGCATGACGCTTCAAGAGCGAATGTGGAGAGGCACATTAACGCAACCAATCTTGTCCTGTCTGGGGCTAGCAAGATCGTGCAGAGAAGATACAGCGAAGCACTGGAGGATTTCAAGAGCGCAGAGAAGGCTGCGAAAGGCACAGTTTTCGAGAGTGCGATGCATTTTCATATGGCGAGGGCCTGGGAAAGGGCCGGAGAGTCCTGTGAAATGGCGCCTCTTCGCAATGCGTACCACCTGGTGCTTGCAGTAGAGGCACTGAAGGATAGCGACCCGAAAAAGGCGGACCGCATGGCCGATGTGGCAAATAGGATCTCCAAGCTTCATGCTTACGTCCCTGACATAGGCAATCCGATGATAATTGCCGCATCGTTTTACCTGCGGGCGTCAAAACTGGAAACCGACCAGTGGTGCAAGGACCTGTACAGATCCAGGTCGATGGCGCTGACGCATACGGAAAACACAGCAGTATCATGGCTGCTGATCAACGCCTTCAGGATTCCTCGCTGAATCGCACTTATTTTAATTGTTCATGAGTAGTCTTAGCTGTATGGAGATGGAGATAGACCTGAACAAGTCGGCGCAGGACAACGCGAACGACTATTTCAACAGGTCGAAGAAGGCGAAGAGAAAGGCGGAGGGAGCCGAGCTTGCCGTGAAGGAGCTTGAGGCGAAGAAAAAGGGCATAGAGGGCATCGAGCAGAAGAGGAGGGTCGTCAAGAAGATCGAGAAGAAGGAATGGTACGAGAGGTTCAACTGGTTCATGACAAGCGGCGGCATGCTTGCTATAGGAGGAAGGAACGCGCAGCAGAACGAGCTGATAAACTCGAAGTACTTCGAGAGCAATGACCTGTTCTTCCATGCGGACGTGTTCGGCGCATCTGCCGTCATACTCAAGAACGGGGTGGAATCTGAAAAAGCCGCAAGGGAGGAGGCTGCGCAGTTCGCCGCGTGCTTCTCAAGGGCGTGGGAGGGCGGCAGCTCTTCGGCGACTGTCTATTCGCTGAAAAGGGAGCAGATATCGAAGTCAAAGGAGAAGGGAGCGCTTGGCACAGGCAGCTTCCTGATGTCAGGAGAACGGGAATGGTTCAAGAATATCGCACTGGAGCTCGCAGCCTTCATGGACAACGGAAGGATCAGGATAGTGCCGATGAGCACGTGCATTGCGCTTCAGGCCAAGGGATACCTCGTGCTTAAGCCAGGGAACAGGAAAAAGTCGGATGCAGCGAAAATGATCTGCGGCAGGCTCGGATTCGGTGACATAGACTACGTTATGCAGCACCTTCCAGCAGGGGGATTCAGCCTGAAGCCGTGAATCTCATGCCCTTTTTGCCTCCTGCGCAACATCGACAATCATCTCCGCAAGCAGGGCGAAGTACCCTCTTCGCTGGCCCATCTTTATCAGCCTGTTTCTCTGCCTTTCCAGGTCTTTCAGGTCTACCCAGTATGGGTTGTATCCGAAGTATTGGGCATTATGCATGCTTTTGCTAAAAGCCTTCCTTGCCTTTGCGATCTTTCCGTTCAGGTCCAGCATCTCCGTGTAGAATGTTATGGCCCTTCCCTTCTTTTCAAGATCGACTATCGCGCTGTCGATGGCGTTCGGCTCCCCATTTCTAAACGCGCCCTTCAGCCTGTTGAACATGCCCCTGTAGTCGTTCAGCTCGATTGCGATGATGCCTGCAGCGGCGCTTGTTGCAATCAGCTTGTTAAACTGCCTTGCCCTCATGCTTTTACAAAGGGAATTGCTTCATTCTTAAGCTTTTTCATTTGCAGTTCTGGGTTAGCTTTATAAAGTTGTATTATCTATTCTAAAGCGGAGGTGTAGTTGTGCAATTCTATTACTATACGTTAGCTGCGGGAATAGTCGCTTTGGTCGTGGCCCTGTTTGCGGCAATTTACGTGCTCAGGGAGAACGAAGGGAGCGAAAAGATGAAGGACATAGCCCGTGCGATAAAGGAGGGCGCCAACGCCTATCTCAAGAGACAGCTATATACAATAATAGCGTTCGCCGTAGTGCTATCCATCCTTTTCTTCTTCATGGACAACGGGCTTAGGATAGTCATCGCGTTCCTTGTAGGCGCAGCCGCGTCCTACATCACTGCATATCTGGGGATGAGCATAGCGGTCAAGGCAAACGTCAGGACCGCAAAGAGCGCTGAGAAGGGCCTCAATGAGGCATTCAGGACAGCGCTTCTTGGAGGAGCTGTGACGGGATTCTCGGCAGTCGGCTTCTCGCTCATAGGAATCAGCCTGCTTCTCGCATATTTCACGACATTGCAGATACCGCTTCTCATAGGCTTCGGATTCGGGGCCTCATTGATATCACTGTTCGCAAGGGTGGGCGGAGGGATATACACGAAGGCTGCAGACGTAGGAGCGGATCTTGTAGGGAAGACGGAGCTGGGCCTTCCTGAAGATGATGTAAGGAACCCTGCAACGATCGCAGACAACGTAGGCGATAATGTTGGAGACTGCGCAGGGATGGCTGCAGACGTATTCGAAAGCTATTCTGTGACGCTGGTGGCTGCGCTGCTTATAGCCAACAGCATGCCGAACGCGTCTTCGAGCCTTTTCGCATATCCGCTTTACATAGCTGCACTTGGGATACTGGGCAGCTTCATAGGGGTGTTCTTCGTGCACGTGAAGAACGGCAAGGTCACAAGGGCATTGTACAAGAACATACTCATTGCTGTGATAATATCGGCAATCCTGGATTTCGTGCTTACATCGACACTTGCACTTCCTATGGGCTATTTCATAGCGATAGTCTCTGGACTGCTGCTTGCCTTCCTGCTATTCTGGGTCTCTGACTATTACACGGGAGGGGGGAGCAAGCCCGTCATCAAGATAGCGACAGCTGCAAAGGGCGGAGCTGGAACCAACGTGATCATGGGGCTGGCAGTAGGCCTTAGGAGCACATGGATGCCCGCAATCTTCGTGGTAGTGGCCATACTCGCAAGCTACGCTGCAGCTGGAGTGTATGGAATCGCAATCGCATCCGCTGCGATGTTCTCATTGACCGCGACGATACTGACTATAGACTCGTTTGGTCCGATAACGGACAATGCGGGAGGCATCGCGGAGATGGCGCACCTTGCGCCTAAGATAAGGAAGGTGACCGACCATCTCGATGCTGTCGGAAACACGACAAAGGCAACGACGAAGGGCTTTGCGATAGGAGGCGCTGCGCTTTCCGCAACTGCCCTGTTCGTGGCTTTTGCGAACGCGGTGCACATAAACATCATTGATGCACTGAACCCGCTGGTGACTGTGGGCATATTCATAGGCGTGCTCCTGCCATTCGTCTTCTCTTCATTCCTTATGGAAGCCGTGGGCCATGCTGCAAACCTCATGGTCGAGGAGGTGAGAAGGCAGGTGAGGACCATCAAGGGGCTGATGCAGGGAAAGGCGAAGCCTGATTACGCGAAGGCTGTGGACATAGCTACTGTGAACGCGCTGAAGTCTCTTGCGCTGCCTGAGCTTGTGGCAATACTTACGCCGATAGTCGTGGGCATGTTATTCGGGAAGGAGGCCCTGGGAGGGCTTCTTGTCGGAACGATACCTGCAAGCTTCATGCTCGCACTGACGATGGCCAATGCAGGAGGGGCGATGGACAACGCAAAGAAGTACATAGAGAACGGGCATTTCGGAGGCAAGGGAAGCGACGCCCACAAGGCGGCCGTTGTCGGAGACACGGTCGGGGACCCGCTGAAGGACACCGCAGGGCCTTCGCTCAACTCGATGATAAAGGTGGTCAGCACGATCTCGATACTGCTTGCGCCGGTGTTCCTGACATATGCGCTGATGCCGTAAAGGCTATCAAGCAAATCTCTACAGGCCAGTAGTTTCCTCGGAGACGGTTTCGAAACACTGCTTTATGAAGTTAAATGACATTAAAAGAAGCTAGTTACGTTTCTTTTACGAGCTTAATCCTCTCGCTCTTCGTCCTGTGCTCGAACAGGTATCTCCAGCGTCTCAATCTGCTGAAAAACGTCTCTTCTTTTCCGTAGCTAGGATATTTCTTGTAGCGATCTTCAAACCCAGATACAAAATTGGCTTTGCCGATCTCCTTCGCGCTGTATAAGTCCGCTGCAGCCTCGCTTATTCTCTGAATGTACATGGCAAGGAAGGACACGCTTACGAAATATGCCAATATAACTGCGCAGAGGATGCCGTATAGTATATTAGGGTGTAGATAGAATAAGGATAACAACGCACCAAATATTCCCAAAACGGATATAAGCAAGACAAATGGAGCTACGAAACGGAAAACCCTAGAAGCCGGGTCTTGGCGCCATCTCTGATGGAATCGTTCGTGAAAGATTAGGGCTTTTAGGCCATTCCTGCTAAGTTTCTTTATGGCGCTTCTTTCTAGGTGTATCTTGCCATCCCCTCCGGTAACAGCATGGAACTTCTTATATTTTTTTGTAAGTACGTGGACTTCGAAGTGAACTTCTTCTTTTTCTCGTTCCTTTGACTTGAAGAGCGCCATCGCATCAATTTACAATGGTCTAATGCATTTATTTATAATACAAGGTCATGTTGCCTTCTCCATTATAGCCATGTAACGCCCATTCTTCCTGTAGTCTTCGTCATCTATGAATCTTTTTACTCTCCACCCTGTTCCGGACAGTATCTCCAGCATCTCCTTCTTGGATACGTATAGATAATCATACCATGGCGTTGCATATTGCATGAACCTTATTCGTATGCGCAACTGGCCCGGCATTCTGCCTTTCTTCCTGTTTGTGGCGTGGTACCTGAAATGAATCGGGTCTTTGGTGATGTACGGATCCCTATCCTCTGCTATTATGATGCCACGACTAGACGTTATCCTGTATAGCTCCTTCAACAAGCCTCTTGCTCTAGCCTTGCTTCCGAAAAGGCCAAAATTGTTTCCGAACATTATCACGGAATCGAAGGAGTCTGATTTGAATCTTCCTGTGTCGTCTATGCCCATGGTTTTGGCATGCTTAACTCCTCTCAGCTTGCAGACCTTGACTGCCAAAGGAGACAGATCCATCCCTAGCCCGCGAAGGCCTTTTAGTTGCAGGTATAACAATACCCTTCCCGCTCCGCACCCTACATCCAGGCATCTGCCTTTAGCGTACGTTATGGCTTCCTTCTCATGCCTTCTCCAGTCTTTATATTCTGAGAAATAATCCCTAGCGCCCCCCGACAGGTTAATATAACCGTCATCGCGCTCTACTATGTCAAAACTGGTGAGCCCCTTGAAATAATTCCAGATTAGGTGACCAGGCGCATCGCTATCTGTATCCATATAAAACAACCGGTTTATCAGGTTATAATTGGCATGGTAGGTATTTTTAAATGTAGCAACCGATTAAAAATTGCAGGTGCTTGCATGGATAACGCATATTAGATTGTGGTCCTGTGCTTATTAGCCTTAAGCATAAGACGTTAAAATGACCGGCTCTATTTTTTTAAGTTCTAGGAGAAGTTTATAGGCCCTAGAGTATGTGTTGTCGAATCTCCTGTGGCATAGAAATCCGCTTATGATGTCGGTGACCACTA
>JAGWGW010000010.1 GCA_028867135.1 Microcaldota archaeon | reverse complement strand
TCTTTTGATCATGAACAATATTTTTAGAAACCATTCTCTCATCATTGTTTTTTCATAAGGACGGCGGGAAATTCAGCAGCCCTTAAGCGCTAAACTCCCAGAAGCTGAAGAAAAAGCCGAACGCAGAGCTAGAAGCAGAAGAATGACCGTATGAGCTGCCTTTTGCCTGCATCGTATCTGCAGAAAGTGGTGCTTTTCAGGTATTTAAATATTAGTATTGTGGGTTTTGTCGCATAATCGGCTGATGAAGTAAATTGTCGCATTCGGCTGGTCATTCTATCTTGCCATCTAAAAGGTCTTGAACTGTTCTAAGAGTAATCTCTATGCCTCTATTGTTTTTAGCTTCTGCTACGCCTTCATATGCTCCTTTACCAAAAGAATAAGCAACAAAATAACCTTTGTTTTTGTTTGCCCTACGTATCGCAGTTTCAAAATTATCTATGGGATTACGACCTATGCTTTCGCTTTGTTTAACCTGAATTGGAAATCCTCCTGTAATTTGTGGGGTTAATCCATCAATTCCCATATCTCCTGATTTAGTCTTGCTGATGGTTCCTAAGAACTTATCAACGACGACCCAATTCTGAAACTCAAAAGGTGCTAATTTCTTAACATACTTTAAATCCACTTCTCCTCTTATTAGCTGTGCATCTATGCTAAATTCTTTTTTAAGTCGTTTGTGCATTAGTTTACAAGCTGTTGGAGATATATCAATCCCAATCCATTTTCTTTGCAGTTTCTGGGATGCAACTAATGTAGTGCCACAACCGCAAAATGGGTCTAATACTATACTTGTTTTATCAGAACTCGCATTTACAACTCGTTCTAATAGTTCTACGGGTTTTTGTGTTGGATAACCCAGCCTCTCTTTAGACATAGAATTTATCGGAGCTATTTCCCAAACGTCTTCTGGTATCTTTCCTTTAGGATTTGGTTTGTATTCTTTGTCAATGCCTTTATGATGACCCCACGCATATTTTGTATCCCTGCCTTCAGCACTTAAATAAGGAATCCTAATATTATCATCATTAAAAATATGTTTTTTACCTTTAGAATAATAAAATATTGTGTCGTGTCTCCTTCCAAAGCGGTCTTTGCCTGAACCACCTCCTTTATAACTCCAAATTATTTCATTAAGAAAATGGTTTTCTCCAAAGATTTTATCCATTAGAATACGTAGATGTGCATCGGCGTGATAATCACAATGTAAATACATAGCTCCAGTATCTTTCAGAACTCTATAACATTCTCTTACTCGTGGCTCCATCCAAGTTATATAATGTTCTATTCCTCCTTCCCATCTGTCTTTGAAACTACGAATTTCAGCTTTGTCGTGCCATATCACTTCATAGTTTGCATTAGTAAAGAAGGGTGGGTCGGCATAGATTAGGTCTACGCTATTATCTGGAAACTTGCTCATTACCTCTAAATTGTCCCCTTCATAAATAGCGTTAATCTCCATAGTTTCTATTTGCATAGTAATCCTTTAATTATTTTGTGTTCGTAGACTGGCTAAGCTTTATGAGACCTAACCACTTATTCCTCTCTGCTCCTATGCTGATTCCAGCCATCTCTGATGGCGTAAGATCTTAAAACTTGTACGGACCTCATAATTTTATAAGGATTCAAACAGATTGCATATAGGATATCAAATGACACGGAAAAGAATGACCAATGACTTAGTAAAAGTCATTACTAGGAAAACCTCCCAAGGAAAAATCAATAAACTTATAGATGCTTTCGCGGAAGACCACTGGTACCTAGACACCTCGCTCCACTTTACCAATGAGGTACTATTACACAAACAACCCAGAAGATTCAAACATAAAACGCTTAAGTATGCTATTAGACCAAGATTGAGGAAACTATTCAAATTATAGCCAAAGCACATCTTCTAAACCTCTTTTTTCACCAATTAAAAGTTAGCCGCGGAGATGTATCCTCTACTGATAATATGGAAAATAAATAGACGTAACTGCGCACTCCGCGTCTGCGGTAGACCTGCGTCGAAACTGCGCGCGCATCTCTCCCGCATCATTAATCCTGCATACGTATTAACCTGCGTCTCTACGCATGTGCATGCACTGCGCGGTCAAAGTTTTTTGTCCTCGTGTCTATTTCTCAAAGGACGCATCCCACGCATGCGCCTCCTGCAAGCGCATCAAGCCCGCAACTTGCGGTGCGCGAAACCCCGTAGTTCTACGCACCGCATCTCTCGCATCAAAATCTGCGCCTCCCCGAACCTTGCGCAGACTAGGTAAAACTATGCAGAGACGCATGTCATAAATTTCTTTTTTATGGAAGAGAAATTGGGTTGCTTAGCCTACAAGGTGCTTCTGGTACATCTCCTTCCTTAGCAGCGTGCTGTTCTTTATCCATGTCTTTACCGGTATGTCCATCTTGGACGAGACGAACGAGTACAACTGCTCCCTATCCTCGAACAGCAGGGGCTCGCCCCTCAGCGCCTCCCTCACATGCTCCCTTACGTTCCAGACACCCACCGGCATTATGTACCCCTCATGGGCCTCGCGCAATATGACGACCCGCGCCTGCGACTTCATCCTGTCGAGAAGCTCGGTTGACGCAAGTCTTGCAGCATAGTAGCAACCGCCTATCTCAGCGTACTTCTTCCTGCCTGTAAACGGCTCATACGAAGAATAAATGTCGATTGATTTGCCATCCGGATTCCATGATGTCTTAGGATACCACGCCTCAACTAGCTCGTACTCCCACGCGCCAGGGAACATTATGACAAGCCACCTGTTGTCAAGAGCGTTGTTCTGGTACACGCGTATGCTGTCTATGCTCTCGTACTCCTTGACGCTGCCAAGCTTGTATCTGCCTATGGTATCGTCGACAGCAGTTATGCTCCACCTGGTCGGCACGAACTTCCTGTTCTTCCCCGTTCCCAGCACTCCTGCGGACAGCGCCTTCTGTATCTTCGAGACGAGCACGCTCTTCTCGTAAAGCTCTATTATCGCGTCCTTTGCTGGCATCGCCGTGTCATGATAGGCGCTCTCGAGCTTCTGGTTCGTCTTGGTGTTGTCTATCCTCATATCCTTCAGGGCTGCGCTGGGGCCGTACGGCTGGCTGTTCTCATCGAAGCTCATCCTAAGTATGGGCTTGTGCGCGAGCGTCTCCGTTACCCCGCTGTACTGGTCCGATATGGCAAGCTCCTTGACCATCTCCTCTATCCTGCCATTGTCTGCGTTCGTGATCCTTGTCCTGTACATGCCCCTTATCAGCATGGACCTGAATTCCACTATCTCCGGTATGCTCCTGCCGACCCATCTCTCCGGGGTGCTCATTATGGAAGTGTCCCCGAATTGCGGAGGCACCATGGGCCCGATGCTCACGTTCGGATAGCCAAACCTGCCTACGAATATATCTGGAGGGGACGATCCCTGAACCTCATTCCCTGAAACATGCTCAAGAGCCTTGAACTTGTAGTAGTACTTGAGCAGTGAGGGGTCCTTCATGTTCTTGTAAACCGCTATGGACCTTACAACATCCATGCCCGCCATCATGTTAGCACCCTTATTAATTTTAAGCCTCATTAACTGATTAAGCAGCTCAAATATTAAAAGGTGCCAAGATAAACGTTTTACTCAAGAGAGCATCAAGGGTGCTTTCGAACTGCAAGGGCGCAAGCCGCATGCTCATAATAAACACGGGCATCAGAGACCCAAACTTCACGTACATGACCGGATTTGCGAGCGGTCTTTTCGAGGGAAACTCGCTTATAATAAGCAGGAAGGGAATCGAGCTGCTCACCAACTCGCTTGAGTACGAGGATGCCATGAAGCAGAGAGCGCCAGGGCTAAGGGTGGTGAAGGTAAGCAGCTCAAAGCAGCTCAGGTCGCTGCTTTCAAGCGCGATCAAAGGCCGTACCATAGGAATAAACGAGGATTTCCTGCCTGCAAGCCTGTACGGCAGGATAAGAAGGGCATACGGGCCCAGGAAGCTTGTAGACGCATCCGGGGCTTTCTCAAACGCAAGGATGGTGAAGGACCAGGGAGAGATTGACAGCATAAGGAAAGCCGCGCGCATAACAAAGGCAGCAATGGTCAAGATAAGGAATAGACTACGCGAAGGCATGACCGAAAAGGAGCTTGCCGCTGAGTTCGACTACATATCCAGCTCGCTTGGCTCAGAAGGTCCCTCTTTCAGCACCATAGCCTGCTTCGGAAAGAACTCTTCCATGCCGCACCACATGCCAGGCAACACAAGGCTAAGGAAAGGCGACTTCATACTCATAGATGCCGGGGCCAGGGTGCAGAACTACTGCTCCGACATAACCCGCACTATGATATTCAAGGACAATAGCAATGCAAGGGATCACATCAGGAAAGCCGAGATGTACGGCGTTGTCAAGGAGGCGCAAAGGATAGCGATATCAATGATAAAGGAAGGGGTCGTCGCTTCAAAGGTAGACAAGGCAGCAAGGGACTACATAGACGGCTTCTCAAAGGGCCGGTACAGGGGCCGGTTCATACACTCATTGGGCCATTCCCTCGGACTTGAGGTGCACGACGGCAACGGATTGGCCCCTGGGAACAGGGAGAAGCTCAAAGCCGGCACTGTGGTGACGGTGGAGCCTGGCGTATACGTGCCAGGCTTCGGCGGAGTAAGGATCGAGGATGATGTTGTAGTAAGGAAGCATGGAGCCGAGATACTTTGAGGGGGGCTCTGCTAGTCTGGTCAGGCTTCCACCTTCGGGAGGTGGCGACCCGTGTTCAAATCACGGGCCCCCCGTTCTATTCATGGGATATAGAGATTACCGAAAAACCGGACTCTTTTGCCTGTTTCCATAGAATTTTGGATGCTGGAGGAAAACCAGAGGTTCTATGTCTACTTTTTAATCAGCTGTTCTATTACTAATCCACATATATTTCCTATCAGAAGCGGGAGCAACAGAAAGTACGCCGGCAAGTAATAGAACAGCACAAAAGCGAAAACTGCAATAACAGAACCGTAGATTACCCTCTGCATTGCAAAATGCGGCGCAGTTTTGTGTTCTGTAAGCATGAAAAACGAGAAGAAAAGTATGATAGGATTAAGAAAACTGTCTGCTGTGACTGCAAAACTCTTTGAGATTGTGAAAAGCAGAAAGAACAGGACAAGGTACGGGACTACCATGTAGTAGCCTTTTACCCTATACATGACCAAGATTCCTAGGATTATGATAAGTGCGGGATTCGAGGAGCTCCACCATCCGCCTCCGAAGCCGAACACGAACCCGCAGAGCACCAATCCCAGTGACGCTGGATTGAAAACATTCCTACCCTTATAGATGATAAGGTGCTTTAGAGCAATCGCCGCTGCGGCCGTCACTATCGCGGCGTACCACGGAGAGGTCAGATTGAGTACCATGCCCACCAACAGTCCGGTTATTATCCCAGATTTTGGAACCACGAAGCGCTTCAGTTTGAGACGCTTTAGGAAAAGGTCCAGGAGCGCAGCGGTCGCCACCGCAAGACTCAGTTGTGGAACGGTATTGTCCAGTCCATTCTGGTACATCCCAGATACGGCCAGGATTAACAGGCTTATTATCATCTGTTCGTAGATGTCCGGCAGTCGCATACCATCCCTTGATAAAGCAACCGGCTCAGGCCCAGGTGTGTGCTGTTGTTGTGGGAACTGATGTGGAACCCGTAGAAGTGGTTGGAGCAGTAGATGCAACGCTAGTAACCGTTGTGGGAGCCGTGCTCTGCGTCGTGGCCACTGTAGTGACGGCGTTCTGCTGGGTTGACTGCTTCACAACCAAGGTGCCTTTCATTCCCAGATCCTTGTGTCCGGGAACTGGGCAGAAGAATGTGTAGTTGCCAGCTGCCGGTGCGGTAAAGCTAAGGGTCTGGTTGCCGCCGGGAGGTATCAGTGTTGGCATCAACGTAACGTTGAAACCGGGTCCTGTGATGCTGAGGCTATGGTCTACAGTGCCTGCATTGTGGACGTGCAAGACAACGGATTCGCCTGGCGTGGCATATATGACGCTTGGCGTTATCGAGTATTCGACCTCGGTCAGCGTCAGTGTTTCTTGGCCTGCTGAAGTAACTGATGTTGTGGGTCCGCCAGAAACGGTGGTCGACGCCGTAGGAGGAATCGTCGAACGTAGTGAGGACTGGTTGAGAACGTATGCACCGGCTGCGATTATAACTATCAGGACGACAATGCCGCCTATCACAATGTTGCTGACCATAGCTATGCCCATGTATGCGCTGTTGTAGCCTGCGCTGCTGTAGTGAGAGATCCTGATGTCTGCACCGAAGAGCCCTGGGATACGAAGTAGACGACAGCGACTATTATCAAGACCACTATCAATGCTACCGCAATCCACTTAGTTTCTACCATCTCATAACCCAGTTTTATTTTGTCCTAAGGCTATTTAACCTTTGCTCTAAAGTGCGGTATAAAGACCGTAAAGCATCACGGCTGCAGATACAAGTGCGGCAAACACTCCAACCGCCGTGAGTCTGGAGAACCTCTTTAGGAAAGAGGGATAGGCAAGCACCGGTATCAGCTGTGATACCCAGAGCGCAATCAGGGAAGGCTGCAATGTGTAATCGTAAAATTTATACGGGTTTATGAGACTTGCAAGGCTCATCAGCATGAAAAGCCCCGATATCCAGAGCACCGAACTAGAGAGCTCTATATTCAGCATGTGCTTCATGAGCCTGGTGAGGGCGAAGAACTCAGCAAGCACTAGCCCGATCACGCTCACCAGCACGAAAATGCCTACCGTTGCTGCAAAAGCCGGGTTAGAATACATCTTTGCCAAAACAAACCCCGGAATCGCATCTGAGGCAACCCTCTGCGTAACGCCCGCAGGAATAAGAACAGCCGCTATGACGACGAATGCCGCCACCAAGGCAAAGGATGCAACCAGAACCTTCCCGAGAATCTTTCTGCCGTTCTTGATTTCGCCACCAAGAAAGAGTGGAAGATCCAGACAGATGAACAGTGTAGCTATCGCAAATCCACCACCGAACACGTCCAGTGCGCCTGCGTTGGGCGCAAGCGTGGCAACGCTTATGCCCGTATGCGAGGTTACGAACCAAACAAGCACAATAATCACCAAAAGCTGAAGGATTGCACCAAAAAACAAAAAGAGTAGACTGATCTTTTTGCTGAGAATAACCATGGCTATCAGAATCAGAGGTAGAGCAATCTCAAGCACATATAGATATGACCTCGGTACTACGAATATGTCTGGAATTAGATAGAAGACTACGTACACAACAGTGTATGGCAGGTAGAGGAAGTAGCTGAATGCCCATATCCAACCCTGAATTTTAGCAACCTTCTCTCCTGCTGCTTGTCTTACAAACTCATAGAGCCCACCTGAGGAGGCTATCTTTTTGGAATAGTTGTACCAGATGAACAAAGGAAACACGAAGAGAAGAGCTCCTATAAGTGCAGCCATTCCCAAAGAGTTCAGCGCAGGTCCAGAGGCGCCTATAATGTAAAGGGCAATCAGGGCAAGCGGGCCTCCAATCGAGCTGAGAGCAAAGCCGAGTAACAGGTAATCCGGTACAGTCTTAGCGTCGCTCATTTAATCAAAATTTATAAGCGCTTTTGGATGTCTGAAGTTCATTACCATATCCCTATTTCCTCTTTTGCAGATGTAGGTTTTGCATAGGTTTTTATCCCGGAAAACGTTAATGAAGCTTTAGGCGCCTCTTATGAGATAGACATTGGTTATCTTGTACCCCAGCACAGGATCCTCATATCTTATCAGGTATTCAGGAATGTCTTTAGGCTGCGTTATGTTCAGCACGTTGACCCAGTTCCTGCAGTGCGGCGGCCCAGCCCATACTATGTATGCATTGGCCAGCAGCCTGTCGCAGCTCACGTTGCTCCCTATGCTGTAGTTCACCTGATTCGACAGCGGCATGCCGAGATATGTCGATTCAGCGCCCTCTATGTACCCCACATACGCATAGTTGTAGTATGATTCTAGGTATATGGGCCCCTGGGGGTTCATGGCCTTGATGAAGTTAGTCGCCTGCATCATCAGCTCCGCAGGATAATGCTGGTAATAGTACCAGTAATTCGATATCGCATAGTTGCTCATGTACAGCAGGGCGAGTATCACAGCAAAGAAGAGGAAACCTGCGATTCCCCACACCCTCCTTCTTTTCTCCCAAAGCCGCAGCAATCCGATTGAAAGAATGCAGGATATGGGAACCGTAGCAATTAGCATGAACCTGTAGAGCCTGTGCGCCAGAAGGTAGGTTATGTGGGGCGGGTTGAGGCTTATGTCCACATGCATCGGCCCGAATTCAAGGCCCAGCCACAAGAAGGCGAACCAGAACACCAGAAAGTATGAATTTTTATCTCGAAGCAATAGCACTGCAATGGCGGGCAGCAGCAGGTAGAAGTAAAGGCCATACTCGAAGTTGTAGATCCCGCCGGAGAACATCTGTATGTCGAAGTAGTTTATGGCGTTCTGCAGGCCCAGGGTCGTAACCGACTCTATGACCTTGTAAGGGAACATCTCCTTTATGTAAAATGACAGGTCGGTAGTTGCGCTAGGTATCGTGGCATAGCCGTCAACGAACTGGCCTACAGCGCTGTAGAACCTCGCGTTCGTGGTTATCGTCACGAAAGGCTGCCCGCAGTTTACGTAACTGTAGACGAAGACGATTGCAAATGCGGCTGCGATGCCCAATGGGAACGAGGCAAAAGTCTTGTCGACCCTTATCCTTTTCCTCAGGATCCCGACAACGGCATAGAGCAGCACGAACGCTATGGCCAGGGCGGCCTCGTAGCTGGTCAGCCATGCGAGCACCAGCATCACTCCGCTCAATAGGTAGTATCCGTGCTTCTTGTCGCGTTCACCATAAAGGAACAGGAGCACAGCGAGCGAGGCAAAGAGCGCAAGAGGTATGTCGTCATTTACTGTAGTCGCGTATTTTGTCACCAACGGGAATATGCTTACTAGGAAGGCGCTTACAAGGCCAGCATTATCATTATGGAAGAACCTGCCCGTATAGAAGGCAACCGCGATCAGGCACAGGTATGCCGCTATGCTCCACAGTGCGACAGAGAAGTTGCTTATGCCAAAAAGCAGATAGAAAAGCCCTATTGCGAACGCCTCTGTCAGCCTTACTGAAAAGATGTAGGTTGGCGTCATCTTGAACGTGCCCTGTACAACAGACACTCCCAGGTTTGCATAGGTCGGGTCATCCCCGTATCCGCTGATGCCCTCCAGGTGCATGAACGCGTAAACTGCAGCGTTAGCCAGTATAAGGCAAAAAACCGCAGCGACAAGCATGTCCTTTGTTCTGATGTTCCGGATCCGCTCTGCAAGCTTCGAAGCCCTGCTCTCCTTGGCCATCAAACCATTTCCTACCCTCCTTACATCTGATTTTCCAATTATTAATGTATCTGACAGCATGCAGCTGACGCAGGTAAAGATCTCTGCGGCGTCATTCGCAGAGCCCCATGCTGATCTGCGCCACTGTGCACGGAACACCTGAGTTCGCCACTGTGGCGATAGCCCCAGGCCTGATATCGTATGTGACGAAGGCTACCTGCACCACGGCCGCATCGCTCTTGGGCATCGTTTTCGACAGGTAGAGGACCATCGTAGAGCCAGCCTCCCCAACCGATGTCTGCGCAAACCCGAAAGGCTGGATCGCGCCCTCCTGCACAGGCACAGCATGGTACACAAGTGCGCCACTGGGGTTGTAGACGTCGAACAATCCGAAATTGATCTTCTGGCCATTCTTTGTTATCTGCCCAGCTACGAGCAGCACCACATCATAACCGTTGCTTGTCTGTAGCATCTGGTGCCCGTCCCTTTTCGCGTACAGCACCTCAGGTCCTGTGAGCTTTGGCACCATCTGCATTGTGTCATATGTGCTCTGCTCCTGCCTCCTTTGAGGATCCCTTTTTGCAGGCTCCTTTACAGCTGCAGCTTTCGCATGAACTGGCGCACGGTCGCTTCCCCTGAATGCCGCCTTTATCGGGAGCACTGCAGGAGCAGAAAGCACCGCTCCTGCTGCAAAGGCTGCTGCCATAGGTTTCCATGAGCCCTTAAAATTCATAAAAGAACAATCCCGATGTGATTCTTAAAGATTTTGTTCAAATAAGGCGCGCTATTCAGCGAGCCTGTTCTCCGCGCTGCGCCTCATGCCCTCCTTTGCGCTGCCCGGCTGACCAACCTTCCTCACGACATAATCCCCAATGATCAGCGTATCCGCCCCGGTATTCATAAGAGTCCACAGCGCGTCGTGCGGGCTCATGACCATGGGCTTGCCGTGCTTGTTCAGGCTCGTGTTAAGCACAGCGCCTACCCCGCTCCTTTTCTTCACCTCCTGTATCAACTGCCTGTATACTGGATTCTCGTCCTCAAGCGTCTGGGGCCTTGTAGTGTGGTCTACATGCGATGCGGCGACGAGGGCCCCGTAGTACTCCTCCTTCACATGGTTCGCGCTCGTCATGAACCTGTTCCTCCCTACGTAATCGTCGAAAAGGCCGCTCGCATCCTCTGCAAGCACGGTGCTGGCAAAGGGCTGGTAGTACGGCCTCCTCTTTATTATCGAGTTTATCCTGTCCCTGTTAATACTCTCAGAAGGCAGAGCGAGCACGCTCCTGTTCCCGAGCGCCCTGGGTCCGTACTCCATCGCATTCTGGAACCACAGCAGTATCCTGTTCTCTGACAGCAGCTCAGCGCCGTACTTTGCCACATTCCCTATCTCATCGTACTCTATGTCCTGCGGGTTCTCCCTCGCCAACGCTGTTACTGCTTCCTCTATCTGCTCATTCGTGTACGAAGGGCCGAAATACGCGTCGCTTATCTGCTTGGTGTTGAACCTTCCGTTGAGCATGAAGTCGACGCGCGCAGCGGCGCCGAGCGAGAGCCCTCCGTCGCCCATGTGCGGGAATACGAACAGCCTCTTCACCTCGGGCATGTGCTCTATCAGCATGTTTGTTATGACGTTAGAGAAGAAGCCGCCTGCAACGGCGATGTCATGTATGTCCGTCTCCTTGACCCACTGCCCGACGATCCCGACAACCTGCTCCTGCACGTGCGCCTGCACGGCGTACGCGAACTGCTCCCTTTCGTTGCCCGATAGCAGGTGGTCCTTCATGTACTCCGCCAGCAGGAACTCGCTCCTTGTGCCGATGCTTGACACGAGCCGCTTCTTCTGCCTGTCGTACCTGCATATCCTGTTGAGCTCCTCCAGCCTTTTCGGATACGAATATGCTGCCAGGCTCATCAGCTTGCCCTCGTCCTCCCCGTACCTCATGTCGCAGGCGAGGGTCGCCGCACCGTACAGTATCCCGAGGCTCGCGCTTGCCTTGAACTCGGCCAGCCTGCGAATGCTCCCGCTCTCGCCTATAGAAACCGTTCCGCTCAGCCCGTCCCCTGCTCCGTCAAGGGTTATGATGAGCGCGTCCTTGAACCCCGAGGTGTAGTATGCCGATGCGACATGCGCCATGTGGTGCTCAACAACGTATATCCTTTTGGCCGAAAGGTCGTGCGATATGTGCGCCAGCCTTTTCCTCGTTACGTTCCTACCGACATAGCTGCCTACAAGCTCCCAGGCTTTCCTGGGCCTCTGGTTCTGTATGAACCTGTAGGCCATGTTCGAGAGGTGCATGCTCACCCTTGAAGGCTTGGGCACCTCCCTTCTCCACAGTTTTCTCCTGTAGGAGCCCCAGCCGGGGAAGACCCTCGATATCAGCGCGCTGCCGCCTATCCATGCAAGCGCAACCGCGTCTATGCTGCTGTTTCCACTGTGTATGTGCCTTATTGAATGGTAGGGAAAGCCGAACTCGTTCTTGTTCTTAGTGAAGCGCTCCTCGTTTACAGCGCCTGTGACAGCGCCCCTTTCCACTGCCGCAGCTCCGGAATCGTGCGCATCCCCTATTCCAAGAACAGTCATCTTCCCCACTCCTGTATCTAATTAAATGACATGCTTTATTAACTTTCTACTAGCATTATCTCTGTTTGCTCCTCTTTAAAAGTGGTCACTTGGAGAACGAAGAATATGACAAGGCTTATGCTAGGAAGGCGCTGATACTCTTCTCTGGTTTCATAATAATAGTGATGTACATAGAGACGATGCTGGTGCCGTCGCTGCCATCGATAGCCAGGCAGTACCATGCGACATCGGCGCAGATAAGTCTCATACTCTCGCTCTACCTTATCTCGGGCATAGCGCTCAACCCAATAGTGGGCAGGCTCGCAGACATACACGGCAAGAAGATGATGCTGAAGTACATACTGCCGGTATACACTGTCGCTGTAGCCATAACGGGCTTCGCGCCGAACCTGCCTTTCATACTCGCTGCAAGGTTCATACAGGGCATAGGCCTTACGATATTCCCGCTCGCGCTCAGCCTTGTAAGGGAGCAGTTCCCCAGGGATGAGATACCCAGGGCGCAGGGGATCCTGAGCGCGATGTTCGGCGCAGGCTCAGCGATAGGCCTCCCCATAGGCGCATTCATATCCAATACGTATGGCTGGCAGGTCACCTACCATACGGCTCTGCCTTTGGTCTTCATATTCACAATCCTGATACTGCTGTATACAAGGGAGTCGAAGTACCTGAGGCCAAAGGTAAACATCGATTACATAGGCGCGATATTGCTCGCGCTGTCGCTCGCGCTGCTCGTATTCGTGCTGTCCGAAGGCACGACGCTCGGCTGGACATCGGCTCCAATACTGTCGATGCTTGCGCTGGGGCTGTTCTTCCTAGCAGTCTTCGCAAAGTTCGACAGGAAGGACAAGGCATCTGTTATAGACCTCCCTCTGCTGAAGAAAAGGAACGTCCTGATAGCGAACCTGATAGTGTTCATAGTCGGCCTCAGCTTCTTCCTGGGATACCAGACATACGCGTACGAATTCGAGTCCAATGCGCCCCTTGGCTACGGCTTCAACATATTCCAGACGGGGCTTGCGCTGGTCCCGTTCGCCATAATGAACATAATAATGGCTCCGATCGTGGGCAAGTTCGTCAGCCGCATGGGCGCCAAGCCGTTCCTGTTCGCAGGCTCGCTGATAACTGTCGCGGGGTTCCTTGTCTCTGCCTACTCGACCGGTCCAATCGCGCTGATGGCAGGCGCTGCCATAGCGGGCGCAGGGCTCTCGATGCTGCAGGTATCCCTGATCAACGTGCTGATATTCAGCATAGACCCAAGGGACATGGGCCTCGCGACCTCGACGAATACCGTCTTCAGGTTCATCGGAAGCGCGCTCGGAGCGCCTGTCGCAGGCGTGCTGATAGCGGAATTCGCATCCAGGGCAGCCTTCTTCTACGCGTTCATCATAGCGGTCATCGGCTTCGCACTGATATTCGCGATATCCTTCGCATCCGACGAGGTGCTGGGCAAGCACAGGAAGCGGATGGAGCAGTTCAACATCTGACTACTTGCTCTCCAAAAAGTCGCTGATCTTCTGCTGCCTTATTATGTCGATGGTCTTCCAGCGCTCCCTTATGTATGGGGTGACCGTCCTGTCCCTGAGGTACATCTTTAGCGCATCGACCGTCTTTCCGTCAGACGGATAGCCCGAGCCTATGTCTATGCCGAGCCTGTCCTTTATCCTGTCTATCTCCTCGTCGCGCTCCACCTTGGCTATTATGCTCGCGCACGATACTACAGGATACCTCAGGTCGGCCTTGTGCTCAGCGATGAGCGTGATCCTCTTCTGGTTTATCTCGGGTGTCGTGGCCCTAGGCACGATCTTTGTTCCAAAGACCTTCATGCTCAGGCTCGAGAAAAGGCTGACCCTTACGCCGAACCTCTCCGATACCACATCCGGCGAGTCCAGGTATATCCTGGAAGGATATTCGCCAAGGGAATCTATCAGTTTCGCGAAGTTGAATGCCTCGAGCTCGTTAAGCGACATGCCCGCCTGCATCGCCCTGTTTATCTCGTCGTTGCCTATCTTGTAGACCTTGACGTCCTCGGCGACAGAGTATATCTCGTCCACCAGGAACTTCCTCTTCCTCCTTGTGAGCAGCTTGGAATCCCTGACCCCAACCTTGGAGAGCTTCGCCTCCCTTCCCTTGCTTATGCTGACGATGCTCACGGTAAGGGGTCCAAAAACAGCGCCTCTACCGGCTTCGTCGCCGCCGGCGATTATTATAACAACACCTTGTCTCAGAATCCTTTCTTGTCAACGACTATGAAGTCATTGACCGCCATCACGCTCGAGTACGGAACGCTCAGCTTCCCTGCCTTCACGTTCAGCTTGTTCACGAACTCGCTGTCCACGTTAGGCTCTATCACCAAAGCGGCAAGCTTGCCGTTTGTCTCATTGACCTCAGCATCAACGAACTTCCCAATGTCGAATCCGTCGCTTGTCATTACCTCCTTCCCAACGAGCTGCTCTGCTATAACATATTTTACCATATCAGCACCAATTCTCGAGCACTATATACCAATGCTTTAATATTTATATATCCATATCCTAATCGCAGACGACGGGTTTTACCCATGCCTGACTCGATAGGCACACTTTTTTTCAAGGACAAGCAGGTCAAGCTGCTCCTTACGCTGAACGACACCCCAAGGGAATGGCACATAGCAGACCTCGCGAAGGAGGCGAACGTCACGTACATACACACGACCAAGTTCGTAAACAAGTGCGAGGAGATGGGGCTGATCTCAACAGAAAGGCACGGCAGGATAAAGAGGCTCTATCTGACGGACAAGGGAACAGCGGTCGCAAAGGAGATAGTGACAACAATGGGCAAGGTCACGAACAACAGCAAGGAGGAGCCGAAGAAGAAAGAGGAACCGCAGCAGCCGAAGAAGGAGGCATGAATCCTATATCGCTTCAACGATGGTCCTCTTCTTCATCGCGTTCAGGACATGCGCGTAGTCCCTGTAGTGTATGAACGCAGTAATCGAAACCGTGTACTCCCCCTTGTCTGTCCCGGAATCTCCGAATACGCTGATGATCGCATCCTTTTCTTCCTTTGGCGCAAGGGTTCCGAGCCTTACCTCCTTCTGCTTCGTGAAGCCCGTTTCGTCCAAGCTTATCCTATCCGGGACCTCGACCACGACTGAGCTTACCACAGGCTCCTCGGTCTGGTTCCTCAGGCTTATCCTGAGCGACGAGCTGCTCCTGACGTTCGCCTTTATCTTGTAAGGCACGAGCTCAGTCCTTATCGCATACGGCATGGTCTTTGCCAGGTCCTTTGATACGTCCTTCTTGCCGAAAAGATCGAAGAATCCCATTAGATCACTAATCGCCTGATTGAAATGCTACGAATACTTATTTAATGCTTTTTCTAGAGCGCATCAAGCGCTATGACTATGCGCTTGTTGTGCTTGCCGTTGTTCTCGAACTTCAGCAGCTTTATGGTTCCCACCTCTTTTGTCGACCGGACATGGGTGCCTCCGTCGTTCTGTATGTCAAGCCCCTCGATCTCGATGACCCTTATCGTTTCAAGGCTCTTGAGAAGATCGTCTCCAGGCATAGTCCTCGAAAGGTTCGATATCTCCCTTGCCTCCTCCCTGCTCAGGAACTTCGCGATGACCTTCCTGTCTTCAAGCACCACTGCATTCGCATCGGCTATGACCTTCTCGGCCATCTCCCTGTTGAACCCTTCCACGTCGAAGTCCATCCGCGCCTTGTCCTCGTATATCTGCCCTCCTGTGCTCCTTCCGTTCCTGTCGTACTTAGAGACTATGACTCCTATGATTACGTGCAGGGCTGTATGGTTGCGCATCAGCCTGTACCTCCTGTCCCAGTCAATGGAGCAATGCACCATCGTCCCGGGCCTGATAACGCACTCCTTGTCAAGCGTGTGCAGTATCTCTCCGTTCTCCTCCTTGACATCGATCACCCTGAACTCCTGCGATTCAAGAAGGATCTTTCCGGTGTCGTTCTGCTGCCCTCCGCTTGTTGGATAGAATGCGGTCTTGTCCAGAACGAGCGCGTTCCCATGCGTCCTCACAACGTCCGCGTCGAACGCGTGCAGGTAGGGATCCCTCCAGTAAAGCTTGTCAGCCATGAAACCCATCAGTATTGGGCACGCTAATAAATTTATATCTTGATATTCTCCTGATACGATGCTTCTCACGATATACACGGATGGCGCATCCAGGTCCAACCCCGGCGAAAGCGCCTCCGGCTTCCAGATCCTTGACGAGAACAGCAGGCAGCTTCTCGAGAAGGCGTTCTACAACGGCATAAGGACCAACAACGAGGCCGAGTACATAGCCATAATAGCAGCCCTTGAAGCTGCAGGCAGCCTCTACGGCTTCGAGAACGACGTAAGGATCTTCTCTGACAGCGAATTGGTGGTCAAGCAGATAACCGGCGCTTACAAGGTAAAGGAGGCAAAGCTGAAGGCCCCCAACAGCAAGGCAAGGGCGCTCGCCAAGAGGTTCTCGTCATGCATTCTCAGGAACGTCCCAAGGGAGGACAGGCACATCTCGCAGGTCGACAGGCACCTCAATGCGCTCCTCGACGATATGGCTAAAAAAGTATATAAAGCAGATTAACCAGATTGTATTGATAGCCTTGGCTGTAGAAGAAAAGGAGAGCTCCGAGCAGACGCAGAAAAGGGACACAGGAAATCCAAAGGCGAAGGAGCTCTACAAGAAGGCTGGAACCTTCTTCGAAGACAACAAGTTCGAGGAGGCGATAGACCTATACTCGCAAGCGATAGAGGAGGATCCGAACTATTCTAGCGCGTACTTCAACAGGGCGCTGTCATACGCGATACTCAACAAGTACGAAGAGGCGACCAGGGATGCGGAGAACGTGCTGAACATAGAGCCCGAGAGCTATGACGCTCCATATGTAATGGGCATAATCGCAGAGTACCAGCAGGACTACGATGGTGCAAAGGAGTGGTACCAGAAAGCATTGGCGAAGAACCCCAAGTACGAGCAGGCAAGGTCGAGGCTGGAGCAGCTCAAGAGCAAGGTGAAGAAGCATCCTGAGCTAGACGCGGAGGCATCTGGGGAGACAAAGGAAACGCAGGTCGAGGAGGGTCAGATCAAGAAGGTCAAATGGCACAAGTCCAAGATAACATTCAAGGACGTAGTGGGCATGGAGAAGGAGAAAAAGATAATACACGAGAACATAATCCTAGCAATCAAGAAACCGGAGCTTCTCAGAGCCTACGGAAAGAAACTAGGATTGGGCGTGATCTTCTACGGCCCTCCAGGAAACGGCAAGACCTACCTAGTGAATGCCATTGCCGGCGAAACACAGACGAACGTGATAATCGCAAGGATCAACGAGATTGTCGATATGTACGCAGGGAATACGGAGAAGAACATGCATGCCATATTCGAGCAGGCAAGGAAGGCCGTTCCCTGTGTGGTGTTCTTCGACGAGCTCGACGCTCTCGGGCAGAAGAGAGGCGGAGAGGGCGGCGGAGGCGGAGAGCAATCGAGCTACATGAGAATGGCTGTCAACCAGTTCCTTCAGGAGATGGACGGGGTGGAGGCAAACCCAGAAGGCATATTCGTCATAGGCGCGACGAACCAGCCTTGGGATATAGATCCCGCGCTCAAGAGGAGCAAGAGATTCGGTGAAGCAATCTACATACCGCCACCAGGATACCTGACCAGAAAAGGGGCATTCAGGTACAATACAAAGAACATGCCCCTCGGGAATATATCGTTCGGAAGGCTTGCAAGGGCAACCATGGGATTTTCGCAGGCAGACATCGAGGAGATATGCGACAAGGCGGCCCTGATACCTGCGGCTGAGGAGGACAGGACGGGAAAGAGGAGAAAGATAACGATGCACGATTTCCTCAGCATGATCAAGCAGCATGGGAACACGCTCGACGAATGGTACGCGATGGTGAGGAAGGACATAATCAACAAGAGGGAGACGCAGATTGTCGACGGGAAGAAGCAGGAGATCGTCAAGGAGGGGAAGCTCTCGCCCGAGGAGAAGTCCAGATACAAGAAGATGGTCAAGGACGTAAAGAGGAATGCAAATCCAGTATACATCTTCTTCAAGAAGTTCGTGAGGAGCTTCTCGTTGTACGTCATCTGAGATGCCGGATCTCGCAAGCCTTTAAAAGCATGCAATGCATTATCTCTTTCATCAGCTTCCAGCACGGCTGAAAAAGACGACCAGTCTGATGATATGAGCAATGTCCTGAATGCCAGCAGCAGCGATGCCTCAAGGAAAGCAAGCAACCAGAGGCTCGACGAGAGCATACTAAAGAGCGTCATAAGGAACAACTGGCAGTCCAAGATGGACTCAACAGAGAGGCACGCCAACAAAAAGATAATGGAGGAGATAGAGCAGCACGCATCGAACATGTACGGCATACTGAACGGCTACGATTACGAGGCGCTGTGCATACCAAGCATAATGGCCAACGCCAAGCACATGTCCAAGGACGACTTCAGGGCGTATCTCAAGCTCATGGAATCGATGGCGATAGGGTACAGCAACCTCCTCGACAAGGAGCTCGCGAACCTCCTCATGATAGGGCTGACAGCCAAGACGAGGAACCTCGGATCGGCGCAGAGATACTTCGAGCTGCTCTCCAAGGATCTTGAAAAGAGGGTGGGCATCTACAACAGGATAATAGAGAGGCACGGAAGGAAATCGGACGCAATTATGGCAAGGCTGAAGACGACGGAAAGGCACATATTCAGGATTTTCATGAGGAAGAGGATAAGCGTGATGAAAAGGACGCTTTCCAAGAGCATGGCGAAAGGGCAGAGGCTCAACTCAAGGAAGGAAAAGTACACAAAGCTCATTAACGAGGTGAAGCAGAAGGCATCGCCGCAGCTTCCACAGCCCCAGACCTCCTCGACCGGCCTTTGACCAAGTGCATGAAAGTCCCGATGAGCTCTGCTACCAAGGCTCAGCTAGGGTGTTAGAAAAACATCCCCTTTGATTCACGAATGCTTTCAGATCTTCTTGACGTTCTTTGCACGCGGTCCGCGCTCGCCGGCCTCGACCTCGTATTCTACAGCGTCGCCGACCATGAGGGTCGCACCGCCCTCAATTGCGGTTTTGTGCACGTACACGTCCTTCCCGTCGTCTCCTGTGATGAACCCGAAGCCACGCTCCGCGTTAAACATCTTTACTTTTCCTTTCATACTATCACTTTATTCTATATTCTTTATGAAGCGCTATTTATATATTACTTGGGAATGTCCGCTGAAGAAGCCTACCTGAATTATTCAATGGAGGCACAGGGAATCGAACCCAGGCCCTCGCCGTGTAAAGGCGATGTCCTACCATTAGACTATGCCTCCTCAAATGCAAAATGTAATGTCAAACCGTTATAATATAACCGTCTGTTGCCGCTGCCGTGTTCTTGAACAATTTCCTCGCCTCCTTTTCAAGGACATCGCTGTCCTTGTATCTTGCGCTTATGTGCGTCAGCACGAGCCTCCTCACCCCGGCCCTCTTCGCAATGCCTGCGACCTCTGCCGCAGTCGAATGCTTCCTTTCGGTTGCGAGTTTCCTCTCCCTATCAGAATAAGAGGACTCATGGATTAGCAGGTCGGCCCCCTTGGACGCTTTCACGGTCGCAGCTACAGGCCTCGTATCCGTCGCATAGACGATTTTCTTGCCGACCTTCGGCACCGTGACGTCCTCTATCCTTATTGCCCTCTTTCCTATCCTTATCTTTCCTTTCCTCTCCAGCTCCGAATACATTGTGCCTTTTATCCCGAGCTTGGCGCATTTCTCCTTCAGGAACCTCCTCCTGTCATTCTCTTTGAACGCATAGCCGAGGGTCGGGACCGTGTGGTTCAGCCTGAACGAGGATACCTCAAATCCCTTGCCGCTGTACGCCTTTCCGGTGCCTATTCCTTTTATATCGACATCGTATCCGAGCATCGCCCTATCAAAGGATAGCAGCGGCCTTATCACGCTCTCATATCCCTTCGGAACGAATATCGTCAGTGGATTCTTCCTGCCATTGAGGGCCATGGTCCTTACAAGCCCCGCGATTCCTATGATGTGATCGCCATGGGCATGGCTTATGAACATGGCCTTCATCCTTGCAGAATTGACCCCGTATTTCAGCATCTGGGTCTGCGTTCCCTCGCCGCAGTCGAACAGGAGCACCTCCCCCTCGTATATGACCGCAACGCTCGGCAGGCCCCTTGTCTTCGTAGGCGAGGATCCGGAAGTGCCGAGCATTATGACCTTGATCTCCATCAATCCACCTCTATCTTCACCGTTTTCCTCTTCAGGTCGAGCTCCTTTACCATGTTCCCGAACTCATTCCTCAAATCCTGCAGCGTCACTCCCTTCCTGCTTTTGAAGTAGCCTATGATTGAATTTATCATGCCCATGTTCTCATATATCTTCCTTGCAGTGTTTGCGTAATCCTCAGAATCCTTTTTCATCGACACGGAGAGTTCCACCTGCTTCCTTATGTTTGCGTCAATCTCTTCCACCTGCTTCTTCCTGGGATCCTCAACAGCGCCTCTCTCGTCCATGCACAGCTCGTCAAGCATCCTGTCTATGCTATCATACGGCTTCGATTCCAATGACCTGTATTTCCGTATCTCAGTTATCGAATAGTCAACGATCTTCCCGTTCTCGATGTAGGCTCTCGGCTCTATGTGCTTCAGCCTCTCGAAAAACCGGGCCAGCTCCTCAGCAATCGCAGGAATTTCATCCTCTTTCAGCCTCTCCCTGGGGTTCAGCCCTGTCCTCAGTATTATGTCCTCCATGTAGAGCGGCCCTATGTTTATGTACTTTGACAAAGCGACTATCATCTTCGAATCCTCCTTCGCGGCAAGCGCGGCAACATCCATCAGTTTCTCTCCACTCAATTCCTCGAAGGCGTAGCTCGAGCTCCTTGGAAACTCGTACTTTAGCTTTGGGCCTATCGCCCTGTCCGCATACCTGAGCCTCTTGTAGCAGAGCTCTATCACAGAATTGTCATCAGTCAGGACCACGTTTCCCTTGCCGAACATCTCGATTATGAGGTTGTACCGCTTCCCAGCCGCTTCAAGCCCTACGATGACTATCCTGTCCGATCCCTTCTGCGAAATGCCCAGCACCTTCGCGTTCTCGATCCTCTTCCTCATCGCAACCGCGAACTGCGTGGCCTCTCCGGCTTCTTCGGCGAACTCGGAGAGGTTCATGACCCTTGCGAGCTTTGCATATAATATGTAATTGTTTTGGTTGCTGTAGAATGCGATCCTGAACGCATCCCTGCCAAGCTCGTAGAACTTCCTTACGTATCCGTTTGCCAGCACGCTGCCCATGCCGTCCACTACCACCTTTAGCTCTATCGCAGAAAGCTCTCGCATAAAACCAGCAAACGCTATTTCCTGAGCTTCTTCAGTCCCTGCTCCTTGATTATCCTTGAAAAGAATGCGGTGCGCCCCTTCGCATCGTCCGCCTTTTCTATAGCGGTGCCTATCTGCACTATGTCAGCCCCGCTTGTCAGCGTCTCCTTGAGCGATTTCTCATCGCTTATGCCCCCTGCAACAACGTAAGGGACGGTTATCGCGCTCTTCACGGCCCTTATCATCTCCGGAGGCACGGGCCCGTATCCCTGCAGCTGCGGGTTCGACCCAACATCAGTAACTATTATCCTGTTTCCGAGCAGCTCTCCAGCCAGCGCCAGGGCCGCCGCTATCTTCGGCTTCTCCCTTGGGACGAGGTTCACGTCGCCGACCCAGCCGACCGTCCCTCCAGGCGCAACGACTACATACCCTATGGGCAGCGGCTCTATCTCCAACTGCTTTATGAGAGGCGCGGCGAGCATCTGCGCGTGCGTTATCCAGTAAGTATTCCTTGCATTGAGCAATGACATGAAGTAAACGGCATCAGCGTATTTGGTCAGCGTCGCAATGTTTCCAGGGAACAGGACCACAGGAACGCTGAGCTTCTTCTTCGCCTCCTTTGTAACGTAATCTAGCAGCTCCCCCTGCGCGCCTATGCTGCCTCCCATGAGTATCACATCGGCTCCTCCTGCCTCCGCACTGACAGCTGTCCTTATCGCGTCATCGGGGGTCTCATAGTCGACAGGATCCACGAGCGTGAAGAGAAGCGCCCCCTTCTTCTCCAGCCTTTCATATATGTATCTCTCTACCTTTCCGATTTTGCCGTCCATAGTCATCTGCCATCTTTCATATTCACGAACATGTTTATTAGCTCGAGCATGCCCTGCTTTATGCTCACCTTAGGCTCGAAGCCGAGCTCGTTCCTTATCCTGCTTATGTCGACATCCCTGTCGCTGGTTATGAACCTGAACTCGTCGCTGTCTATGTCCCTGCTCTTCGCAACGAACCTTGCGACAAGCTCGCCCACGTGCCTGTTCGGCTTCTCAGCGTGCAGCATCTCGGCTGCCATGTCGAAGAGCATCTTCTGCGTGTACGGCTTCCCGTCGCTCACGTTGTATATGCTGCCTGAAGCCTTCTCGTTCTCGACAGCGAGCATGAACGCGTTGACGCAGTCGTTCACGTGCAGCACCGCTATGCGGTTCAGGCCATCCCCTATTATCGCTGCCTTGCCTGCCTGTATGGCCCTGAACACCTTGAAATACGCGCTCTCGAACCCGGGGCCGTAGATCGCAGCCATCCTGAATATCGTGGGGCTCAGCTGGCCCTTGTGGTCCATTATCCTCTCCTCTGCAATCATCTTGCTGTAGCCGTACTTGTCTGAAGGCTTGGGCGCCACGCTTTCAGTCAGCGCCCCGCTCCTTTTCCTTCCATACACGTCGATGGTGCTGGAGAATATGATGCGGCCCACGCCGTTGGATATGCACGCGTCTATGACATTCTCAGTGCCCTTGACATTCACCTCCATGAGCTTGTCCGTATACGCCTTGTACTCGCTGACTATTGCGGCAAGGTGTATGGCTATGTCAGCCCCCTCGCTAGCCTCCTTCAGTATCCTCCTGTCGCCTATGTCGCCGACATAAGGCACTATCCCGCTGGGCATGTCCATGAGGAAGCTCTGCTTCTCCGCGAGAGCCTTGACTGTGTAGCCGTGCAGCAGCAGCCCCTCCACGAGCCTCCTTCCCAGCCTGCCCGTTGACCCTGTTATGAATACTGTCTTCTTGCCTTTCACTTTAGGCGCGTTTTGCGCATTCTTCAAATCAAGCACCAGGCTTGTTCTCGTTCAGCAGCCTTCCTGCGAGGAAGCGCATATACCCTTCTGGCACGTTGTTCATCGCATATCTTGCCCAGTCCTTTCCGAAAGGAACAAAAACACAGAGTTTGGCACCCTTCTTGAGGGCTTTCTTTATGCTGCTGTTGCTATAACCTAGTCTAAATTCAAAGATTAAATTCCTTTCGCTAGAGGTGCTCCTGAGCAGCTGCCAGAATGCCTTCTCAGGTAGCGACGAAAGCACAGGCGTCATGTGGCTCCTCCTGCCCTTTGTCACGCTCTTCGCGATCCTTTCGTAGTAGTCCTTGCCCCTGTACTCCTTCTCCCTGAAGATGATCTTGAACGCCCTCAATCCCCTGTACTCCCTCAGGTACCTCTCGGCCTTGTCGTCGTGGAACGCCACCCCGAAGCCCCTCGCGTCGTCGAACTCGTCAAGGCTCTCGCTGCTGTCGCGCACCTCGGCCCAAACGAATACGCCATGCCGATTCCCTATCTTCAGCAGCTCCGAGAGGTTGCCGTACGCGACATCCCTTCCCACCTTCATGCCTATCTGGTCGAGGGGCACCTGTATCGAGGCGTTGATCCCGAACCTCGATATCCTCCTTATCATCTCAGCATACGTTGTCATGACGTACCTTGCCTTCGACCTGTCGGTGACATCGGCGCTGAGGAAGTTGATCGAGGCTATCATGCTGTTCTTGTTGGCCTCCTTGGCCTTGTCCAGGGCCGAGCTCATGGTGGTGCCTGATATGTGCTTCTCCATCAGCCTTTCCATGACCCTTTCAAGTATCGGCTCCTCTGCCAAGCGAATCACCACTAAACAGTCAAATGCAAGCTATAATATGTATCAATCGAATTTAATCCTTATTATAATCGAATGGTTGCATGGAAAACCTGTCAAAGAGCAATGGCATCGGCGGCACCCTCAAGTCCGTTCCAGAGGACTTTGTCGTCAAGGAGATAACCGGCAGGGGAATAATTCTGGAACCGGGCAAAATCTACACGAGCAAGGATCTGGGCGACGAAGAGGTTCCTGAGGGCAAGTTCACGACCATGGTCCTGCAGAAGAGGGACTGGAACACGATACAGGCGCTGACAAGCATAGCAAAGCTCGCTGGGAGGGGCAGGAAATCCATAGCATATGCGGGAACAAAGGACAGGACATCGATATCAGTGCAGCTTGCAAGCATCTTCGGCGCAACCCCGGAACAGCTGACCAGGATAAGGCTGAAGGACATATCGATAAACGGGGCGTGGAAGAGCAACGGAGTGGAGATGGGAAGCAACATAGGCAACGCATTCGAGATATCCATAAGGCAGATCGCCTCAACAAAGATCGAGCCTATAATCGAAGAGCTCAACGGGAGGTTTCCTAACTATTTCGACAGGCAGAGGTTCGGGTCAAGGCTGAACAACGCGACCGTAGGCCTGTGCATAATGAGGAACGACTTCAAGGAAGCAGCAATGCACTACCTGACCGACACAGAGAACGAGACAAACGCAGATGCAAAGGAAGCCAGGAAGAGGCTTGCAGAGGAGATGGACTTCAAGAGCGCGCTATCCTACTTCCCGAGGCACCTCAAAGGAGAGAGGAGCGTCATATCGTACATGGCCATGTACGACAACTACGCGAATGCGCTCAGGAAGATACCGAGGGGCATACTGATAATGTTCATACATGCTGTGGAGAGCATGGTATTCAACAATGCACTCGAAGGCAGGATAAGGAGCAAGGACTTCGAGTCAGAGATGCACTGTGCAGCCAATTTCTACGGTTTCCCAGATATAAGTACGGTAAATGCAACAGATGGAGAATTTGCAGCGGCCCCGCTGATAGGCTATGAGACTAAGGAGCAGTACATATCGGAATATGAGAAGGAAGCGATGGAAACACTGGAAATAAAGGCCCAGGACTTCAAGATAAGGGGCATGCCTGAACTGTCAATGAAAGGCTCCTTCAGGGTTATGTTGGCGCCGATAAAAGAGATGAAATATTCATTCAATGAAAAACACAGCAACGCAAAGATAGGCTTCGCGATTCCATCAGGCAGCTATGCTACAGTGCTCCTCAACGAGATAACGAAAGCCGAGAGGTTCGACATAAGGAGCCTCTCGCAGTAGCGTAAGATATTTATATGTTTAAGCATATAAACATATTAGGTGTTTGTTGATGACGAGGAGGACCACTGTGTTATTGGACAAAGATGTCTACGATGCCCTTGTTAGGGAAAGCCTTGAGAAGTACAATAGCTCTAAGGCCATATCTAAGGTATTGAATAAAATAGTGAAGAAAAGCTTGTCAAACAGGGACAGCCTAACCAAACTCATACATTCGAAAACAGTCGCCAAGGTAAGTCAGAAACAGTTTGAGAGATTCAGGCGCGAGCTGTCTAAATCGGTGCAATCTTGATAATCGATACCACATACCTATTGCGCCTTTCCGGCATAGAGATAAACACGGATCTGTTAAGAGCCATAGATGACGGCAAAACTACCCTATCCTTCGACGAATTGGGTGTAAGCCAGATATCTTTATTCGAAATTCAGGCAAAAGTAGCCAAGCTGAGATTGCCGACAAGCCTGGCAATAGATGCCATAAAGGCCATCCGCAGTAGCTTCAGGGTTGAGCCGTTCTACAATCCAGAGATAATAGAGGTTGCATATACGTTATCGCAACAATTTAAGGACTATATAGATTGCGTGATTGTAGCGACCGCAGTAGTTTTGAAGGAGGACCTAATTACTGAAGATACAAAAATAAACAACAGCAAAAGAATGATTAAGGAAAGGTATAAGATCAACATATTGAATTACAAGGAAATGGTGTAGGAATAGGTGCTGTAGATGGAAAACATAAAACGTACTCTTTCAGAAGCACAAGTAGAATTGAAGAAAAGCATCGATAGGATTACAAAGATAATAGAAGCCAAAGTCAAGCCATCCAAGAAGGGATACGCAATAAGCTTCATCAGGAGAGATCGCGT
Organism: Microcaldota archaeon; assembly: GCA_028867135.1. Lineage (GTDB taxonomy): Archaea > Micrarchaeota > Micrarchaeia > Micrarchaeales > CABMGC01 > JAGWGW01. The sequence continues at coordinate 7,392 of JAGWGW010000010.1, read as the reverse complement.
TACCCATTGATTTATTAGCCAAGTTAAGTCTCCATGCAAAGACTTTGGCATAAGAATTACAAAATGGTTAAGAAGTTGTAAACATGCAGGTAATTGGAGAGAAGAAACTATTCTTGCTTGCAAAAGGATTCAGTAAGGAAAACAGAGAATGGCATTGGCACCTGTTAGGACCGTGGTGCGTATTTAATTCACATAAAGACAACTTCGCAATTGCATTGGAGGACCATCTAGAGGGAAAAAGTTACATATGCCTATTCAAGAGGAAACCAAAGAAACAGGCCAAAACCCTTGCGGACATGGTCTACGGCAAGGGATTCCTTGCAAAAGTTGGCGAAGGAAAACATAATCCGCGGTTCAATGCGATATTGAAAAGAGCCAAGGAACTAAGCAGCATGGGAGTCGAATGGCACCATCACCACCTTCTCCCCGAATGCATATTCAACAAGAAGAGAGGAAAGAACTGCATAATCGTTGAGGACCCAGTCATGAATAAGATACTCATTGCAGTATACAATGGAAACCCCATGAAGGACCTGACAAAACTGGAAAGACTATTCTACGCCCAATAAGATGCGCCGGGATAGGGAATCTCATCAGCTTTTGGTTAAGCTTTTTCCAAAAGCTTATTTTGAACCCTAAAAGCCCGAAGGCCACCAGATCTCGAGTTTCGCCAAATCTTCTGGCGCGATACCTGATTCTGCCATCCCGGCATGGCAATATCTATTGCAAACCAAGTTTAATGAATATTATTAATATACTTCCGCAATACAGTAATGGTAGTAGATAGTATGGACTTACTGGACAGGGCAGCGTCATTAGCGCCGATAATCTTCTTCATCCTCCTTACGATTGCAGGAATAACATTTGCGCTATATCTGCTTTACACAAGCTCAGGAAGCATGTACGGCTATTCGCTCGCGATGCTCTTCCTTGCGCTTGCAGCGGTATCCGGCTTCTTCAACATCTTCGCGTCATACTCCTACTACAGGTCATCCCTATACGACGATTACATAGAGAACCTCGAGAGGAAAACCGATGAGCTCAAGGAACTGCCCACAGTCGCAGTCGCAGTGCCCGTGTACAACGAGGACCCGGAAATAGTCAAGAAAAACCTGCTCAGGCTGAAAGAGATGGACTATCCAAGCTCAAGGATAAGGTTCTACCTCCTCGACGATTCCACAAACGCAGGAGACGCAAGCGAGCTCAGGCAATTCAGCAAGCGGAACGGCTACACGTACATACACAGGAGGCTTAGGACAGGATTCAAGGCTGGTGCGCTGAACAACATGCTGAAGCATTCGAATGAGGAGTTCATAGCGATATTCGACTACGACGAGCATCTCAAGGACAAGGGCTTCCTCATGGACCTGCTCAAGTACTTCAACGATCCAAGCGTATCGTACATACAGACAGAGAAGAGATATTCCAAGGGCACGTTCTTCTCTGATACAGTCGACCTCTTCGACGCATTCTTCTTCAAGTTCATACAGCCTTCAAGGGCCCTCAACAACACGGCGATATTCGCAGGCTCGTGCGGCATAATAAGAAGGTCCGCGCTCGATGCGATAGGCGGATTTCCCGAGTACATAGTGGAGGACACATTCTTCAGCCTCGAATCCGACCTCCACAGGTACAAGAGCCTGTACATCCCAAAGGTATACGCGCTCGGAAAGCCGATTAAAACGTTCACGGAGCTGGTAAAGCAGCAGTGGCGCTACAATTACGGCGACACGCAGTTCCTGGGCTACTTCATGAAGAAGGCGGGCCTACTCAGCAGGAAGAAACCATTGTCAGTCATGTCGAACATCGACTACATAACGCACGGGTTCGGCCTCAACTACATCTCAACGTTCCTCATATTCTTCACGATAGTATCGGTCCTCATAGTCTTCTCCTCGGTGCCGCTTGCGAAGATAACGCTCCAGCAGATAGCCCAGACCAGATCCCTGACAACAACCATGGAGATACTGGGGTTCTCCACGTTCGCGCTATCGCTCATAGCCCCAGTGGTCCTTACAAAGATCCATTTCAAGTCCATAAGGAAAGGGTTCATGGTCTTCATACTCAACTTCGCTCTGGCTTTCATAAGAGCAAAAGCAGCTCTCTCAGCGGTCATGAACGTATCGCCGTCAATTCCGTGGCATACGGGCAGCGGAAGCGGCATGAACAGGAAGATAGGCGCAGCGTTCAGGAACTCGATATCAGAAGTCGTCTTCTCAAGCTCGTTGTTTGTCCTTGGGATCTTCGCATTCACTATCCACGACCTTTCAGGGGGATTGTGGCTCCTGTGGTACAGCTTCCTCTACATCTCCACATTCTACTTCTTCTACAAGTATGGGTGATTCCATCAGCGGTAAAATATTCGTGAAAAGGTACGATACAGAGAAAGGCATGATGATAGCGATGTGCGACGAGGAGCTCATAGGCAGGGAGTTCAGCGAGGGAAGGGCGAAGCTGGACCTGAACAAGTACGCGTCGTTCTACAAGGGGGAGCTCCTCGATCAGGAGAAGATAAAGATAGACATAGAGAACATATACTCGGCAAACGTGGTGGGGGAAAGGTCGGTGGCAATCATCCTGAAGAGCGGCATGGCGAACCCGGAGGACATAAAGAGGATAAAAGGGGTGGAGTTCCTGCAGGTCTACAAGCTCAATTCGAGCATGTAACAGAAAGCTAGGATTTCAGCAGTCACTGGCGACCTTTGCCAATTATGTCAACGATCCAAGCGCATTATCCGCGTTCCGCTTTGCTCAATAAGGATTATCGAGCTCTCCCAGGTCCGCGACTCTTTTATGCTTTTTAACAAAATTCAGCACTGTTGCTTTTGTATGGCCATCATATGCTTTGAGATATCCCCTTAATTTACGTGGCTTTATCCGCTTGAGGAGCTCCGCATAGTCCTGTACCGACATTCTGCGCTTGTAATAAAAAAGGTCTATCAGCGTCTTCTCCGGATCCGAAACAGGCACAATAATGTTGCCATATTTCACATCCTCAAAACCAAAATAATATTTTCTTGGAATATGGTGCAGCACTATCCTAATACTGCCCCCATAAATACCCAGAAAAGACCGTTTTACTGGCCGTGTGGTCATGACCTCCATTCTTACCTGGTCGTCTATCAAATCCCTTATCATCAATGCTGCCAATCCCCCATAATAGAAAGGGGTAAAGGCAAAACCTGCAAACTCGTCGCGACGCTGCAGGCTAAATACCCCCTTCACTATCCTGTATATCGTATGTTTTTTCACCATCCTTGAAATCGTGACCTGGATGGTCTTATCAGATATGTCCTTGTTCTTTTCTGATAGCAGAATCCTTATGTCATTGAAGGTAAAGGTCCTGAAATCTTTAAAAGCGCTTATTATTTCATCCCCCAGCTTCACCTAACCACCTCTCCAGCATGCTTATCATATCATTGAAATTGGGCGAAACGCCGCTTAAAACCAACTGCCGCAGCCCATTCTCATCCGTCGGATGCCTATCCTTTATCCTTTTGATAAAGTCGCTAATTTTCTTGTGCATCTTCGCCGAAGGCCTATCTACCTTGTCCTTAAGGACCACTATATCATACAGGTCCTGTATCTCCTCAGTTTTCTGGGCATACTTGTTCAGATAAGTATCTACCTTCTCATTGATCAACTCTTCAGGAGTTAACGCAAGTATCATTCTCTTCGCTCCGTCTACCCGCAGGTATTGTACCGCATGGCCTTCTGCCTTCTTGAAGGTTATGTCGAGTTTTCCGGTAGTGTCATTGCCCCTGAAGATTACATGCAGGGTCTGGGTTTTGTTGTTGTATTTCTCCTCCCTAATAGAGTAACCGTTATCTACAAGTGTTTTATGGATGCTTTTCTGAAACACGCTTTCTCCCGAAGCGCTTAAGTTGCTATAGAAATCAAGGTCGCGCGAAAACCTGCTCCCCCCATAACAGCGCCACACTGCCGTTCCCCCGTGCAGTACAAAATTGCTGTAAGTTTTTACTACAAGATCAAGCGCCTCATCTTCAAGCACGGCTCTCTTTAGCTGTGTTTCATTTGTGATCTCCATATATTTATAACCCCTTATTACTAACAATTATGTTATCAATAGATATTTATATCCTTACCTACCCTACTCCAGATCCTGCTGATTGCTGGAGTTCAAGGCTCCTACAGTGCCTTCTTCCCCTTCAGCCTTATTATCGCTTCAGCAATGTCCCCGTTCGTCTCCTCAAGGGCCTTCCTTACCAGCGTCTCGTCGTCAACCCCGGACTGCTCCTTCACCATCCTAATGTCGTCATCGCTTATCTCGGCCTTGGCAGCGCTTACCTCCTTGACGTCTCCTACTATCTGGAAGGTCTGCGTGCCCTGCGCCTCTATGACAGTCACCTGCGGGTTCTCTATTATTATGTTCACGCCCTTTCCCTCGATGATGACCCTCAGGGCATCCACCTCATGCTGCTTGATGCCCATCTTGTCCATCATGCTCTTGAGCTGCCTGGGGTCTATGTTCGGGAACATGCGATCAGCAATATTTCTGCATCACGAAAGGCTTTTAATACCCAACATCTAAACCATTATGTATGAAAACTGCCGCTAGCCTTCTGTTACTGTCGCTCTTCTTTTCTTCAATCCTTCTATTCGCAAGCGTCAATGCATCCACATCGTACGTCTGCACCGGCTATCCTGGCAACACCCTTGGGAACATCGCATGTAATCCAGCACCCAACGCTAACATAATAGTCACAAATACAGTGATAGACGTCGGGCAGTATTCATTCATAACAGTGAATGGAATAAGCAACTCCATCGGAGCCGCTCCGCTGCCCCTAACAGGCAATATACTCTATTCATTAACAAGCAATGTCCCCGCAGCCAATACCTTCAACTCCTTCCGGCTCAATTCAACAGGGAACGTGATCATAGGCATCAATGCATTCGCCGCTAATTATCTTGTGCTGACTGCGAACAGCTACAGCCTCAAGCGCCCTGCCAACGACATAGTGGCCAACACAATATTCTCCAATTCGATAACAAACACCATATTCGGCTCTTGGACATTCAATGCGTTCATATTCGATAGCCCCTCAGGCGGAACCAACACATTCACGACCAACCAGATACCTCTGATACAAATAAACCCAGCCCTCTCAGTATCGAATGTCGTAACAACGAACAGCATAGCTGAGCAGAGCCAGACTGAAACAATAAGGATCACATGGACAGGCGGAGCATCCACATACACCGCAAACTTCATAGTCACAAACTCGGTCAACGGCAACAAGATAGCCAATGCGCTATATTCTGGTATAGTTGGAACAACAAACACCTTCACCTTCACGCTCCCCACCTCGAACGACGGCTTGGGAACCTTGAACGTAGGCGCCAACGTCATCGATTCCGCATCCACACCTGTCTATACAGCCATATCGACCAATACCATCGCAGTTAACGCCATACTCGCCGCGCCTACCGTGGTAGCGACTCCAAATTCAGTAACACAGCTTACCGCCGCAACGCTCAGCGCCAATGTCCCTATGACCGGTCAACCTCCGTATACCTACCAATGGTTCCAGCAGAGGCCCGGCTATTCCTATGTTCTGCTGTCAGGCGCGACAAGCAACACCTACAAGTTCGGCACCAGCCAGTTCACAGTCACCGGAACGCATAACTTCATACTGCAGGTTACCGATTCTGGATCGACACCTGTAATAGTCAATTCGTCAGCAGTTGGCGTTCTTGTTAACGCCACAAGCAGCGGCGGAGGCTCCACAGGAGTCAACGGCGGAGGCGGCACAGGCGTAGGAGGAGGCATATATACCACTACCATGGCGACCACAGTGACTACCACAATAGCTACGGAGAACGCTTCAACAACCGTACCAACAACAATAGCAACTACAGCACCCTCTCATTACAATCAAACGCTCCCGGTGTCGCCATCACAGCCCCAGACGATCAACTATTCAAAAGCATTCACCTTCATGCTCACATCCACCACAACCGGCACCACATACGCTGATGTGCGTATAAGCAACGTAAGCGCATCAAATGCGCCTGCGTCACCAAGCAACTATACCCCTCTCTCATTTGTCAATATCAGCATCGATTCCAAGCTGGTTTCAGTAAACGTCACTGCACAGTATCCGTGCTCAGTGCCTTCGGGCAGCATATACCCTTATGTCTTCAAGAACGGTACGTGGTCCGCGGTAACTCCATTCACTGTCAATGCAGGCTCATGCACAGTCTCATTCTCTGTAGGAAACGACCCGATAATAGCGCTTATGCAATACGCGCCTGCGTATACCACAGCAACCTCCACAGCAGCATCGACAGTCGCTACAACAATGCCGCAAACAGCCCAAAGTGGAGGCTCTACAAGCACGTGGCTTATAATCATCGTAATCATAGTGATTGTGATAGCGGCCGCATACTACTTCTTAAGGAACAGGAAGTGACTTGGGACTTCCAGTAATCGCTAATCGCTTCTAGCAATTGCAAACGCATTACTTGTAGTTTATCTTGAATATCCTGCTGTCGTTGTTGATGTAGACCGCGTTGTACGTGACGTTTGCGGTGTCTGCCGGGCACGCATACGCATTGCAGAGCACCGTGAACTTGAAGAAGTTGCTCGTCGCCAATTTCGGTCCCACTATCGTGCCTCCGACTATGTCGCTCCCCCTGTACGTGACCAGAAGCGTGTAGTTGGCGGAATTCGTAATGTTTGTAGTGGCAATCGAGTAGTTGTAGTTCTTCGTGTCATAGAAGATGACCTTCTTTATGAGGATAAGCTTGTCCGAGGCTGTCGTGCCTATGAAAGCGGCAAACCTTGACGTGCCATTGGCGCCCGGCACCACAAGGAGCGCAGCCCTGTAGCCGTTCGTGTTGTTCCCAGATGAGAAGCGGTAGTATGTTGTGCCGTTCACCTCTGTACGGTTGAGGCTCGTGAGCGTGGCATAGGTGTATGCGGTTATGTTTGTCAGGTTCGCCTCGACGTACAATCCCTGGAGCTCTGCGTACCAGAAAACCCTTGATACAAGGTAATCCGGCCTGCCTATCGAATAGAGGAACGAGGTGTCGTTGCTCGTGTTGAACAGCCATCTGTTGAAGGGTTCTATCCTTGTTCCGTTCTCGCCGCCTACGCTGTCTACGTAGCTTGTCCTGTTGGCCCATCCCTCTATAACGCTGCCATCGGTCCAGACAGCTGCGACAGTGGAGTTTGCAGGTGTGTTGCTCCTCATCCACTGCATCGCATCGAGGAACTGGCTGTTGATGCCGCCTGCAGGGTTGCTCGAATATGCTGATATGTATGCTGTGTAAAACGCGTATATCAGCAGCACCGTAGCAAGGCAGAGGTACGCGTTTAGGGCGAACTGCCTCTTTGCGAAATAGCAATAGGCTATGTACGCAAGC
>JAGWGW010000009.1 GCA_028867135.1 Microcaldota archaeon | reverse complement strand
CGGAGCCTCGATAGGAGCGCACTCGGTGATACTACCAGGGATAAGAATAGGCAAGGGCAGCATGGTCGGCGCAGGGTCCGTTGTTACAAAGGACGTGCCAGACAAGACTGTGGTCTACGGCAACCCGGCAAGACCGATAGATAAGCATGAGTAGCATATCCGCACTTATTTTCTGCAGGAACGACATAGACAAGGCGGTAGGCCTAATCAACGACCTATACAATACAGTAGACGAGATAGTCGTTGTGGATTCGAGCGACGCCAGGAATTCAAGGAAGCTACTATCCACAAAGAAAACAGAGGAGCTGACAAAATTGAGGATATACCATGCAATAGCACTGGGCCTTGCAGATCCTCTTTTCATGTATGGGATGGGCAAATGCAGGAGTGAATGGGTGCTGCTCATGGGAACCGATGAGAGGTTGAGTCCCGCGCTCAGGAAAGACCTCAAGAAGCTTATAGAAACCGACTCTGCTAAGGCATTTACCTTAAGGAACTACATCATGCTGAATAACAAAAAGGCGACTGATTTTGTCACGTGGCAGATACGCATCTTCAAAAAAAGCAGTGCAAGTTTCAAAGGCCTCCTGCACGAACAGCCCGAGATAAATGGCGCTGTAGAAAAACTTGGGGATGACAAATACTGCATCAAGCACTATGTTGTGCGCATGCTTTCGGGCAAAAGCTCAATCGAATACGATAAGTTGGAGAAATACGAGAGGTTCACGTATAGGATGTTCAATGACAAGATATCAGAATACTTTTACGAAAAGAACGTCTTGGGCAAAAACGAAAGCCAAAAATCGCTCTTGGGCAACCTGATCATGGGCGCGCTCGTGCTCTACGAGAAACTAACGCTCAAGAGCCCTGCCCAGGAACTGACAAACTTTGACTACGGCATATTTTATAGCCTCAAATACCGCCCGTTGATAACCCAGACAAAAAACGAGAAGATCCGCATGGAATTGAAGGATGAAAAGGCCAAGAGGCTCAGCGACATAGCAAACTGGAAAAGGGAACCCGACTCGCAGAAGATACTGGAGATATCAAAGATAATACACCGGATCGGCATAACTAAGTTCCTTGAGCTCGACAAGGAAAAGACGATAATCCAGCTCAACAGCAAATATAAGAACAAAAGACAGGGAATAAATCTTCTTATGGAACTGATGAACAAGAAGTACAGGGAGAAATATATGGAGAAAACGGTTACTTGACCATCTTCCTCATTTTCGCATGCATCTCTTTTTCCCCGTTTATTATGTTGTCTACTTCAGCAGGGTCATTGTCCAAGTCGTACAATTCATCCCTCCTTTCGCCATAATAGTGGATCAGCTTGTATCTCTTGTAGTACACCGCCGTGGCCTTGGTGTCGAACAGTTCCATCATCTCGTTTATCCTTGCGAAGCCCCTTGATCTATCATGCAGCCTTTTCACTATGTCAGACCCCCACCACCGCGCAGTGCCTATATGGTCAGCAAACACAGCATTGTGGGGCGGTGCCTTACCCGGTTTACCACGAGCAACATCAAGCGCAAAATCATGCATGAGTGTGAGGCCGACTGGGTCCTCCACAACTTTCCTTGAGGATACCTGCATTCCTTTAACGAACCTGCTTATGACAAGAGGTATCCTAACCATCTCATTATACGGTAGAAGATCATGATACAACTGTCCATGTTCCATGAATGCCTGGCCGTGGTCGCTCATCAAAATGACAAATGCATCATCAAGCAATCCCTGCCCTCTTAGCATGTCAATCAGCTTGCCGATCTGGGCATCAAGGTATACCAGCCTTTTACCGCATGCTTCTTTTATGTCCTTCAAACCCCCGATGTCGACCAGGCCACCCATGTAAAGCCATCTTCCCTGTATCACATCCGCTTTCACAAGCGGGTAGGGCTCGTGGGCTTCCATGTAGTTGATGAAGACGAATTTCGGCCTCTCGATGCTGGCCCTATCAAGATGCCTCTTTACCATCTTGCTTAGTAACTCCGCCCCCATGTCCAAATCAGCGTAGCCAGAGTCCCTAGCCAGCCGCCTTTCCATCCTTTTCGCAAAATCTATGAACAGCCTGTCCAGCACATCCCCTCTTATGACATGCGAGGCCAACTGAACGGACTTCATGAACGCATCGCTGTTCAGTACCTTATCCGCAATTCCTGGTCCTCCACCTCCCTCTTCAGCAGCCTTTTCGCTTTCCGTATCTCTTGCAACATGGAAGCCCTCTCCGAATCCAGTGCGCTCAGCTATGAATGGGTTGCTGGAAAATAACGCAGTCTCATATCCCAAATCAGAAAGTTTCCTTGCCAAAGTAGGTTCTCTCTTTCTAATGTATTGTGGCAGACCTTTCGACTCCACAGATAACTTGACCTTATGCCCTCTCAAAACGCTTGGTATATCCACAACACGCTTATTCAGAAAAAGCGCAGCGTGAGACGGCACAGTGTATGTTCCTGGCGAATACGCGTTTTTGTAGACCACGCCACTCCTGGCCATGCCTTCCATAGTCTTCAGCCGGCCTTCGCCTCCATAATCGCTCAGATAGTCAGCCCTAAAGGTGTCAAGCATGATCATGACGATATTGGGTTTTTTGCTTCCCTTCAAGGCATCACCTCGGTCTTCTGAATCTTAAATGTGCAAGAAGCTATATAAATTACCAAAACCCTAATCTTTGAAGGTAATCAGATGGGCTTTTGGAGAAGGCGCTACGGAGACCTGTACCTGCTGTTTCCCAACATCATAAACTTCATATACAGACTCAAGTACCTCTCCCATTTCGGGCAGGGCACAGAAGGGGTATACTTCGACAAGTGGCCAAGCGCCTTCAAGAAGATCAAGATAGGCAGGAATTCGTCAAGCAGCAATGTCATACGCACCATAACATTTTCTCCAGAGTACACGCAAATAGAGGTCGGCAGCTATACGAGGATAGGAGAAAACCTCTATCTTATGCTGAACAGCAGGCATACCCCGAACTTTGTCAGCTCCCACATGAACAGGCTTTTCTTCGACAACTATGATGAAAAATACGACGCACTATACAGGTCAAAAAAGCCGAACAAAGCAGCCAACATAGCCATAGGGAACGACGTGTGGATAGGCAACGACGTCAAGATAATAGGGAGCAGGAGAATAGGAGATGGCGCAGTCGTTGCGGCAGGGGCGGTTGTCACGCACGATGTAGAACCTTATGAGATAGTAGGCGGCACTCCGGCAAAGAGGATAGGCTACAGGTTCTCCAAAGGGATAAGGGAGAAGCTGCTCAAGATACAGTGGTGGGACTGGAGTGATTCGATGATCAAGCAGAACCTTGGATATTTCTACAACCCTACCCTCTTCGTCAAGAAGCACAGGCGCAATGGCTAAAGTTTATATCAATTGGGAACGTCTATAAATGGTATCAGCATGAAAAAAGCACTGGTTTCTGGGGTCACAGGTCAGGACGGCGCATATCTGTCCAAATACCTTCTTGATAAAGGCTACGAAGTCTACGGAATGTACAGGAGGACGAGCACACCGAACTTCTGGCGCCTCGATTACCTCGGCATATTCGACAAGATAAATATAATATCCGCTGACATTACCGACTTCTCATCCATACTCGATGCGATAAAGACATCGCAGCCTGACGAGATATACCATCTTGCTGCGCAGAGCTTCGTCCGTGCAAGCTTCGAGTCTCCCATTGCAACAGCCAATATAGACGGAATATCAACCCTGAATTTCCTGGAGGCGATAAGGATGTACGATGAAAGCATCAGGTTCTACTTCGCTGGCACAAGCGAGATGTACGGCAAGTCCGTGCAGTATCAGAACAAGAAACTCAACGAAGAGTCACCATTCAGGCCCGTAAGCCCATATGCAGCAGCAAAGCTGTACAGCTATTGGGTAACAAAGATATACAGAGATGCATACAAACTGTTCTCCGTGTCGGGGATCCTGTTCAACCACGAATCGCCTCTCAGGGGCCTCGAATTCGTGACCAGGAAGATATCGAATGAGGTCGCAAGGATACAACTCGGGCTTTCCAAGGAGCTTAGGCTTGGAAATATGGACAGCAAGAGAGACTGGGGCTATGCCCCAGAATACGTAGAGGCGATGCACACCATGCTCAACTCAAAGAATCCCAAGGACTATGTTCTCGCAACTGGAGAATCGCATTCGGTGAGGGAATTCGTGGTAGAGGCATTCAAGGTTATAGGGGAAAACCCTGGCAGATACGTCAAAAGCGACAGGACCTTCCTCAGGCACAACGATTTCGACCTGGTTCTCGGCGATCCGGCCAATGCGAGGAAGGAACTGGGCTGGAAACCGAAGACAAGCTTCAAGGAGCTGGTAAAGATAATGGTAAAGGAGGACATAAAGAGGTGGAATCTGTGGCAGGAAGGCGAGAGATTCCCGTTCGATGCTCCTTACTACAAGGAGATGGACATGAAGAAGAAAGGGAGGGAAATTCTCGAATAGTCAGCCAAGCAGCTCCCTATAATGTTTCAACGTCTCTCTTGCCGTCCTCCTCCATGTAAGCGATCTCGCGAACTTCGCTGCGTCTTTGACAAAGCCGCTGTCAACGCCGCGTTTCCTCAATTTCGAGAGCAAAGACGCCATCCCTTTCTCATCCTTGACCTCCAGGCAATGCTCCCTCACACTACCAACAATGTCAGAGGACCTTGGTATTATCACCGGGAGCTCCCTTGCCATGGCCTCCATTATCGGTATTGACCAAACTTCACCAACTGTGGGGAAGACGAAAGCGTCAAAACCGTCGTATATCTCTCTCTTCCTGTTTTCAGGTGCAAATCCCAAAAAGCGCACGTTTTCAAGGCCGTTGGCCTTCTTATAGCTTACCAGCGAGTCTATCTCCCCTCCGCTGCCGTATATATCAAACCTGAAACCTTTCTCATTCCTCATCAGCTCTGCGGCCCTAAGTACGAACCCTACGTTCTTGTTGTGCGCGAAAGAACCAAGATATCCAACGACGAATTTCGGACCTTTGCGTTTCGCCTTTTTTGCCGCAAACCTTTCATCCACCCCCAAAAATACAATTTTATACCTGCCAAACCTTCCGAAAGAGCCTAGTTCCTTCATCGTCTTAGGCTCGTCGAATATCAACTCATCAGAGTAGTCCATCGCGTCTTTTACATGATGCCTGACTAGGTAGTTGTAGATTTTCTGCTTCGCACCCCTGTGCAGATCATCTCTCAACCTCATGGTATCGTGCACAGTCGTCACTATTCTCCCATAGTATCCCTGTTTTTTAAGCTCCTTTGCAACAAACCCAGCTTCCTGATTAGTGATATGCACTATGTCGTAATTTCCTGCAATGATCCCCGCAACCTTGTTTCTTAACAAGGTCTGCGCCCGCGCCAAGCCAAGCATATTTCTCCTTCGCGTCTCAGTCAAGGCATAAAATGATCCCACCCGCACTCCCTCTCTGCCAAGGTTCTTGATTAGCTGGTACGTATATTCCGTCATGCCGTCCCCGGTTCCCGAAACAGGCTTTGTTACATTGACAATCGCTACCTTCATCGAATCAATCGGACTAAAATCCATAAATATATAAGAGCAACAATATAAAATAGATTTTATGGCAAAAAGCAGCCCCAGGTCCTGGAAATTAATGAGCATACCGACAGCTCGTGATTCAAGGGGCAGTGCATCGTTCCTTCAATCGGGCAAGGAGGTTCCATTCAAGATCAAGAGAGCATATTACCTCTACGGAGTGCCGAAGAGCAAGGCAAGAGGCGCTCACGCGCACAAGAGCGAGAAGCAAGTCATAGTCGCAATAAGCGGCAGCTTCGAAGTGCTACTTGACAACGGAGTGCAGAAAAAGAGAATAACGATGAACGACCCAAAGAAGGCGCTGTACATAGCGCCTATGGTGTGGCGCGAGTTCAGGAGATTCTCTAAGGACGGCATTCTCCTCGCTCTTGTGGATGACGTAAAGCGCGATAGCGAATACATTAGAGACTATGCAAAGTTCAAAAGAGCAACGAGATGATGTTTAATGAACAAGATAAGAATAGTAGACGTAAGGTTGGGCAAGGAAGAACTTGGCAATATAACAGATGCTGTCAAAAGCGGCTGGATAAGCTCCAAAGGCAAATACATCGAGCTCTTCGAGAAGGAATTCTCCTCTTACATAGGCATGAAATACGGTGTCTCGTCATCAAACGGCACAACGGCCCTGCATCTCGCCCTTGCAGCGGTAGGAGTAAAGGACGGTGACGAAGTCGTAATACCTACACTTACAAATATCGCAAACGCGAATACCGTGCACTACACCGGCGCCAAGCCCGTATTTGCGGACTCGACCAGCGACCACTGGTGCATAGACCCAGAGGAACTCGATAGGTTGATCACGAAAAGGACCAAGGCCATTGTCGTAGTGCACCTTTACGGTCACCCGTGCGACATGGACAGGATAGTAAAGATAGCAGAGGAGAGGGACCTATATCTGATTGAGGATGCCGCCGAAGCCCACGGGGCCGAGTACAAAGGGAGGAAGGTCGGCACTTTCGGCAACATAAGCTGCTTCTCATTCTACGGCAACAAGATAGTGACAACAGGAGAGGGAGGCATGTGCCTGACCAACAATGCGGAACTTGCAGAGAAGATGCAAGTGCTGAGGAACCAAGGCACAAAGCTGAAAGAGAGCCACGGAAACAAGTACTGGACCGATGTCATCGGTTTCAACTACCGCATGACGAACCTCCAGGCCGCGATAGGCGCAGCCCAGATCAAGAAGATAAAGCAGATTGTCGTCCAAAAAAGGAAGATGGCATCGCACTACAATGCCTTCCTCGACGGCATCGACGGAGTCGTAACGCAGCCTGAGATGCCTTGGGCCAAGAACGTATACTGGTACTACTCAATTCTCATCGACAAGAGCAAGAGGAACAGGCTCATGGATCAGCTTAAGAGGAAGGGAATCGAGACAAGGCCCTTCTTCTACCCGCTCCACATGCTGCCGATGTACAAGAGCAGCAGGAGCCTGCCCGTGGCTCAGGATCTCTCAGCAAGGGGCATAAACCTGCCAAGCAGCCCGAACCTCACAAAAGACGAGATAAAGTACGTATGCGACAGCATAGAGCAAATCCTCTCCAAATGAACACAGCATTATAACCGAGTTTTACCTTTGTCGTCGGATTTTTATAACAGCGCAGCGTAATCATTTTGTGTTACGATGGATGCCAAGACCTATACCAAGACCATTACTGTTTTCGCACTTGCCGGGACTCTCTTCTCAGGGTATCTGACAGCGTACACATTCCTATCCGGAATACCAGGATGCGAGGTATTCTACTTCGGATTGCCAAGCTGCTTCTACGGCTTCATTGTGTACCTAGTGATTTTCATATTCTCGTCGCTGCTTTTCATGGCAACAAGGAGAATGAAAGCGCTTGCAATGTTGGTGCTGTCGCTGCTCGGCATGTCATTTGCAACGTACCTGACGCTCACCGTGCTGGGCAACACGTCATGCACAACTCTTGACATATTCGGCCAGCCGCCCTGCGTCTATGGGTTGGCGATGTTTCTGCTGATCTTGATTATTGCAATAACGGCCCTGTCTCCTCGGAAATGAGCGATGGGCCCAGTGAGATTTGAACTCACGACATCCGGCTATCATATCCAAGTTCCCATAAGAAAACTTGAAGTATAAGACCGGCGCTCTGACCAGGCTGAGCTATGAGCCCCTGCATATCTTTATATACCAAAATTCTTAATTATGTATTGTAAAGGCTATTTGTCCATAGGCGGTTAACCGCCTGCAATTTGGTTTTCAGCATGGATTTAGGAGAAGGGCTCAGAAAGGCGATCGCAAGGCTTAGCGGAGCTACCATAATCGATGCGAAGTCGATCAAGGAATTCACAAAGGAGCTCCAGAAGGCGCTGATATCATCAGATGTGGACATAAATGTGGTATTCTCCTTTACCAAGAAGATAGAGGACGCCGCGCTAAAGGAGAAGCTCCCGTCCGGAATAAGCCCCAAGGACTACATCACAAACATGGTGTACGAGGAGCTGGTCGGGATGATGGGCGATTCCTACGCTCCCGAGATAGTGCCAAAGAGGATACTTCTTGTAGGCATATACGGGTCCGGAAAGACGACAACCGCAGCAAAGCTCGCGAAGTTCTATCAGGACAGGGGCCTTAGCGCTGGGCTAATATGCTGCGACATATCGAGGCCCGCGGCATTCGAGCAACTAGAGACCCTTGCAAAGCAGTCAAATGTGGCATTCTTCGGCAGGAAGGACGAGAAGGACATAAGGAAGACCATCCGGGCTGGTCTTGAGGAGCTAAAAGGCAGAAAGGTCATAATCTGCGATTCTGGAGGGCGGAACGCGATGGATGCGGAGCTTGCGAAGGAGCTGAAGCTCATAAATGACGAGTTCAAGCCTGACGAGAAGATGCTGGTCATCAATGCTGACATAGGGCAGGTAGCAGGCAGGCAAGCCACGGAATTCGACAACAGGATAAAGCTCACAGGGGTCATAGTCACCAAGCTCGACGGCTCAGGGAAGGGAGGTGGCGCGCTCAGTGCGGTATCCGCATCTAAAACGAGTATCACGTTCATAGGCACCGGGGAGAAGCTGAACGCGCTTGAGGCCTACGACTCCAAGAAGTTCGTGGGGAGGCTCCTTGGGATGCCTGACCTGGAATCCCTCGTGCTCAAGGTCCAAGAAGCTGTCAAGAGCGCAAACATAAAGGAAGATGAAGCCGACATCGAGAACCTCAGCTTCGACACATTCTACAAGCAGCTCAAGGCCATGCAGAACGTCGGACCCATGAAGAACATACTCGGCATGATGGGCATGTCAGATGTACCTAAGGACGTATTGGAAACTGGCGAGACGAAGCTCAAGAAATACGGCTCGATAATAAGCTCCATGACAAGGAAGGAGAGAAATAGCGACAGGCTGGTAAAAGAGCACAGCAGGATTGCAAGGATAGCAAAAGGCAGCGGCACAACAGAAAAGGACGTCAGAGAACTGATAAGCGACTTCAACAAGATGAAGAAATTCGCGACGATGTTCAAGAACAACCGTGACCTGAAGAAAAACATCTCAAAGTTCATGCCCGGAATGTAAAGAATGAAAAGGAAAAAGATAAAAAAGAAAAAACTCAATCCCTCTTATCTTTTCCTCTTCTTATGCGCCTTCTTATGTGCCTTCTTCTTTGCCATTTGATTCACTTTGCAGTAAATGATTGCGATATCAAATATATAAACAAGATGTAAAATATTACACATTAAGATATAAGACGGCAAACAAACGCGGTTTTTATGGCTGGAAACGAGCATCTAAGCAAAAAACTTGAGGAGCTCCAAGAGGAGTACTCAAAGACAAAATACAACAAGGCTACTAACAAGCACCTCGGGCTGCTCAGGGCCAAGATCGCGAACATAAGAAAGGAGATGGAGCAGAAGCACGGAAGGAAAGGCACAGGTTTCTCCGTCAAGAAGACCGGCGATGCGACAGTCGCGCTTGTTGGATTCCCCAACGCAGGGAAATCATCGCTCCTAAAGAAGCTCACGGACGTCGAATCCAAGGTTGCGGATTACGCCTTCACAACGATAGACGTCATTCCCGGCATGATGGGATATTCCGGAGCCAACATACAGGTCCTTGATCTTCCAGGGCTGATTGTCGGCGCTCGCATTGGGAAAGGCGAAGGGCGGAAGATAATAAGCGTCGTCAGGGTTTCGGACATGATACTGTTCCTTATAGACGCGAAGGAGCCAAGCCACATCTACAGCCTTATCGACGAGCTCGAGGCGCTAAACATAAGGGTGAACAAGAAAGCTCCCAGCATAAAGTTCGAGAGGAAGGATACGCTCGGCATGAAGATAGAGAGCGGGAAATTCAAGGTGCCTGACAGGAAAACGATAATAGACATACTCAAGGAGTTCGGTATATTTAACGCAGAGATAATCTTCTGGCAGGACTCAAGCGTAGACGACCTTCTTGACGTGATAGCCGGCAACTGCACCTACATGAAAGGGATAGTCGCGCTCAACAAGATAGACGTGGTTGACGGTGCCTCGCTAACTAAGTACATAAACGAGATAAGGAGCAGAACGGGGATGGCAGTGATACCGATAAGCGTGACCAAAAGCATAAACATAGAGCAGCTCAAGGCGGAGGTATTCAGCAGGCTCGATCTCGTGCGCCTGTACCTGAAGCCCAGGGACGGCAAGCCAGATTTCGAGAAGCCTATGATAATGAAGAAAGGCGCTACAGTGATGGATGTTGCAAAGAAGCTCAACTCGAAAACTGCGAAAAACGCGAAATTCGCGAACATAACCGGCTCCAGCGCCAAATTCGTGAACCAGAAGGTGGGCACCGAGCACGAAGTAGCCGACGGCGACGTAATAACGATGATTTACGATAAAGCTTAAATTAACTAAATACGATTGGTAGTTGATTCAATGCCCATAAAGTACTGGGAGTACGAGGATGCGCCGCTCAGGGAGAAGCTTAAGGATCCTAACGTGAAAGAGGTGGCGAAGATTTACTTCGAGAACGAGACGAAGGCATACAGGTTCGCAAGGGCATTGTACGAGGTCAAGAAGAAGGGCCAGCTGAGGCTCAAGGACTGCAACCCCGAGCTGCCCCTGGCGACATGGAAAAGGTATCTTGATTTTGGGGTGACCGTCGGCATACTCAAGCACGAAGGCGGCATGTACGAGTTCACGGACAGGTATTCAAAGCCCCTCAAGAACATATCGATATACATCAAGGCATGGATCGATAACGGCAAGGACGAGGACTTGGCTGTGATGTTCGCGACGGCAAAGACCGGAAGGCAGCAGAAGCGCGGCGGAAGAAGGATCCAGGAAGGCGAGGAGCCTGCAGCAGCGCAGCAGGCCTAGACATAGTACCATACGGTCCCGTATTCGCTGTCCTCTATACCTATATTGTATTTGGCCTTCAGCTCAGTCCTTATGGCATCGGCCTTGCCAAAGTCCTTCACACTTCTAAGCCTTTCCCTTTCCTTGATCAATGCGCTGGCCTCTTTCGGAATCGATTTCCTGTAAACCCCGTCTTCAAGCAGCCCCAGCACCGATGCGCATTCGAGCACCCTTGAAAGCGCATGCTCCTTCTCCAGCTTTCCTACGCCCCCTTTCATCTCCGCATAGGCCCTCAGCTTTTCAACAGCCCTGATTATCGAAGACAATGCAAGCGGCGTGTTGAAATCGCCATCCATGGCAGCCCTGAACTCCTTCCAAAGCCCTTCAGTGATATGGCCGATATCAGATTCCTTATCCTCCTCTAACTCCTTAGCATTGTAGAATATGGACAGCGACGAGTTGATGTACGCAAGCCTCTTCTTCGCCTCGGACATCGCCCTCTCGTTGTAGTCTATGTCCTTCGCATATTGAGTCGAGCATACGAATAGCCTTAGCGTCTCAGAGCTGTAATCCTTCAGTATCTCCCTTATGGTTATGAAGTTGCCAAGGCTCTTTGACATCTTCTCCCCGTTCACGCTCAATATCCCAGAATGTATCCAGTACTTCACGAACGGCCTCTTGCCGTACGCAGCCTCTGCCTGGGCTATCTCGTTGGTGTGGTGCGGGAATATCAGCTCCCTTGCGCCCCCATGGAGATCATACTGCTCCCCGAATATTGATACCGACATTGCAGTGTCCTCTATGTGCCACCCTGGCCTCCCTACAAACTTCTTCTCGACTCCGTTCTCTTCTACAGCTATCTTCCAGGATGGTTCCTCTTCCTTTGCTTCCTTCCACAATGCGAAATCGTACGCATGCCTCTTGCCCTCCTTTGCCTCTATCCTGTGCTTCTCAAGCTCCTCAAGCTTCATGCCCGAGAGCTTTGTATAATCCTTGAACTTCGCAACGTCAAAATATATGTCCTGGCCTATGCTGTACGCATACCCTTTTTTCACTAGAAGTCCTATCTGCTCAGCTATCTGCTTTATGTAATCGTGAGAGCGGGGGTACATGTCTACATTCTTCCTTACCCCTATCCTCTCCATGTCCTCAAGGAACCTCTCCTCGTAGCGCCTTGCAAGGGCCACGGGCTCCTCGCCCCTCTCTTTTGCCCTTGCTATTATCTTGTCATCCACGTCGGTTATGTTCTGTATGTACCTTACCTTGTAGCCCCTGCATCGCAGCCACCTTACCACAACGTCGAAGTTCACATAGCTCTTCGCGTGGCCAAGGTGCGCGTCGTCATAAACTGTCTGGCCGCAGACAAAGAACCTTACGTCATCGTCATGTGCAGGGACGAACTTCTCTTCCCTCCTTGTCAGAGAGTTATACAATCGCGGGCCTTCTACCATAGAACCAGCGGATCATGTTACTGTCTGGTTTACGACTATGCCTTTTGCCTGCACCGGCCCCTTGCCCATGTAGAAGTCCCCTACAGCAATGTACTGGTACTGGCTTGCCCCACTGCCAGAGTTAATGATCCCTGCCACGACCCTTATCTGAACTTGCTTGCACAGGGCGTTCACCAGCGGTATGCTTGCGTTCTGGAATGTCGATAGATAATACTTGCTTACGGATGTATTGAACGTGTTGTAGTGCGCTGTAGCGAGCACTCGGTTTCCTGAAAGCACCTCGACATATAGAAGGGCGTTCTGCGGGGATATTATCCTGAAGTTCAGGAAAGGCTCCGTAACAGTGAAGTTGTCAGATGTAAGGTTGCCCACCTGCAGGGCGCTGCCCCCCTGATATGTGGTTGCGAAGAAAATCCCGTTGTAATTGTTCCAGGTGTGGTTGTAATAATCGCCATTTGCGTTTGCACTGGTGAGGTTGAATGGCGCAAGACCGAAGCCAGGCCCGCTTGAATTCCAGAAGGCGTACGTACCGGATGAGAAATTGCCATTAGGTATGCTTTCGGCCGCCTTGCTCGACAGGCAGCTTGTGTAGTTCGTATTCTGCATCGTTGTCGAAACCGTTGTCGGCACTGACGAACTGGAAACTACTGTTGTAGTGGCATTGCCTGCGCCGCCCACTGTCGTTGTCGAACTGCTTGAACTACTCGTCTTGACCCCGCCGATCCCGAAAAACCCGAAAACCACAATCGCAACAAGCGCGACCAGTATGGCTACGTATAATATTATCCCTTTGTGCACAATACCATCATTATTAATATATTTAGGGATTGAATTGATAACAAATAAATAATGGTGTTTTTTTGGGGAGCATACCTCGTAAGTGGAAGAAAAAAGGGAGAATGCGCTGGAAATGGGTAAAGAAAAGAAGGCGCAGGATAAAGAGAGCGCAGAAGAGAAGGGTAGGAGAGCTGTAATCCTCCTTTTCACGCGCATATCGTTTGTTGATGCCATGTATGATGTAAAGGACATAAAACTAGCAGAGCAGGGAAAGCTACAGCTTGGCTGGGCGGAGATGCACATGCCCGCGCTGATGGTCGTAAGGTCGGAACTTGAAAAGTCGAAGCCACTGAAAGGAGTAAAGGTATCTGCCTGCCTTCATGTAACAAAGGAGACTGGCGTGCTAATGCGCACGCTCAAGGCGGCAGGCGCAATAGTTTCAATAGCCGCTGCAAACCCGCTCTCAACGCAGGACGACGTGGCAGCTGCCCTGGCAAGCGAAGGCATCAACATCTTCGCGTGGAAGGACGAAACGCAGAAGGAGTACGATGAAAACATAGAGAAGGCGCTGAAGAACGGGCCCCAGGTAATAATGGATGACGGCAGCGACCTTCATGCAACGCTGCACAAGAGGAAAAAGGATCCGAGGATAATCGGCGGAACCGAAGAGACCACGACAGGAGTCATAAGGCTCAGGGCCATGGAGAAGGAAAAGGTGCTCAGGTATCCTGTAGTCGCTGTAAACAACGCAAGCACAAAGTACCTTTTCGACAACAGGTACGGGACGGGGCAGAGCACAGTGGACGGAGTCATAAGGGCGACAAACATCTTCATACCCGGCAAGGTTGTCGTGGTTGCGGGGTACGGCTGGGTGGGCAGGGGAGTGGCAATGAGATTCCACGGAATGGGCGCGAGGATTGTAGTCACAGAGGTGGATCCATTCAAGGCCCTCGAGGCGGTGCACGACAGCTTCGAAGTGATGAAGATGGAGCAGGCAGCAAAGGTCGGAGACATATTCGTGACGGCAACTGGCGACCTGAACGTCATAAGGGTTGAGCACATGAGGAGCATGAAGGACGGTGCCATAGTGTCAAATACCGGCCATTTTGATGTTGAGATAGATGTCACAGGGCTCAGAAAGATAGCCAAGGAGCCGAAAAGGATAAGGGAGCACATGCAGGAATACAAGATGCCCAACGGGAACAGGATATACCTGCTGGCAGAAGGGAGGATAGTGAATCTTGGCGCTGCGGAAGGGCACCCGAGCGAGGTCATGGACCTCAGTTTCTGCAACCAGGTCCTCTCCGCGCTATATGTATACGAAAACAGGAAGGACCTGCAGAACAAGGTTTACAGCATACCTAAGGAGATAGACGAAAGGATAGCATACCTAAAGCTCAAGTCGATGAACATAGGCATAGACAAGCTCACACAGGAGCAGAAGGACTACCTGAGCCAGTGGTCGCACGGAACATGAGCTACGCAAGAGTCCTTACCTGGTATCTGCCGCGCAGCTCTATGGATGCCAACCTTCTCATTATCCCCACCGATTCTTTATTTGAGGATTCGTAACCTTTAACGAAACTAGCGTAATGGCCTTTCCCGATCGCCCTCTTCATCAGCAGGATGTCGAGCGCCTTCTCCTCTCGGCTCTTGCTTATCTCCGAAAGGCCGAAGTCTATGACATACGCGCTGCCCGCATCTATCATGATGTTTGCCGGGGTGAAATC
The DNA here is from genome assembly GCA_028867135.1 of Microcaldota archaeon. Lineage (GTDB taxonomy): Archaea > Micrarchaeota > Micrarchaeia > Micrarchaeales > CABMGC01 > JAGWGW01. The sequence continues at coordinate 18,664 of JAGWGW010000009.1, read as the reverse complement.
ACCGTGGACTATGTCAACATCATGCATCCTGCCCAGTATTCTGCCCAGCTTTTCATACATCCCAGAGCCCAGTTTCGTATCCTTGAGCAGCCTCCCTCCCACGAAACCCATGTATATGGAGAACGAGCCAACGCCAAGCAGCTTAGGCACGAGTATTCCTGCCGAGTAAGCCCTCTCGAGCACCCTCGCCTCTATCCTTGTCCTCTCCTTTCTTATGCTTTCGTCGAGCTCCCTTATCCTGTATTTCTTCCTTTTCCTGGTTTTCACAATGACCGCTTTGCCAAACAGCTTTGCCTTGAAAACGTCAGCCTCTGCGCCTTCAGCTATCTTCCTCATTCAAGCACCAGCCAGCCTCGCTTTGTCAATCCTGTACCTCTGGAGTATGCCGCAATCCCCGATCTTGACGGCCATTCCATCCTTGAGCATTTTCTCAGCTACAACCGCAATCATCGCACCGTTATCCGCATCGTACTGTTTCTCTACAAAGCCGAATCTTGCGCAATGCTCCTTCGCAATCGATGCGAGCATCTCCCTCAGCCTTGAATTCTGCGCCACGCCGCCGCAGACTTCCAGTTCGCTGCTGTTCGTAAGCAGCAGCGCACGCTCAGTAGCTTCGCAAAGCATCGAGAACGCCGTTTCCTGAAGAGAGAAGCAGATGTCGCGGCCGTTTTCCTTCCCTATCTGCTTTATGCTGTGCGTGAGAAGGCCTGTGAAGGAGAAATCCATGCCCTTTACAGTATAAGGCATCCTCATGTATCTGCCGCCAACGGCCTTCTTCTCCACGCTGGACCCCCATGCAGGGTCAAGCTTCATCTCCCTTGCAAAGCTATCCAGCATATTGCCTATCCCTATGTCGAAAGTCTCGCCGAGAACCTTGTAATGCGGATAGGCACCAGGCGCCTTCTTCAGTATCTGGGAATTGCCCCCGCTGACATAGAGCGCAAGCGGATCCTTAAGCCGTGAGATATGCCTGACTATCTCAACATGCCCAACGGCGTGGTTGACTGGAACTATCGGTATATGCAGCATCTTCGCAATCGTCTTAGCAGACAGGGCGCCGACCTGCAGGCAATGCCCTATTCCAGGTCCCATCGTGTATCCAATCCCTTCGATATCCTCGAATTCGATGCGTGCAACAGCCAAGGCCCTTTCTATGACCTCGCCCGCGTTCTCGGAATGGAACTGGGCGACCTTAGCGGGGATCATGCCGGTTGTGCCTATCCTGTACATTGATTTTTCGTTCGCCAGTATCTTCCCGTTCCTGGCTACCCCTACCCCGAACGTATGCGCGCTGCTCTCTATCCCCACTACAAGCATAATCTAAGACTATGGAACCAAATTATTATTAGCTATGTTCTTGATCTCTCATGTCCATATATCTATTTCGTACTCTTTTACCTCGAAATCGCTAAACATATGATCGCTCTCGACGTTATCCAAGTACGCTTTATGCCATCCACCGCTTTCTTTCTGCTGTCATATACGCCGCACAAATGGATGACACGACCATGAAGCCAAACAATATATATCCTGCTCTTCATTCACACACCACATCACAACAATATAACTATACTTAAATATAGTTTACTATATTTTTAGTAAAGTAGAATATACGGCTTAGCGACAACAAAATCATGAAAGGCAATATAAGTGGCAAACTCGACATCCTTAGGCTTGTCCTACAACCCTATAGTATAGAGATACTTGAGGCGTTAAGGGCAGATGCAAAGAGATTTAGCGAGCTTAAGCAGTATGTGGCTAACGAAAGGACGCTCTCGCTGAAACTCAGCAAACTCCTGGAGTCGGATCTGATCAAGGTAGTTCCGAAAAAGACCGAGAAAAAGTACGTGAATACGTACAAGATATCGGAAAAAGGCCTGCATGTATTGGAGAAAATAGAGAAATTGTGAATATCAATCCTTTACCATAAACTCGCTAAGCCTGCCCTTTATCGCTTCCTTATTCTTTCTGTGGTTGTCTAAGAACTTGTTTATCGTATCAGCCAAATGCTTCTTATGCTCCCCCGCAAGCAATGTCCCCTTCCTTTCAGCATCAAGTATCTTGTCGAGCTTCTTGTCGTCAGGCTCGAAGATGTACTTGTAGTACTGGCAGACTGCGCACTTCTCAGGGTCTCCTCCCAGCTTCTTCTGCAGTTCAGCAGTTGACTGCTGGCCTGTAATCGCCCTGTTGACCTTCTTGACCACTGCCGCATGGTCGTCGTTGATGTATATCGTGTTGTCAGGGTCGCTTGACGACATCTTGGCCCCTCCTTTCAGCGAGGGAAGGAACTTCGAGTGCATTATCGCAGGCTTGTAGTATCCCAGCTTCTCTATCGCGTTCCTCGCAACCCTGAAGTGCACGTCCTGGTCGACTCCCAGCGGAATAAGGCACGGAACGTTCTTCCTCTGCTCTACCGACTTCAAGAATGCGGGGACAGCCTGCATGCTTGTGTAAAAAAGAGTACCTATGTTCGTGTCGTTGCCGAAGCCGAATGCGTCCTTGACTATCGAGAAGGTTATGTGCTTCGCGACTCTTACAGCATGCTTGTACAGCGTGCCCGCATACTCAGTATTAAGGAATATTTTCGTCTTCTTCGGGTCGAATCCCAAAGCACCTATGTTCAGCGCGTCGTCGTATGCGAGCTTGTGCAGCTCCTCCATACTGAGCTTGAGGTCCCTTTTCGCAAGGAACTTCTCCTCATCAGGTATCTGTATCATCACCTCTACGCCGAATTTCTCCTGAAGCCACTGCATCATCATGAAGGGCATGAGGTGACCTATGGTCATGGTGCCTGAAGGCGCTATCCCAGAATAAAGGTAGAACCTGTTGCCCTTCTCGTACTGGTCCAGCAGCCAGTCCATGTCCCTGTTCGCGAAGTATATGTCCCTCCTGATCATGAAGTGCAGGCCCCCAGCGTCCTTCCTTATCCTCTCCTTCAGCTTCTCGTCGATTAGCTTTATCCCGAACCTGCCCGCCAGAGCCTTGTAGTCTATAGTGCCCTCGACAGAATAGGGGTCCACTTTGAAGGAGTCATCGGCTGCCATGCCACCATTATACATGGGAATTGCAGATAATACTTAAATAGTAGATAGGTACCATATAATTGGACGCAGTCAAAGGTAGTCTTACTGGGTAGCGCGGTTACGCAATCCATAACAGATTTTATAAGCTTTGTTATCCATATACCTTGGTAGCTGCCTTCGCTAGTGCTTATTTTAGGTGTATTGTTGATTCCAAGGAGCGACCATGAGAACGTACCACCGCATGAGATAATGAGCGAGAGCGAAGTAAAGGAACTGTGCAAGGAGAAGGGAATCACAACAGAAAGGCTGCCGAAGATACTGTCATCGGATCCGCAGTCTGTGAAGCTCCAGGCAAAGCCCGGGGATGTGCTGAAGATATACAGGAGTGACAACGGAAACGAATTCCTCTACTACAGGATAGTGGTGGAGGGCTAGCGTGATATCATGACATCAACAATCCTAGAATCGTACCTGAACACAAACCCGCTTGTGCAGCATCAGGTCGAGTCGTTCAACAGGTTCCTTGATACAGGTATACAGAACGTCATAAACAGGAAGAACATAATAGAGCCGTCGATAGAGGGATTCGCCCTGAGGCTCGGCAAGGTAAGGCTAGACAAGGCTTCTGTTATAGAAGCAGACGGCTCGCGAAGGCCGATAATGCCGAACGAGACGAGGCTGAGGAACCTGACATACGCGGCGCCAATATTCATCGAGGTCGTCCCGATAATACGCGGCATAGAGAAATCCGCCTCCTTCGGAGAGGTATTCGTCGGAGAGCTTCCGATAATGGTAAAGTCCAATCTCTGCTACACAAAGAACGCTTCCACAGCGCAGCTGATAGAGAACGGCGACGATCCAGACGACCCCGGCGGATACTTCATAATCAAGGGAGTGGAAAGGGTCCTGATAGGGCTCGAAGACATAGCAGCGAACAGGATAATAACGACCAAGAAGAAGGGAGGCGACAAGGTTTCCAGCGTCGTGTTCTCAACCGCTCCAGGCTTCAGGGCAAGGTGCGTGGTCACAAGGAACCAGAGCGGCATGTTCGTGGTAGACTTCCCGACCACCACAAAGAGCATAAACTTCATACTGCTGCTCAGGGCCCTCGGCGTGAAGCCTACTGACATGCTCGAATATTCAGAAGACCTGCTCCAGTTCAAGAACGACATGATGCTCAACCTTGACGTCAACGGCGAATTCCGCGAGATGAACCAGTCAGAAGCGCTCATAGAGCTCGGGAAGCTCGCCGCGCCTGGCCAGGCCAAGGAATACCAGCAGAGGAGGGCCGAGACGCAGATTGACAACTACCTGCTGCCGCACATAGGCGAGACCCCCGACGACAGATTCCAGAAGGGCAAGTACCTGATACAGATGGCAAGGAAGTCTACGATAATAGCGAACAGGATGGCGAAGGAGGACGACAAGGACCATTACGCTAACAAAAGGGTAAAGTTCGCAGGAGAGCTGATGGAGGAGCTGTTCGCATACGCGTTCAGGTTCTTCACAAAAGAGGTCAAGTACCAGATAGAGAGGACGAGCGCAAGAGGCAGGAAGCTCAGCATCCAGTCTATAATCAACCCCGACACGATAACGGAAAGAATCGCATACGCGATGGGTACAGGGACGTGGGTTGCGGGGCAGACGGGAGTATCGCAGGTGCTCGACAGGACCAACATAATAAGCACCTACACGCATCTGAGGAGGGTAAAATCCCCGCTGGCTAAGAAGCACCCACACTTCAAGGCAAGGGATGTGCACGGAACCCAGTGGGGCAAGATATGCCCTTCGGAAACCCCCGAAGGCCAGGAGGTAGGGCTCACCAAGTATCTAGCGCTCATGGCAAAGGTCACTGTAGGAGCCGAGGAGAAGCTGACAGAAGCGAAGATAAAGGAGCTCTCGAAGATAGAGCCGTTGTGATTATTATGGCATTGAAGACTCATGGGAAAACTTACCTTTACCTTAATGGCAGGATAATAGGATTCGTTGAGGATCCTTTGAAGTTCGTCAGCGAGGTGAGGAGCGCAAGGAGGAAGGGAGTCATATCGGGCGAGGTAAACGTCGCATACATAGAGAAGCTCAATGTCGTCAACATAAACACTGACAGGGGAAGGGTCAGGAAGCCCTACATAATAGTGGAGAACATGGCTCCAAAGATGACCAAGGACATACTTGAGAAGCTCAGCAGCAGGGAGATAAACTTCAACTATCTTGTAAGGAACGGGATAATCGAGTACCTTGATGCGGAGGAGGAGGAGAACGCGCTCGTGGCATTCACCGAGCACGACATCACTGACCGCACAACGCACATGGAGGTCGACATAGCGTCGATCTTCGGATTCACTATAAACACGTCGCCGTTCCCGGAGCACAACTCTCTAGCAAGGCACGCTATGCTTGCGAACTTCACAAAGCAGGCAGAGGGTCTTTACGCAACCAACTTCAACCAGAGGTTCGATTCAAGGGCCTATCTTCTATTCTATCCGCAGATACCCGCAGTGACCACAACAGCCTACGACTTCACCAACATAAAAAACCACCCATCAGGCCAGAACTTCGTCGTGGCGCTGTCAACTTACTACGGCTACAACATGGCAGACGCTATAGTGCTCAACAGGGCAGCCGTGGAGAGAGGCCTTGGAAGATCGATCTTCTACAAGACCTATTCTGACGAGGAGAGAAGGTATCCTGGAGGCCAGAGGGACAGGTTCAAGATACCTGCGCCGACAGCGGAGGGATACATGGGAGAGAACGTATACTCAAAGCTCAGCGAGGACGGGATCATAGAGCCTGAGATGCAGATCCAGGAAGGCGAGGCGCTGATAGGCAAGGTAGCGCCGCCAAGGTTCCTCGAGGAGAACATAGGGGCAGGCGGCCTCGAGGAGAAGGTCCGCGACGATTCAACGGTGCTGAAGACGGGGGAGAAAGGAACCGTAGACAGCGTCATACTTACGGAATCGACAGGTGCGACCAAGATAGTCAAGATAAGGATAAGGAGCCTGAAGATACCTGAGAACGGGGACAAGTTCGCAAGCAGGCACGGGCAGAAGGGGGTAGTCGCGCTGCTGGTCCCTCCAGAAGACATGCCGTTCACGGCCGAGGGCATAGTGCCAGATCTGCTGCTCAACCCGCACTCGATACCTACAAGGCTTACATTCGGCCACCTGCTCGAGATGCTTGCAGGAAAAGCTGCAGCTCTCAACGGAGCGCCTCTTGACGGAACAGCATTCACGGACAAGGGCACAGACAGGCTAGAGCAGTACGGTAAGATACTGAACAATTACGGATTCGACCAGAACGGGAACGAGGTCCTCTACGATGGGATAACCGGCATGCCGTTCAAGGCGCAGGTGTTTACAGGCGTGGTCTACTACAACAGGCTCTACCACATGGTGAGCAACAAGATACAGGTGAGGAGCAGAGGAAAGGTGCAGATACTCACCCACCAGCCGACTGAAGGAAAGGCAAGGCAGGGAGCGTTGAGATTCGGGGAGATGGAACGTGACGCGCTCATAGGATACGGAGCGAGCCTGCTGCTCAAGGAGAGATTGCTGGACCAGAGCGACAAGACAGAGGTGCTCATATGCAAGGAGTGCGGCTCATTCGGCTATTACGATCACATCAAGAAGGTTAATGTCTGCCCGCTCTGCAAGTCCAACAGCTTCTCAGAGGTGGAGATAAGCTACGCGTTCAAGGTGCTGCTTGACGAGATCAAGTCCCTGCACATACTTCCGAGCGTGAAGCTCAACGAGTGATGATTATGAAGACAGAGGTAATCGACTTTATAAAATTCGGCGTCATAAACCCGGAGCAGATAAAGAAACTGAGCGTAGCGAAGCTGTCTGTGCCTGACACGTACAACGAGGACGGGTATCCTATAGAGGACGGGCTGCTGGACCAGAAGCTGGGAGTGATCGACCCTGGGCTCATCTGCAAGACATGCGGAGCCAGGGCCAAGACATGCCCGGGCCACTTCGGCCACATAGAGCTGGTCAGGCCTGTCATACATTCCGAATTTTCCAAGATAGTGTACATGATACTGCAGTCAACCTGCAGAAACTGCCACAGGCTCATGCTCAGCGACGAGCACCTGAAGAACTTCGGCAGCAACCTCGGCGTTATGGCCGCAGAGGCCGACGAGGAGGACGAGCAGGGCGAGGAGCAGAAGAGCAGCATGCTCAAGAAGCTGAAGAACATAAGGAAATGCGAGAGATGCGGAACAGTAAAGGGCAAGCTCAAGTTCTCGCCACCGACGTATTTCTACATCGACGAATACAAGCTGAAGCCCGACGAGATACGCGACCAGCTTTCCAAGGTCAGCGGCGACGACCTGTCAGTGCTGGGGATAGACAGCCAGGCCAGCAGGCCCGAATGGCTGATACTCAGCTATCTTCTCGTGCCTCCTGTCAACGTAAGGCCTTCGATCACGCTTGAAAGCGGGGAGAGGAGCGAGGACGACCTGACGCACAAGCTCGTGGACATCATGCGTATAAACCAGAGGCTTGAGCAGAACCTCAATGCCGGAGCGCCGCAGATAATCATAGACGACCTCTGGGAACTGCTGCAGTACCACGTGACCACATACTTCAACAACGAGACGTCAAGCCTGCCTCCAGCAAGGCACAGGAGCGGAAGGGCACTCAAGACGCTTACCCAGAGGCTCAAGGGCAAGGAAGGCAGATTCAGGTACAACCTCAGCGGCAAGAGGGTCAACTACTCGGCAAGGACGGTGATCAGCGTCGACCCCAACGTAAACATAGACGAGGTGGGCGTGCCTATCGAGATAGCTGAGAAGCTCACTGTGCCGTTCTACGTCACGGAATGGAACATCGAGAAGGCCAAGGAGATGCTGGCAAGGTCGCAGTATCCGATGGTCATCAACATAATAAGCAAGGACGGGAAAAGGAAGAGGATAATCGACGCGAACAGGGAGGAGATACTCAAGTCAGTTGCGGCAGGAGACATAATGGAAAGACAGCTTATGAACGGCGACATAGTGCTGTTCAACAGGCAGCCTTCGCTGCACAGGGTCTCAATAATGGCCCACAAGGTCAAGGTCCTGAGCGGCAAGACCTTCAGGATGAACTACTGCGTGACGCCTCCATACAACGCAGACTTCGACGGAGACGAAATGAACCTCCACGTGCCGCAGACGCTTGAGGCAAGGTCCGAGGCGAAGTACCTCATGAGCCCGGAATTCCAGATATTCTCGCCTAGGGACGGAGAGGTCATAATCGCAAACAACGAAGACGGCATAACCGGCATGTACCTGCTCACAAGGGACGAGACGTACCTTACAAAGCCCGAGACGGCTTACCTGCTTTCGCTTGCAGGCATATACGAGCTCCCTAAACCCGAGAAGAACGGCATGTACAAGGGCAAGGACGTCTTCTCAATGATACTTCCGAGGGGCCTCGATTTCGAGATGAAGACAGGCACCGGCCATTTCACAGTGAAGAACGGAAGGCTGATCGAGGGGACGCTCAACAAGGACACCTACGGAAGGGGCAGGAATCCGCTCATGACAAAGATCGGGGAGGACTACGGGCCCCAGGAGCTCAAGAGGTTCATATTCGTATCATCCAAGGTTGCAGACGCCTACGTAACATTGGCAGGCACCACAGTGGGCGTAAAGGAGTACAAGACGGACAAGAAGCTGGAAGACGAGAGGACGAGGCTGCTCACCGAGACATTTGAAAAGTGCACGCAGCTGATAAGGGACTACAAGGCAAGGAAGCTCGAGGCGCTCATGGGCTACACGTTGAGGGAGTCGCTGGAAAGGATGATCATAGCGGAGCTTAACCTAGTCAGGGAGAAGGCCAGCGGAGTCCTTGCAAAGTACGAGCATGAGGACAACAACGCGTTCCAGATGGCCCAGGCAGGATCAAGAGGGAGCATACTGAACATAGAGCAGATGACGATGTTCCTCGGCCAGCAGGCAACGCTTTCAGGCGGCAGGATCAAGAGAGGGTACTATAGCAACAGGGTGCTGCCGCACATAGTGCCCAACGACATCAAGCCAGGGGCAAGGGGATTCGTGGCAACGTGCTACTATTCGGGGCTCGCGCCCATAGACCTGTTCATGCACGCCGTCGGTTCAAGGAGCTCGGAGGTGTACAAGGCGCTGCTGACCGCAAGGTCGGGATACCTGTACAGAAGGCTGTCCAACGCGCTGCAGGACTACTGCATAGATGACGATTACAGCGTGAGGGACGCAAGCAACAACATAATCCAGACAATATACGGAGGAGACGCAATAAACCCGATAAACGTGCAGCTCTCCAAGATATCTGCAAAGAAGAGCGATTAAAATGGCCAAGAACATCATCGATAAGAACAAGGAGAAGTACATGGTCCAGTACGGCGAGCCCGTAGGGATGATAGCCGCGCAATCTGTCGGAGAGCCTGGAACGCAGATGATCCTCAGGTCGTTCCACCTTGCAGGAATAGAATCGACGATTTCGACATCAGGGCTTCCAAGGATAGTGGAGCTCGTGGACGCGAAGAAGAAGCCCGCAACCCCCGTAACGTACATATACCTGGAGAAGAGCATAAACAAGAGCTTCGACAAGGCGGAGGAGATGCAGAAGAAGATCAACGAGGTGATCATGTCCAACATAATAAGAAGGACAATAGAGAACTTCTCCAAGGGCACGATAAGGTTCCTGTTCAACAAGCAGGAGCTCGAGCTCGAGGGCCTGACCCCGAAGCAGGTAGCCGCAAGGCTGGAGAAGCTCCTCGAGGTTGATGCCAAGGCTGAGGACGAGAAATCCGTCACAGTGCACATGCACACCAAGAACCTCAAGCTGATAAGGGCAACGACGGTCAAGATCCAGAAGAGCGTAATAAGCGGCATAGAGGGCGCAGGAAAGGTGATGATAAGGAAGGAGGAAAAGACCGGAGAGTTCTACCTTGTAGCTGCAGGAAGCAACATGGAGGGCATAATCAATGTTGCAGGCATCGACAAGTCAAGGATAACCACGAACGACATATTCGCGGTTTACAGGCTCTTCGGAATAGAGGCGGCAAGGAACGCGCTCGCAAACGAGCTCAAGAAAACATTGGACGAGCAGAAGATATCGGTAAACCAGAGGCATCTGTACCTCATCTCAGACGCGATGACCGCGAGCGGAATTCCGAAAGGGGTCGGGAGGCACGGGCTCAGCGGAGAGAAGAATTCTGTGTTCGCAAGGGCCGCCTACGAGGAAACGGTCAAGCATCTCATCCATGCGGCTGCGTATGGGGAGGTGGACCCGATGAAAGGGGTGACCGAGAACATACTCGTAGGCAAGCAGATTCCTATCGGAACGGGATCCGTAAGGCTCACGATAAAGAAGGAGGACATGGCAAAGATAAAGAGCAAGAAGGATTGAGCATGGAGCATCCGAACAAGCAACGAAGATTCAGGATGCAGAACAGCGTAAGGAGGATTCAGGACAGAATAAAATTCACGGCTGCTGTGCTGAAAGAGTCCGCGAGGTATCCAAAGCAGGAATCGCTGATAGCAAGGGACGGAAAAGTGCTGAAACGCACTTAGTTATAATAATTTATCCTTTGCCATATAAGCAAGAATATTGGGGTTTTGACGTTGACAAATGAAAGGCCGTTCGACCTGCTCAACAAGGCAATAGGCCAGCAGGTGCTGATAAGGCTGAAGAATGGAACAGACATAAGGGGCAAGGTAGTCTCGTTCGATGCGCACATGAACATAGTCATAGACACTGCTGAAGAGCTTGACGAAGGAAACCTGAAGGCGAAGCTCGGAACAATACTCCTAAGGGGAGGAAACATCCTTTTCATCTCCCCTGCATAAACTGTTTCTAAGATGTAGGCTGCGTATATCCAGATTGCCAGTTCGCATTCCATACGATGTTGTTGGGCACGCCCTTGTTGTTATTCCCTGAATAGTCGTTCGCATCGCCGTTGAGCGGCCACCATCCTTTAAGATTATTCAGATTTATCGGATCCCCTCCGATTCCCTCTTTGTAGAGTGTCTGGAGAGACGAGCTGTCAAGAGATGCGTTATAAATCTGCACATCGGCAATCAGACCATTATACGGGTATCCTGTCCTGCCAGGTGCCCTTCCTATTCCGGTATGCTGTATGCTCGAAGGATAGGATATGCCGCTATTGCTGCCATGCGCCTGCCCATTGATGTATAATACGGTCGTTGTCCCATCAAAGGTCATAGCTATGAAGGACCATCCGCTTGTGCATATGTTTTGGTTGCTATTCAGGGTGCTTGGGCCGTTCGTGACATATATTGGTGCACATGGATTTTGGTTCCCTAGCCATCCAAACTCATAGCCGCCTGCCCCTTGCGAATCTGTCTTGGCCGCCAACTGGCCATATGCGACATTCGAATTGGGAGGGTATCTGGGGCTTACCCATGTGGTAATTGTAAACGCGCTTATCAGGTTGAGAGATGAAGAGTTTCCGATATCAGCATAACTGTTCGCTCCGTTGAACTGCCCCACGTACTTCGGTATAAGATTATTACACTGCCCCGCGAGGCTCGTCTGCGCAGCGGTCCTTATCACCTGGCAGGAACCCGGAGTTGCAGTGGGCTGCAGGCTTCCTAGGTTGAATATCCCGAGGGAATAGAGCGAGACCATGACGATGGCGATTGCGAGTATCGCCCATCCATACGTCATCAGGTATTCCATTGCTGACTGTGATTTCAAATCTGCCGGCATAGACTAACTATGGCCGAAAAAGATAAAATAAGTCTCTATTCACACTTGGTGTAGCTGCAGCTCTTGCAGGTGAAGCAGCCGTTCTCGTTCACAAGAGTCCTTTCGCTGCAGTGCGGGCATACCCCTGCCCTTATCTCCTTGCCTTCGAACATTCCGGGCTTGACAACGGACTTCTGAACCCCGTCTATTATGGTCTCTTTTTGCTTTGCATCGTCCTTGAGCAGCTTTGCGGCCTTTGTCGGTTCCACCAGACCTGCCATTACCTCAAGCGCCTTCGCAATTGCGTCCGGCACGCTGTATATCTTCATGCCCTTGTCGTAGCTTATCGACGAGTTGGCCTTTATGCCTCTCAACGTATCCACTATCTCGCGTATGTCTCCTCCCTGTTGCAGGTACTTGCTTATCAGCCTTCCCATCGCCTCGCAGTAGCTCCTCTCCTCGCTTCCAGAAGATCCAAGAGTAACGAACACCTCTCTTATTTGGGTGTTGTCGTAGTTTGCAGTTACATACAAAGGCCCTTCTTGCATCCTTATCTTCATTGTCTGGCCTGTGAGAACGCTCTCACGCTTCCACTCGGCGCTTAGATGGTGCACCTGCTCCGCCTCCATCTTTGCTTCCTGCTTGCTCGCGTTCTTCTTCTGCTGCTCATCAGTTATGAGTATCCCTTCCCTCGACCCTTCCCTGTAAACAGTTATTCCCTTGCAGCCGGCCTCCCAGGCCTGGAAGTATATCTTGCCGACCTCCTCGGCTGTCGTTTCCTCTGGAAGGTTTACAGTTGATGATATCGCACTGTCGATGTGCTTCTGGATTATTCCCTGCAGCTTTACCCTGAAATCCGCCTGTATCTTGTGCGCAGGAACGAAGAATTCAGGAAGGTCCTTCTCGTCAGCGATGTTGAACAGCCTCATGTATTCAAATGCAAGCGGATGGTAGACCTTGAACTCGCTCTGGCTCAGCGATTCGCTCCTCCTCGTATAACTGAATGCGAATATTGGCTCGATGCCGCTCGATGTCCCTGCAAGAACCGAGACGCTGCCTGTAGGCGGTACTGTAAGTATCGCCACGTTTCTCAAGCCATTGTTGTATATCTTATCCTGCAGCTCCTTTGGCAGGGTCTTTATGAACTGCATGCTGAGATGCTTGTCCCTGTCGAACATCAGGAACGAGCCCTTCTCCTTGGCTATCTCTATGCTCTCGTCGTAGGACCAGACCTTTATCCTGTTGAACAATTCATCAACAAAACTTAGCGCTTCATCGCTATCGTACGCTATGCTGAGCTTGACGAACATATCAGCAAGTCCGGTTATGCCTACCCCTATCCTCCTGCTGTTCCTGCCCGCAAGGGTCTGTTCCTTCAACGGGTGCTTATCATCGTTGTAATCAAGGACGTTGTCAAGGAACCTTGTCGCATACCTTGTCGCTGTCTCCAGGTTTGCCCAGTCAAGAGATGCGCTCTTTGTGAAGGGCGAGATCACGAATGCCGAAAGGTTAAGGTTTCCAAGGTCGCACGCGCCATAAGGCTGCAGCGGCTGTTCGCTGCACGGATTGGTGCTTATTATCTCCATGCCGTTGTATTCGCTTGGGGAATACTTTTTCATTGTATCCCAGAAAACGAGGCCGGGTTCCGCCCAGTCCCTTGCTGACTGCACAAGCTCGTTCCACAGGAACCTTGCATTTACCTTCTTCTCTATCCTTCCAACAACCTTGTTCTCGAACCTGAGCGTGAACTCCTTGTCTTCCTTTACAGCCCTCATGAACTCGTCTGTTATCTTTACGCTTATGTTCGCATACCTTACGTTGCCCAGGTTCCTCTTTATCCTTATGAAGTCGAGTATGTCCGGATGGTCGACGCTCATAGTGATCATTAGCGCCCCTCTCCTTCCCTGCTGGCCTATCGTGTGCGTCGTTTCGCTGAATATGTTCATGAATGATGTTGAGCCCGTGGAAACAACAGCGGAGTTGTTCACCGGAGCCTTCCTAGGCCTGAGTATGCTTATGTCTGTGCCGACTCCTCCTCCATAGCTGTATGTCCTTGCAGCCTCCTTGCACCAGTCGAATATCGCCTCGATGGTGTCATCCTTTACAGGAATGACATAGCAGTTCAGGAGTGTGCTCTTCCTCGACTGCCCTGCCCCAAAAAGTATTCTCCCGCCAGGAAGGAACCTGAAATCCGTAAGCAGCCACTTGAACCTCTCCTGCCATACGGCCTTCTTCTCCCCCTTCTCCACGCTGGCTATCTCCCTCGAGACCCTGTCCCAGAGCTCCCTTGGGGTTTTCTCCACTGTTATTCCATCCTTGTCCTTCAGTGCGTATTTCTCGTAGAATACCCTTGCCCTGATCTCATCGCCGTTGAAGAAATCAAGGGTTTCTGCAGGCAGGCTGTTTGCAGCAGCCTTTACCTCCGTCTGCGCCAAAGCATCATTCTTGTTCTCTGAATCGACCATAGGAACACCACAACCCATTGTGTTAAGGTTAGACCCTAACCACCAAATATAGTAGAAAAGCAAGGTATTTAAACAGGTCCCAAAGAAGCCTATACCTTGAATGTAAATGCAATCCCGCAATGATATTTAAAGACAGCAGATGCTTCCGAAAGCAAACAATGTAAAAGGCCTTGGCCGGGAATCGGACCCGGACCTGAGGATCCACAGTCCCCTATGCAAGCCACTACACTACCAAGGCCATTTATTAGATTTTATACTTTCTCATATAATATATAATCCCCTCTTGGCTGATTCTGATGATAGACATAGGCTTTACTGCAACGCTCTTTGCCATAGCGCTGTGGGCATTCGCCAACATCGTGGCGAAAAGGCTCGCAGTCAAACTGGGCAACATCCTGCCCAGCATAACCATGATAGCGCTGGGAGTGCTGCCCATAGTCATCACAATGGCTCTTGGCAATTTCGCAGTAAAGGTCACGTACTTCAGCATAGCCACAGCAGTTTCCGCAGGCCTGTTCCTGTTCGTAGGGTTTTTCCTGATATACAGGTCCCTTGAAACAGAGCAGCTGACAAACGCATACGTGCTGTCGGAGGTGCAGCCTGCGCTGCTTGTCACATTTGGACTTCTAATCCTAGGTCAGAAGATCACAACAATAGAGGCTGTGGGAATCTCGGTCATATTCCTCGGCGTCCTCTTCGTCATAACCACAGAGGACCTCAGGCTCAATAAAAGGCTGATACCAGCGCTTCTCGCAAACGTCTCGTTCACAGCGTATTGGATACTGATGAACTATTCCATAACCTCATCTGCTGATACATTTACTCCCCTTGTCATATCCAGGATAATGGGGCTGGTGATAGCGGTCCTGTACCTGTCCACGGTGCTGAAAAAGGGCCATGCGATAAAGCTCCCGAGGTTCAGGCGGAGCGAGCTGGCGTTGTCGCTTATTGCCCTGGTGCTGCTTGGAGGCTTCCTCGACGGCAGCGGAGACATAGCATTCAGCATCATAATAAAATCCAACTATCTCACGCTCGGAAGCGCGCTCTCAGCCCTGACCCCGATGGTGGTCGCCATACTCTCATACTTCATATACAAGGACAGGATGAACGGCATGCAGTTCTTCGGATTCCTGATAATGGTGGCCGGAGCAGTCGCGCTCAGCCTCTTCTGATAGGCAAAATATATAAAGTAAAGAAGAGGATATTACAGCATTGGCGGGGTAGCTCAGCCTGGTTAGAGCGCCAGACTCATATGCTAAGCAATATGAGTGATGAGCATTTTGCTGTGATCTTAGAAATCTGGAGGTCGTGTGTTCAAATCTCGCCCCCGCCAAACTTTTAAGCATCTAGCCGCAGACGGTCCTGACAATGCCAATGACCTTGGCCGTATCCGACAGGTCCTTGAGCAGGAAATCCGGTGAGCTTCCGTTAAGGTGCTCCATAGTATGCTTTCCAGTGGAGACCGCGCATATCCTGACCTTGGCCTCCTTGGCCGCAGCTACGTCAAGCGCAGAGTCGCCGAAATACAGCACCTTTCTCTTGTCGATTCTAATTCCGTACTTGCGCTCCGCCTTCCTTATGGTCTCCTCTATCAGTCTGCCCCTAGTAACAAACGCGTCTCCGAAACTGCATATGTCCATGTCGAAGAACCCAAGAACGTTTGCCAGTTCCAGTTTCTTCCTTCCAGTCCTCTCTATATTCCCGGTTATCACGGCAAGTGCATAGCCAGAACCCTTTAGATATTCCAATATCTCCTTCACTCCAGCGAGCCTGTACAGCCTCTTGCCGTTAATCTCCCAGAAGTCGAGCAGCGCAGCGTAAAGTTCCTGCATGCGCTTCTCTATCTCTATCTGGTCTATGCCAGAGGCTCTTGACAGTTCCATAAGGTATATAACATCTGCCTTTCCAGTTTCGAACTTGAAGTCCTTGGCAGGTTCTATGCCGAAGACCTTACTGACAGCGAAGTAGAAGGGATCGGTTCCTGAGCCGCTCTCAGTCATCGTATGGTCTATGTCGAATATGACGAGGCCTCTGGTCTCCATTGAACGGATAACGCATCAAACCAATATAAATGCGAATGTCGATTTTGTAAGCGATCAAATGACCGTACGTGCCACCAACTGCCACATTATAGACAGGAAGAAAGGCAGAATGCTGCTAAAACTCGCGACAAGGGGTGTGAGCAAGGGTAAGTGGAACTGCCTTGGCGGCAAGATAGAGAAAGGAGAGAGCGCATCGAACGGCGCCATAAGAGAGGTCTATGAAGAGAGCGGACTGAGGATAAGGAAGCCATTCTACCATGGAACGCTCATGTTCCACGTTTATGGCAAGGTATTCAACGTATCACTGTTCTCCACCAGCAGCTTCTCCGGCAGAATGAGGCGTACTGACGAAGGCAGGCTCAAATGGTTCTATTTCGACAAGCTGCCATACGGGGAGATGTGGGATGATGACAAGTACTGGATAGTGCCGATGCTCCACGGCAGGGTATTCGATTCGGAGTTTTATTACGATAAACGCAACAAAAAGGTAATTAAAGCCGTAATCCGAATAAGGAACTGATGGACGCAACAGACGAGAAGATAATCTCAATTCTCAAGGCTGACGGCAGGAAGCCATTCGTCGACATTGCAAAAGAGCTCAATCTTACCGAGGGAGCAATAAGAGCTAGGGTCCACAAGCTGGTCAAGGACGGTGTGATAGAAAGGTTTACCATAGACACGAAGGAGGATGTACGGGCCATAGTCATGGTCGCAACATCAAGATCTGTACCAACATCTGAAGTTGCCCTCAAGATTAAGAACCTTGGAATAGAGCATGTGTATGAGGTATCTGGAAATTACGATATATTCTGCCTTGTCGCAGCGTCCTCGATCGACAGCACGAACAGCTTAGTTGAGACCATAAGGAAGCTTGAAGGCGTTGAGGATACATCTACGACAATCGTACTAAAGAACGACTAATTCTACGATATTCGTAATCCAAATACGAATATTTAAATACCAGCCAATTCACTATTGTTGCAAATCATTATACTGAGAATAGGCGCTCAATATGGCATGGCAAACAAGGGAACAGCAGGATATAGTCATCAAATCCCTATTCAGAAATAGGCTGGATACAAGCAGCTTCGGCTCAGTAGGTCACGTCGCATTCGCCACTGACGGGCGGAGGAGAGGTCTTGTGGGCTACAGGGATGAACCGTTGAGGAGCATTAGGGATAGGCCAATAACCCCAATAACCGATGCAAAAAGCATCGACTTCATGACGCACGTTCTCAGATATGGAAAAGGGAGGATTGCAAAAGAGGATCTTAGCAGGATAACGGTAAGGACGCTGATAAATCCTTATCTCGTAAACGCCTTGAGAGACGACCTGTTCACAACAGCCAATGTCGAGGCTGTAATACCGGTGAATGAAAGATATTCAATGGTGTACATGGGCTACAACACGCAGGAGAGACAGTATACCAGGGATGTGCAGAACCTGGCCACCGACCCAATGAGCCAAACAGAGTTTCATGATCCATATAAAGGCACATATTCAATAGGATTGTATTCCAACGGCGACAGAAGCAACAGCGCAATATTCTCACAGGAGCATAGGACAGAGGTTGCAAACCTCCTGCGCAGCTTCGGCCATACCGCAGAAAGCGCAGCTAGGGTGATGAACAACCCGCACGCGCTCCTCGGAGTCATACATCTATCGGGCACCGGAGACTTCAAACAGGCGGTTGTAGGGATATGCATAGCCGAACGGGTCACAATCACCCTGAATACTGGGGAACAGCTCAGACTTGTAGAGATAACAGACGCCAAAATACTGGAAAGGCACCAGGGCAACGGCCTTTACTACGAGCTTTCCACCGCCCTTATAAACGATATTATAAGAGATAGCGTGAGGGGAACGGCTCCGACAGACCTGGTGTTTGCGGAATCTAACGTGCAGAACCCATCGCTGATAAAAACCGCGCTGCTGCAGGGTAGGCACTTCACGGGCATGCTTTCGAACCACGTAAGCATAGACGGCAACTTAAAAGATTTTGCAGTGACATATCTTCAGGGCGAAGCGCTCAGAGCCCCCATAAAAGAAGCCCTAAGGTTCTAATAGCTTGGTTTCATGGATGTGGAAAGACTGTTGTCAGAGATTGTGCGCATAAATTCCATCTTTCCTAATGAAAAAGGGCTCGCCGTCTTCGTGGAGCATCGACTCAAAAGGATGGGCTTCGCAACACGGAGAGACTACCTGTCAAAGACTAGGTACAATATTCTTGCCGAGCGCGGAACAGGCAATGGTTCGGTGCTGTTCTATTGCCATCTGGATACTGTGCCAGATTATGGAAATTGGCACACCAATCCGTTCAGACTGACAGCAAAGGGCAATGCGCTATTCGGCTTGGGCTCATGCGACATGAAGGGGGGCATGGCGGCCATACTAACTGCAGTGGACCAGATACGGGATAAAAAAATAAAGATGCTCTTCTGCGTTGACGAGGAGAACA
>JAGWGW010000031.1 GCA_028867135.1 Microcaldota archaeon | reverse complement strand
AATGCAAGACCCATGAGTAAGCTTGCCGCAACAGCGGCTATTCTCTTTGCGTTTTTGGTTCTCATTTAGCCCACTTTCAACATTATTTTGTGTTCTATATCTAAAATGTAAAGTATTTAAAGGGTGCTGTTATCCTTATCTTTTAATTTGTATATTCCTGATAAATATTCGTCATTTGATGTAGTACCCTTCTTTGTGCACCGAAAACTTCGCCATTTGTCTTATAAAGCTATCCGGAGCATATAGCTTTTCCCTTTGACCTGTGCAAGGCATAAGGCTTTTGGAGCACCAGAAGAACATTTATAATCTTCTTATTATATAGCTTATGGTCTTCGTGTTCATATGCTAGAGAAGCTCAAAGGCAGGAACCTCTTCCTCGTACTTGCAATCCTGATCGTGCTTATGGGCATATACATAAGGGCAATCATGCTCAAGCACCCAGGCTTCTTCGAGCCTGACGTCTACTTCTATTATTCGATATTAAGGGAGACCATACAGAACGGCTTCGTAGTGCCCGCATACTCCTATCTTTCAGGATTTCCGGTCCACAACCATATAGGAGAAGCGCCTGGAATCGTATACGCAAGCGCAATACCATACTTCTTCCTCAGATACATTGGAATAAGCTATTATACAGTCATGAGGCTTGTCCCCATCTTCTTCGGGGTGCTGACAATCCTTGGAACCTACCTTCTTTCGAGAAGGCTGTCCAAGAATTCCTGGTTCGGACTCCTTGTCCTATTCCTTGCCGCTGTCTCTATAGGCAGCCTGTCAAGGACCTCAGGAACTGAATACAGGGGGGACAGCTTCATAAGCCCGTTCCTGCTCGTCTCCCTCTACCTCATGCTGAAGGGAGTTGAGGGAGAGGGCAAGAGAACCGATTATCACCTTATGCTGCTCTCAGCCTTTGTCCTCAGCCTGGGTTCCATGGTATGGAACGGATTTCCTTACACGTATGCAACGTACCTGATGGCAACTGCGCTCATATCCGTATATGCCTTCATATCAGGCAAGGAGAAGCTGCTAAGGATGAATTCTGTTGCTGTTCTAGGTCTGCTGCTTGCCTATCTTCTCCAGCACCTCTACGCCTATATTGGCCTTTCGAGGTCCAGCCTGCCAATGACAGGCCTTGACTTCTTCATATTGTACATTCCGGTTCTGGCAGGATCTTTGCTGGCATATTACGCACTTATGGACAAGGGGAGGTTCGCGGTCCTCATCAGCCACAGGAACAGGGCCATTGCCGTGTTTGCATGCCTGGTTATAAGCGTTGTGCTGCTTTCGGGGCTGTTCGCGCATTACTATAATACTATATTCGGGCAGAAGGCGATAGGCCAGACAACGCTCGAGCTGCAGCCCACGACGCTGAGCTTCGTTGCAAGCATACTGAACATACAGCTGCTTCTTGCACCCCTTGGCATCCTCTTCTTCCTGTTCCTTGCGCACTACGCAGAGGACAAGGAGCACCACAAGGCATGGGCGTTGCGGCTCAGCATGAGCCCAGCGTTCCTGGCGATAGCATCGTATGTTGCCATAACAGGCATACTGCAAGGTTCTGTGCTCCGCTTCAATGCCATATTCGCGGTTCCCATGGTCATATTCGCTGCCTACGGCATGTTCGTACCGGGAGCATTGATGAAAAAATATGCTGAAGGCATACAGGGCAGAAGGATGGTGAAAACTGCTGCGGCCATTGCGCTTGCCGCCTGCCTGCTGATATCGCTCTATTTCATAATGCCTTTCTCTATACTTGGCTCCTATTTCGTGGTCGGCGCTATCTTGCGGGCCATAG